>NZ_JAPNMC010000004.1:0-399944 GCF_026627565.1 Enterobacter cloacae complex sp. 2022EL-00788 | reverse complement strand
GGGTTGTCATGCCAATGGCACTGCCCGGTAGCTAAATGCGGAAGAGATAAGTGCTGAAAGCATCTAAGCACGAAACTTGCCCCGAGATGAGTTCTCCCTGAGACTTTAAGTCTCCTGAAGGAACGTTAAAGACTATGACGTTGATAGGTCGGGTGTGTAAGCGCAGCGATGCGTTGAGCTAACCGATACTAATGAACCGTGAGGCTTAACCTTACAACGCCGAAGATGTTTTGGCGAAGAGACAGATTTTCAGCCTGATACAGATTAACAGAATTTGCCTGGCGGCTTTAGCGCGGTGGTCCCACCTGACCCCATGCCGAACTCAGAAGTGAAACGCCGTAGCGCCGATGGTAGTGTGGGGTCTCCCCATGTGAGAGTAGGGAACTGCCAGGCATCAAATTTAGCGTGCTGATATGGCTCAGTTGGTAGAGCGCACCCTTGGTAAGGGTGAGGTCCCCAGTTCGACTCTGGGTATCAGCACCACTTTATACTTAGGTTAAAGTTCGGCAAGAAGTAAAAGAATTTGTCTGGCGGCTTTAGCGCGGTGGTCCCACCTGACCCCATGCCGAACTCAGAAGTGAAACGCCGTAGCGCCGATGGTAGTGTGGGGTCTCCCCATGTGAGAGTAGGGAACTGCCAGACATCAAACAAGTAGAAAGGCCATCCGAAAGGATGGCCTTTTTGCGTTATAGCTTCCGTTAATCAACCTCTTCTTCCTCTATTTACTCGCAATGTTAATACTGGGCGGGTATATTAAAGCCTTTTAATCAGCCTGTATTGCAGAGATAAAATGCTGCACGTCAGCGCCCGGTGAACTGAATATCCAGGCGTGAGAATAAGGGGAGTGGCTGAAAATAATATAGGCTAAAGAATAGCGTTGATATCAGAAAAGCCCTGACGAAATACAGAAAACGAATACATCAGAAAAAATAAAAGCGCGGACATTGCCGCGCTTTTAAAGGCTGATTTATTTGGTCAAAGCGACAATACCCAGCGTCAGACCTGCTATTGCAGCGGCGCCTCCGGCAATCGCACCTGCTGTTTCCCAGTTATCCTGGGTGGTGCCCTTCATACAGGTATTGGTGTGAACCAGTCGGCCCTGATCGTCGTATACCGGTACACATGGAGAGTCGTGCGCGCATCCAGCAAGTAGCGCAGCGAGAAGTGCAACGGAAATGAATCTTTTCATGATGTTACCTCAAAATAATCGCTTATTCGCTATAAAGCCGATGCGGCAATTAACGAACTGGTTGATATTTTACCACCGCAACAATCCCGTGCAGCACGGGGAATAATCTCAATTTGTGTGAATTGTAAAAATCATGGAGAAAAAAGAAGGATGGACATTATTAATGGAGGAAATGTGGAGAGGCGGTTTTTTTGTTTCCAGAAAACAATGGAATAAAAAAGGCACCCGAGGTGCCTTTATCGTTTATTAATCCCTGTGCTTTGTAAACCGTCTTCGGACTACTACAAAGAAAACAGGAACGAAGAATATAGCCAGCAACGTTGCTGACAACATTCCTCCCATAACGCCCGTCCCGACGGCATTTTGTGCACCGCTACCTGCACCACTACTGATTACCAGCGGCATAACGCCAAGGATAAATGCGAGAGAAGTCATCAGGATAGGCCGCAGACGCATCCGCGAGGCTTCCAGAGTAGCTTCAATAATCCCTTTACCCTCTTTATCCATCAGATCTTTGGCGAACTCCACGATCAAAATGGCGTTCTTGGCGGATAAGCCAATTGTCGTGAGCAGCCCAACCTGGAAGTAAACGTCATTGTTAAGGCCGCGCATGGAAGCCGCCAGAAGCGCACCAATTACCCCCAGGGGCACGACCAGCATAACCGAGAATGGAATTGACCAGCTTTCATAGAGCGCTGCCAGACACAGGAACACCACAATCAGTGAAATGGCGTACAGTGCCGGAGCCTGATTACCGGAGAGACGTTCCTGGTATGACATCCCCGTCCAGTCGTAGCCGATGCCCGCAGGCAATTTCGACGCGAGGCTTTCCATCATTGCCATCGCCTCACCGGTACTTTTACCTGGCGCTGACTCACCGAGGATCTCCATAGATGGCATACCGTTGTAGCGCTCCAGACGCGGTGAACCGTAAATCCAGTGAGAGCTGCTGAAGGCGGAGAACGGCACCATTTCGCCGTTAGCGCTACGCACATACAGGCCGTTAATGTCTCCGGGCAGCATGCGGAAGGGTGCATCAGCCTGAACGTAGACTTTTTTCACACGTCCGTGATCGATAAAGTCGTTTACATAGGTGCCACCCAGCGCGGTTGAAATCGTTTGATTGACGTCAGACACGCTCACCCCCAGCGCCTGTGCCTTCTCCTGGTCGACATCCAGCTTGAACTGTGGCGTATCTTCCAGGCCGTTAGGGCGAACGCGGACCAGTAATTCAGGATGTTCCCTCACCAGGCCAAGCAGCTGGTTACGCGCCTGCGTTAGCTGCGTATGCCCCAGGTTTGCCTGATCGATCAGTTCGAAATCGAAGCCAGTTGCGGTGCCCAGTTCAATAATAGCGGGCAGGTTAAACGGAAATACAAGGCCATCTTTAATCTGGCTGAACGCTTTCGTCGCGCGGCTGACGATGGCTCCAACGCCGTTTTCATGGCCCGGACGTTCTTCCCACGGCTTCAGACTGACAAACGCGATACCGGAGTTCTGGCCCTGACCGCTGAAGCTAAACCCGTTTACGGTAAAGACCGATTCGACGTTCGCTTTCTCTTTCGTCAGATAGTAGTCCTGAACCTGGTCGAGCACCTGCTGGGTACGCATCTGCGTCGCACCTGCCGGTAACTGAACCATCGTCATAAACACCCCCTGATCCTCTTCCGGCAGGAAGGAGGTAGGTAAGCGCAGGAACAGTACCGCCATGCCGCCGACTATGATGACGTACACCAGCAGATAGCGCCCGGTTTTGCGTAATATGCCGCTCACGCTGTTGCTGTAGTGCTCCACGCTCTTATCAAAAAGCGCGTTAAACCAGCCGAAGAAACCACCTTTCTTTTCATGATGCTCGCTGGATATGGGTTTGAGCAGCGTTGCACAAAGGGCAGGGGTTAAAATCAATGCCACCAGTACCGACAAAGCCATTGCGGAGACGATAGTGAGTGAAAACTGGCGATAGATAGCCCCGGTTGAACCACCAAAAAATGCCATCGGTATAAACACCGCCGAAAGCACCATGGCTATGCCCACCAGAGCGCCCTGGATCTGCTCCATCGACTTCTGCGTCGCCTCTTTTGGCGGCAGCCCGTCTTCAACCATGACGCGCTCAACGTTCTCGACCACTACGATGGCATCATCGACCAGCAGGCCTATCGCCAGTACCATCCCGAACATCGTCAGCGTGTTAATGGAGAAGCCGAACGCAGCCAGTACCGCAAAAGTGCCAAGTAACACCACCGGCACGGCAATTGTCGGAATCAGGGTCGCCCGCAGATTTTGCAGGAACAGGTACATCACCAGGAACACGAGAACGATCGCTTCAAACAGCGTCTTCACCACCTCATGAATTGAAATCTTCACGAAGGGGGTAGTGTCGTATGGATAGACAACCTTCAGACCCTGAGGGAAGAAAGGCTTTAATTGCGCCAGTTTGCTCTTGATGGCGGCAGCGGTATCCAGCGCGTTTGCGCCCGTTGCCAGCTTGATCCCCAGTCCCGTTGCGGCCTGACCGTTAATTTTGGTGACCATGTTGTAGTTTTCGCCACCCAGCTCGATGCGGGCCACATCTTTCAGGTGGACCATTGAGCCGTCCTGGTTCACCTTCAGCGTGACCCGGCCAAACTCTTCCGGCGATTTCAGGCGCGTTTGAGCAATAATTGAGGCGTTGAGTTGCTGTCCAGGTACAGACGGCGTTCCCCCCAGCTGGCCCGCAGCAATCTGATCGTTCTGCGTTTTCAGCTGGTTAATGATATCCAGCGGCGTCAGCTGGTATTTATTCATCGCGTTGCTGTCCAGCCAGATGCGCATTGCATACTGCGCACCGAAAAGCTGCACGTCGCCAACCCCGGAAGTACGGCTAATCGCATCTTTTACGTTAGAGGCAACATAGTCGGAGATATCGTCCTGAGTGAGGCTTTTATTATCCGAAACGAAACCAGCCACCAGCAGGAAGCTGCTGCTGGATTTTTCCACGCCGATCCCCTGTTGCTGCACTTCTTGCGGCAGAAGCGGCATGGCGAGCTGAAGCTTGTTCTGAACCTGCACCTGCGCAATATCAGGATCCGTACCCGATTCGAATGTCAGAGTAATGGTGACGTTACCGGCAGAGTCGCTGGTAGATGACATGTACATCAGATTATCGATGCCGTTCATGTTCTGTTCGATAACCTGCGTCACGGTGTCCTGAACCGTCTGGGCATCAGCGCCAGGATAGGTGGCCGTCACGGCAACTGCCGGGGGGGCAATAGTGGGATATTGCGCGACAGGCAGCTGTAAGATGGCCAGCCCGCCCGCAATCATCAGAATGATGGCGAGTACCCAGGCGAAAACAGGCCGTTGAATAAAGAAAGTAGCCATGTCGTTATCCCTTAACTGGCCGGTGTGGCGGCGGTATCAGGAATAGCCACAACGGTGACGCCCGGGCGAACTTTTTGCAGGCCGCTGGTAATGACGCGGTCGCCGTTTTTCAGCCCCTCCGTCACCAGCCAGCGATCGCCAATGGCCTGCGGTGCAACAATAGTGCGAGACTCCACCTGGTTTTTATCGTTTACCACAAGGACGGTTGCATCCCCGCGCGGTGTACGGGTTACGCCCTGCTGCGGAACAAGAATGGCGTTCGGCTGCGTACCTTCATCAATGCGCGCACGGACAAACATACCCGGTAATACCATATGCTGCGGGTTCGGGAAGATGGCGCGAAGGGTAATGGAGCCGGTGCTTTCATCTACCGTGACATCAGAGAACTGTAGCGTTCCTTTCAGGGGATAAGGCTGGCCGTTTTCCATCAGCAACTCGACGCTGCTGGCGTCCCCCTTTTGCAGGTTTGTCTGCTTCAGACGCATAAAATCGCTGCTGGATTGCGTCACATCGACATAAATGGGATCGAGCTGCTGAACCGTTGCCAGCGCCGTTGACTGGCCGTTAGTGACCAGCGCCCCTTCGGTGACGCTGGATTTGCCAATACGTCCGCTGATTGGCGAGGAGACTTTCGTATAGGCAAGGTTGATCCGCGCGCTTTCAACGCCAGCCTTTGCGGCAACGACGCTCGCATCCGCCTGCCGGGCGGTTGCTACCGCCCGATCGTATTCCTGCTTGCTCACGTACTGCGTACCGACCAGCGGGACGTAGCGTTTCACCGTCAGATGGGCAATGTTTGCCGCCGCCTGCGCTTTTACCAGCTCACCTTTTGCGCTGTCATAGGCTGCCTGATAGGTAGCAGGATCGATTTGATAAAGGGATTCACCCGCTTTGACATCGCTGCCTTCGGTAAAATTACGGTGCAGAATGATACCACTAACCTGAGGACGAACCTCCGCAACGCGAAACGCGTCCGTTCTGCCCGGCAATTCCGTGGTTACCGCCAGTGGCGCGCTTTTAACAATATGAACACTGACCTGAGGAGCCTGGCGATGCTGCTGTGGATTTTCTTGTCCATCGCACCCGGCGAGCAGCGCGGCGCAGACAATTAAACCGGATAAGGGTAAGCGGCTGAAATAATTCGTCATTACTGTTCCTTAAACCACCCTTAAGCCGATACTGGCCGTGAATCGGTAAAAGGGCGTGAGGCAAAAAATAAAATGTAGTGGCGTATAATAATGAGGGTAATTAATGTTTTTTAATTTATACGTGCTGAGAAAGGCATCGAAAAGTACACGCGGCATCTGTTTGCGTGTATTCAACGCTATATTTCTGGCAGGATAGCCAACAAAAATATTTTTGCTGGCTACATTTATATGCCTTGTGAATTTAATGCGTTCAATTCATTTGCCAGAATTATAAATTAAAGAGACTGACCTTTTTTGTGCAAACTCGATACGGACGATGGTGAATACTTTAACTTATACGGTCCATTTATTTTGGTTTGATGATGTATTAACCGCATGAGTAATGAGTAGCAGAGTATGGCGCGTAAAAAGAAAGAAGAGGCTCAAAAGACCCGTCAACAGCTGATTGAAGCCGCTATCGGGCTGTTTGCGGCTCGCGGCGTGGCTAACACCACGCTGACGGACATTGCCGATGCTGCGCGCCTGACTCGTGGGGCGGTTTACTGGCATTTTTCCAGTAAATCAGAAATATTTAACGCAATCTGGGAGCAACAGTTACCGCTGCGCGAGGTTATTCGCGACAGGCTGTTACTGTCGGAAGGGGACGATCCGCTGTTAAAACTGCGTGAACAGTTCATCGTTACGCTACAATATATTGCGCGGGAGCCTCGACAGTGCGCTCTTTTACAAATCCTGTATCATAAGTGTGAATTTCATGGCGATATGATTTCAGAATATGAAATACGCAGGCGCATTGGGATAAACGACGATTTTCTTCGTACGAGACTGGAGCAATGCATTGCGGGGAACGCGATCTCCTCAGAGATAAATATCGATCTCACGCTGATTGTTTTTCACGGCTTTTTTACCGGGATAATCAAAAACTGGTTAATGAACAGCAACAGTTTTAACCTGTACAAACAGGCGCCGGCGCTGGTGGATCATATTCTGGCGACGCTGCATATTACGCGGGTGCCGCCAATGCGTTACGATACAGCCTCATGACGACATCCGAGGTGGCGACATGTCGCCGTGCCGGCACTGTTCCTCAATGGCTTGCGCGGTAATCGGTTTACCCAGCAGATAACCCTGAAGCGTATTACACCCCAGCTGTGTCAGAAATTGCTGCTGCGCCTCGGTTTCAACCCCTTCCGCCACAACCTTCAGGTTAAGCGTTTTTGCCAGAGCGACAATCGCCGAGACAATCGTCGCATCTTCACTCTCTCCACTTAACTCTTTGACGAAAGCGCGGTCGATTTTCAGCTCACAGGCGGGGAGACGCTTCAGATAGAGAAGGCTTGAGTAGCCCGTTCCAAAATCATCTATCGACGCTTTGACGCCGGCATCCGTCAGCGCCGTCAGGAGGCGAACGCTTTCGTCCGGATTGCTCATCGCGGTGGTCTCGGTCACTTCCAGAATGAGCATGTCGGGCGGAACCTTATGGCGCGCCAGACAGTCGAGGACCGTTTTCACCAGCGACGGCTGTTCGAACTGCAGCGTTGAAAGATTCACCGCCATTGACCAGTCCGTATGACCCTGAAGATGCCATTCACGCAGCTGGCGGCAGGCCTCGTCGATAACCCAGTTACCCATCGGAATAATCAGCCCGGTTTTTTCCGCCAGCGGCAGAAACAGGTCGGGAGACAGTAAGCCCTGTTTTGGGTGCTGCCAGCGTAACAAGGCTTCAAATCCGAGAACCGGCCCGGCAGGAGCGTGGAATTTTGGCTGATAGAGCAGACGCAGCTCGTTACGGGCAATGGCCTGCCACAGGTCATTCATCAGCTGAAGATGCGTCTGCGCCAGCGTATTCATCGACGGCTGGAAAAAGTGATAGCCGTTGCGGCCCATATGCTTCGTGTGATACATCGCAGCATCGGCGTTAAACATCAGTTCACGATCGGTTTTGCCATCGTGCGGATAAAGCGCGATGCCAATGCTCAGCGTGACCATCAGTTCGTAAGGATCGAGATGGAACGGGCTGTCAATGACGCGCACCAGCGAATTGGCCAGCGAGGCCGCATCGTCTGGGCTGCTGGTTTCGGCCAGCAGAACGAATTCATCCCCGCCAATACGCGCCAGCGTGTACTGACCCTTTAGCTGCAACAGCAGACGCTGCGTCACCGCGACCAGAAGCTTGTCGCCGACGTCATGACCGTAGGCATCGTTAACGGTTTTAAAGCCGTCGAGATCCATAAACATCAGCGCGAAATGGTTTCCCTCGCGATCGGCCTTGCTGATGGCCTGATCGAGCCGATCCTCCAGCAGGACTCGATTGGGCAAGCGCGTCAGCGTGTCATGTAACGCCAGCTGCGCGAGTTCACGGTTAGCTTCTGCCAGTGAAGAGGCCAGCAGCGAAGTACGAGCCTGAAGGCGGGCATCGAACATCGACACCAGTAAAGTGATCCCCAGGATCGCGAGCGCGACCACGCTCACCAGTACCGCCAGCCAGCTGCCGTTAATGCCGTGATGGTGAACCACCGTTGACATCGGAAATTGTGCGGCCTTCATGCCGGCATAATGCATGCCGGCGATGGCGATCCCCATGGCGATTGCCGCCCCCAGCCGCATCAATGCCATTCGCGCGGCTTCATGCCGTAAACGGAACGTCAGCCACAGAGCGGCCAGTGACGCCGCCAGGGCAATAACCACGGATATGGCTACCCATGTTTTATTCCAGATAATATCTGGCGTAACGTTCAGTGCCGCCATGCCGGTGTAGTGCATAGCGACAATACCCGTTCCCATCACGGCTGCGCCGGGAAGCAGCCGGCGTAAACGCAGCTGCTCGCAGCTGACGAGCCACAGGGCGAACATTGACGAGCAGATGGCGATAACCATTGAGAACACGGTCAGGGCGATGCTGTAGCTCATGCTCATGGACAGGTCCATCGCCAGCATGCCGATGAAGTGCATTGCCCACACGCCAATACCCATCGAAACACCGCCACCCGCCAGCCAGACGCGTGCAGCCATTCCCCGGCTTCCGGCGACGCGCGCCGCCATATTCAGGGCGGTATAGGCAGCAAGTATGGCGACCACAAAGGAGATGGCTACAAGAATTTGGTTGTATTGGCTAACCAGCATGGTCTGTTCACTCGCTGAGGGACGTTAAGCATGAGCGGTCGGAAAGGGCACAGACATTATCATCGTCAGGAAATGACGAAAAGTGATTTAAACCCCTGTTTTTATTGGGTGTAAACAGATTTCTAACCCGGTAGAGAAATTATTCCAGCTCTGAGCAGTTCACCAGTTTGAGCGGATTCACGGAGTTCATATTGCGACATTTATCGGTTTCAGTGCTCATCAGCTCAATCCACTGCATGAGCAGCGCATCGAAAATGAAAACAGAGACAGCAAAAACGACCAGCCACCAGTATTTACGAATCATGCGTCATTCCGGGAAAAGAGAGCTTTCAGGTGGTGGAAATATACACGAAAAGCGGGCGTTGAAAAGTGGGGAAAGAGAAGGTTTACAAAGCGTTGACGCTTACGGATCCGGGCGATAAAAAAGGCGCTTCCCCATGCCGAGTAGCGCCTTTTTAAACAAGCATTTAGCTAATCGAAATTAGTTCATGCCGTATTTTTTCAGTTTCTTACGCAGGGTACCACGGTTGATGCCCATCATCAGGGCAGCGCGGGTTTGATTACCACGGGTGTATTGCATCACCATGTCCAACAGTGGCTGTTCAACTTCAGCCAGTACCAGCTCATACAGGTCATTAACATCCTGACCGTTCAGTTGAGCAAAATAGTTCTTCAGTGCCTGTTTAACCGAGTCACGCAGGGGCTTTTGAGTTACCTGATCCTGAGAGTTAACGGTAGAAACGGTCAGTACGTCAGAATTTACGCGTTGTTCGAACATAGTTCTGTCAGCTCTTTATTTCATTACGCAAGATTTTCGAAGTATGCCTCCAACGCCTCCAGCTGTTCGCTGGCATCCTCAATGGCGTTGAATGTGCGCCGAAACTGGTCATCTGGAGCGTGCTCCTGGAGATACCAGGATACGTGTTTACGCGCAATTCGGTACCCTTTTGCCTGACCGTAGTGGTCGTGCAGTTCCCGAACATGCGAACAAAGCAAGCGCTTTACCTCTGCCAGAGGCAGCGGGGCAAGCAGCTCCCCAGTGTCCAGATAATGCTGGATTTCCCGAAAGATCCAGGGTCTTCCCTGAGCGGCACGTCCTATCATCAGAGCATCAGCTCCCGTATAGTCGAGCACAGCTCTGGCTTTAAGCGGGTCAGTAATGTCGCCATTCGCGATAATCGGAATGGAAACTTTCTGCTTAACTGCCCGAATGCTGTCGTATTCAGCTTCTCCATTGAACAAACAGGCGCGAGTGCGTCCATGAATGGTCAGGGCCTGAATGCCACAGTCTTCGGCCAGTTGGGCAATCTCTACACAGTTACGGTGTTCCGGCGACCAACCCGTGCGAATCTTCAACGTAACAGGAACGTCCACTGCGCTGACAACCGCCGTCAGGATTGACTTCACCTGATCGGGGTATTGCAGAAGGGCTGAACCTGCAAGCTTGCGATTCACCTTTTTGGCCGGGCAACCCATATTGATATCAATAATCTGGGCGCCACTTTCCACGTTAATACGCGCGGCATCTGCCATCTCTTCAGGCACGCTTCCGGCAATTTGCACGGTGCGGATACCTGGCTCATCAACGTGCACCATCCGAAGGCGGGACTTATCGCTTTCCCAAACCTGCGGGTTAGACGACATCATCTCGGAAACGGTCAGACCTGCTCCCATCTCGTAACACAGCGTCCTGAACGGCCGGTCGGTAATACCTGCCATTGGGGCTGCAATCAGGCGATTTCTGAGCTGGTGGTGTCCGATGCGCATGAGTTAAGAAATGACCATACTGTGACTGCAAGGCGGCGTATATTACGCATTTTTTGCACGAGATGAAAGGCCAAACTTTGAACAATCCTCTGTTGTAGATCAAGGAATCGCCAGTCAAACTTTTCGGATAGGATTATTCGCTATTTAAATCATTGTGTTATGAATAAATGAACATTTTATAGGCGCTTACAATTTCCCGTAACTTCTCATCATTTCTGAATAAATGAACCTCTTGTCCGGGATAATCTGCTGCTATATGCAGCAGATTATGGTGCTTCTTTGCGATCTACGTCGCATTTCAGCACAGGATATCAGGGCGACAAATCGACCTATTCAACAACCACCCGGCCATGAAGCGGCTGCACCGGTCGGCTGTTTTCATGATGCAGGGTATGGGTGAATTTTTGCAGCTGTTCGGCTGAAACGGTCAGCGGGTGCTTGAGCACCAGCCACGTAACCCCTTCTGAGCAGGGCGGCGTGGTCAGAGAGCCGCTGAAGCGCCAGTAGGTTTTATCCGCAGGGAGTAATTTATTCATATCAAGGTGTGGCTTAATCGTGACGTTCTGGTCAACCTGTCCAGGCATCACGCCCCAGAGCTTATCCAGCTCGGGATTTGCGGCACCCCGATCGAACATAACGGCAACGACCGCCAGTTCGCCGTTGGCATTTTCGTGCACCAGATGCATTTCCATTGCGTATTTTTTTCCGTGCACCGTGTTTTCGGATGGCGCGTGGAAATGAAACTGCTGTAACGTCCAGGTCTGCTTATCAAGCGTGATGCTATCCCGCGTGTCCGCCTTTTCACTTGCCTGGATAGTATGGCCGTTGTTCGTCAGGGTGATTGGGCCGTCGATGTAGCGCGTTTCCAGCGGAGCAATGTGGCCTTTTGTGGTGGTATCGATGTTTATGGGCGACTGGTACATTCCGCTTTTACACGTTCTGTACGCCTCGTCCAGCTCGCCCCAGTGCTCCGGTGCGGCTTCCCCCTGATAGCTCCAGTGTGATGCGTAAGCCGAAGCCGGGATCATGCTCAGCGCCAGCAGCGCTGCCTTGCCTGCAATGTGTTTCATCGTATTCTTCCTGTGAATTTTATTATTCAAACCGATGGATTCCGCCATGATTTGTAGGGGTATTTTATCGGGGAAGAGACGAGGGCGGGAGAAAAATCGTAGGGGAAAGGCGTGGTCAGAGGACCACGCCAGACGCTTATTTTTTACGACCGGTAATGCGGCACCACTCTTCTTTCTCGACCACCGGGTCGAGGGTAAAGCGATCCGCGTAGGCTTCGCAGACGCTTTCTGCCTGGCTGGCAAGGATACCGGAAAGCCCCAGCAGGCCGCCCTCAACCGGCAGTACGCTGATTAACGGCGCCAGCTCGCGTAGCGGGCCAGCCAGGATATTGGCGACCACCACATCGGCTTTCATGGCCTCTGGCTGCGCGTCGGGCAGGTACAGCTCAAGGCGATCGGAAACGCCGTTACGCTCGGCGTTATCGCGGCTGGCCTGAATGGCCTGCGGATCGATGTCGATCCCGATGGCTTTTGCGGCTCCCAGCTTCAGCGCCGCGATAGCGAGGATCCCGGATCCGCAACCGAAGTCGATCACGGTTTTGCCTTCCAGATCCAGACCATCCAGCCATTGCAGGCACAGGGACGTGGTCGGGTGAGTACCGGTTCCGAACGCCAGACCCGGATCCAGCATCACGTTGACTGCGTTTTCATCGGGAACGTCGCGCCAGCTTGGGCAGATCCACAGGCGCTTGCCAAACTGCATCGGATGGAAGTTATCCATCCACTCGCGCTCCCAGTCTTTGTCTTCGAGCTGTTCGATTTTATGCGCGAAGCCTGCGCCCAGCAGCGGATGGTTTTCCAGTATTGCCACCACCTCTTTCATGTCGGTTTCTGCATCAAACAGGCCGATAACGTCGGTATCGCCCCACAGGCGTGTTTCGCCCGGCAGCGGCTCAAAGACCGGCGTGTCATGCGTGTCCTGGAAGGTGATAGAGACCGAACCGGCCTCCATCAGCGCATCACTCAGTTCTTCGGCGTTGGCGCCGGTTGTGTTCAGTTTTAATTGGATCCACGGCATGGCAAAACTCTTTATTTATCAGTAGAAATCAGGACAGTTTGCGGAAGCGGGCGACCGAAACGGTTTCCCACCACAAACGCCAGTAAACTTAACAGTAACGAAGGCACAATGGGATGGAAGCCCAGGTACTGCACGTTAAGCGTGGCGAGAACGGCATACAGAACGCCCCCGACGATCATGCCGCTCAACGCGCCCGCGGCATTCGCTCGCTCCCAGTACAGGCCCAGCACCAGCGGCCACAGGAATACGGCTTCCAGCCCGCCAAAGGCGAGCAGGTTCAGCCAGATGATCATCTCCGGTGGACGCCACGCGGCGAGCAGCAGCAGCGCCCCGAGCGCCAGCGTAATGACGGCCGACATCCGCTTCAGACGTCGCTCATTCTCGACCTGCTCAGGGCGCAGGTTAAGATAGAGATCTTTAATGATCGTAGCGGAACTTTGCAGCAGCTGAGCGTTGATTGTCGACATAATAGCGGCCATCGGCGCGGCCAGGAAAATCCCGGCGGCAAACGGCGGAAGCACTTTCACCATCAGCGTCGGAATGACCAGATCCGGTACGGTAAGGTCAGGGATCACCGCTCGCCCCAGCGCGCCCGCCAGGTGCATGCCAAACATCAGGATCGCCACCACAATCGTTCCGATAATAATCCCCCGGTGCACGGCTTTGCTGTCTTTATAAGAGATGCAGCGCACGGCGGTGTGCGGCAGGCCAATAACCCCAAAGCACACCAGCACCCAGAACGAGGTCATAAAGGTTGGGGAGAGGATATCATCCGCCCCCTGCGGCGAGATCAGTTTCGGGTCGATCGCTTCCAGGGTTTCAACCGCATGGCTCAGGCCACCTGCGGCATGAACGATGCCCACCAGCAGAACGATGGTGCCAATGAGCATGACCATTCCCTGCATGGTGTCGTTCAGCACGCTGGCGCGGAACCCGCCAAACGCGGTATACAGCGCGATGCTGACGCCGAAGATAATCAGACCCGTCTCGTAGGGGATCCCGGCCGCCGTCTCCAGCAGACGCGCGCCGCCGATAAACTGCACCGTCATTGCCCCAATAAAAGCCACCAGCAGGCTCAGGCTTGCCAGCCATACCAGCAAGCGGCTCTGATAGCGGGCAAACAGCATATCGTTCAGCGTCACGGCATTGTAGCGGCGCGCCAGAATGGCAAACTTTTTACCCAGTATGCCAAGAGAGAGCCAGATGGCGGGAAGCTGGATCATTGCCAGCAGTACCCAGCCCAGACCGTACTTATAGGCGGCTCCGGGGCCACCGATAAACGAGCTGGCGCTGATGTAGGTGGCGGTCAGCGTCATGGCCAGCACCACGCCACCCATCGAGCGGCTGCCGAGAAAATACTCGTTCAGGAAGGTGCCGGTCGAGCGTTTACGCATCGCATAAACCGACAGGCCAAACACCAGGAACAGGTAAGCGATAAGGGGCAGAATGACTTCAAGCTGCATCATCGTCCTCCAGTGAAATATCGCGATAGATGAATTTCACCATCGCCCAGCACAGCACGATAAACACCAGCGGCAGCAGCAGGCAGGCCATTTCGAACCAGTGCGGGAGGCCGGTAATGCCGATAGCGGAATCAGGTAAGTAAGCAGTTACTAACCATGCAGCAAGATAGAGAAGGGTCAGCCACAGCGCCCAGCGCGCTTCTTTATGGGCCTGAACAAAACGTTTGTCCATTTTTTGTCCCTTGTGGATGAAGAAAGCGGGGATTGTACATGATGGGGCCTGGCGATCCCCAGAAATAAAAAAGGCCGGATTATCCGGCCTTTTAGCAACACAGGTCTCTTACTTCTCGTTCAGACCCAGTTTTTTCTCCAGGTAGTGGATGTTAGTCCCACCATTCTGGAAGTGCTCGTCGCTCATAATGCGCATCTGAAGATCGACGTTGGTTTTAATACCGTCGATGATCAGCTCCTGCAGGGCGTTTTTCATGCGGGCAATTGCCACGTCACGGTTTTCGCCGTAGCAGATAAGCTTACCGATCATTGAGTCATAGTACGGCGGTACGGTGTAACCGGCGTAGATATGGGACTCCCAGCGCACGCCAAAGCCACCCGGCGCGTGGAAACGCGTGATTTTACCCGGGCTTGGCAGGAAGGTATTCGGATCTTCGGCGTTGATACGGCATTCAACCGCATGGCCTTTCACCACAACTTCTTCCTGTTTGATGGACAGAGGCTGGCCGGCTGCGATACGCAGCTGTTCTTTGATCAGGTCAACGCCGGTGATCATTTCGGTAACCGGGTGTTCAACCTGAATACGGGTGTTCATCTCAATGAAGTAGAACTCACCGTTTTCGAACAGGAACTCAAAGGTACCCGCCCCGCGATAGCCGATATCAACACACGCTTTGGCGCAACGCTCGCCGATGTAGCGACGCAGTTCCGGGGTAATGCCCGGCGCTGGCGCTTCTTCGACGACTTTCTGGTGACGGCGCTGCATGGAGCAGTCACGTTCTGCCAGATAGATCGCGTTACCCTGACCGTCAGCCAGCACCTGAATTTCGATGTGGCGTGGGTTTTCCAGGTATTTTTCCATGTACACCATGTCATTGCTGAAAGCCGCTTTCGCTTCCGCTTTGGTCATGGAGATGGACTGCGCCAGTTCAGCATCGCTGCGCACTACGCGCATACCGCGACCGCCGCCGCCGCCGGACGCTTTGATGATCACCGGATAGCCAATGCGTTTAGCATGGGCACGGTTAGCATCCATATCGTCGGTCAGAGGGCCGTCAGAACCTGGTACGGTTGGAACACCGGCTTTTTTCATTGCGGTGATTGCAGACACTTTGTCACCCATCAGGCGAATAGTGTCGGCTTTCGGGCCGATGAAGATAAAGCCAGAACGTTCAACCTGCTCGGCAAAGTTGGCGTTCTCTGAGAGGAAACCATAACCCGGGTGAATCGCGACCGCGCCAGTAATTTCGGCGGCGCTGATGATCGCCGGGATGTTCAGATAGCTTTTTACGGACGGAGCCGGGCCAATACAGACCGTCTCATCCGCCAGCAATACGTGTTTTAAATCGCGATCCGCGCTTGAGTGCACGGCCACGGTCTTGATGCCCAGTTCTTTACAGGCACGAAGAATACGCAGTGCAATCTCGCCACGGTTGGCGATAACAATTTTATCCAGCATGTTCGCCTCGTTACTCGATGACGACCAGCGGCTCGTCAAATTCTACCGGCTGACCACTTTCGACCAGGATCGCTTTCACAGTACCTGATTTGTCTGCTTCGATCTGGTTCATCATTTTCATGGCTTCAACGATGCACAGGGTATCGCCTACGTTGACTTTCTGACCCACTTCGATGAACGCTTTCGCGTCCGGGCTCGGGGTGCGGTAGAAAGTACCAACCATTGGGGAACGTACGATGTGACCACTGATTTCTGCTGCAGCCGCAGGTGCCGCTTCTGCTGCTGGTGCGACGGCTGCGGAGAGCGCAGGCTGTTGCACTGGCGCAGCATAGGCTTGCTGCATTACCGGGAAGCTAGCGGCTGGGGCTGCACGACTGATGCGTACAGACTCTTCGCCTTCAGAAATTTCCAGTTCGGAGATGCCTGATTCTTCAACCAGCTCGATCAGTTTTTTAATCTTACGAATATCCATGAGTGGGTTCCGTACTCTTGTTTAGTGTGATTGTGACAAGCGTTTTACCGCTGTCTGTAAAGCGTATGAATAGCCGTCTGCACCCAGCCCACAGATAACGCCAGCGGCGATATCCGACAGGTAAGAATGGTGGCGGAACGGCTCTCGGGCGTGCACGTTACTCAGGTGGATCTCGATAAACGGGATACTCACCGCGAGCAGTGCGTCGCGAATAGCTACACTGGTGTGCGTAAACGCGGCCGGATTGATCAGGATATAGTCCACAGAGTCTTTAGCCTGATGAATACGGTCGATGATTGCGTACTCCGCATTTGACTGAAAATGGTCCAAATCCACATTCAGCGATCCTGCTTCCGTATCCAGACGGTTAACAATTTCGCCTAATGTTAGCGTGCCATACTTCTCTGGCTCACGGGTGCCGAGCATGTTCAGGTTCGGTCCGTTTAAAACTAAGATTCGGAATTTCTCCGCCATTGTGTCGCTATCTCCTGCGATTCTCGGGTAAAAACCAAAATATACCTTCGAAACGCGAAAGTCACCTGATGACTTTCCTAAAATTCATTCAGGAAAACCAAAGTCGCACATTATAACGATTTCGTAGCATTTGGCAGCTAAATACTGGTCTTATCAGGGAAGATTATCAACCGCTATCCGAAAAAGATTTGCGGTTGATAAATAATCTGCGGGAAAACGCACAGTTTCGCGAACTATCGCAGCCACTGGCGGAACTTCTTGTAACGCCACGCTAAAAGGGCCAGGGACAGCAGGGCGTAGATGATCGGTTGAGGTGATAAAATCTTCACCGACCACAGGTAATGAATGGGGGCGAGGATCGCGACAAGATAGACGAAATTATGCAAAAGCTGCCAGCGCCTGCCCAGCTTTCGCTGCGCATATTGCGTTGAGGTCAGCGCCAGCGCCAGTAAAACCAGCCAGCTGACAACGCCCAGCGTCAGATACGGACGCGTAATCAGCTCGCTGCCTAACAGTGCCAGATTATTAATGCCCAGTTCCAGCAGCGCATAGCTGGTAAGGTGCAGCGTCGCCCAGGCAAAACACCATAGCCCCAGTAACCGGCGAGTGCGTATCAATAATGGCTGTTTAGCGTAACGCGCCAGCGGCGAGACGAGCAAGGATGCCAGTAAAAATTTCAGAGCCATCCGACCCGTAAAATGCTGGATATCTTTTGCCGGATCGGCACTGAACTGCCCCTGACTGGCTGCCCAAAAGAGCCAGAGAAAGGGCAGCAACCCCGCCAGGTGCAGGAGCACTTTCAGCCAGGTTATCTGTTTTGCAGTCAAACGCACCTAGAAGTTCTCCCGTAAATTCAGCCCACGGTAAAGCGACGCGACGTCATCCGCATAGCCGTTAAACAGCAGGGTTGGCTGGCGCTTAACGTCCAGCGCGCCGCCGGAACCGATAAAACGCTCCGTCGCCTGCGACCAGCGCGGGTGGTCAACGTGCGGGTTAACGTTGGCAAAAAAACCGTACTCGTTGGGCGCCGCCAGGTTCCACGTGGTTGGCGGGCGTTCGCGGGTGAGCTTGATGCTGACGATCGACTTAATGCCTTTGAAACCGTATTTCCACGGTACGGTTAAGCGAATGGGGGCCCCGTTTTGCGGGGGCAGGGCTTTACCGTAAACCCCTACGGTTAACAGCGTTAGCGGATGCATGGCTTCGTCGAGACGTAACCCTTCCACATAGGGATACTCCAGCCCGCCGCCGATAAACCGATCTTTCTGGCCCGGCATCTCGTCCGGGGCGTAGCGCGTCTGGAAGGAGACATATTTCGCATTGCTGGTGGGCTCAACCAGCGCCAGCAGTTTATGCAAAGGGAAGCCGACCCAGGGCACCACCATTGACCAGGCCTCCACGCAGCGCATACGGTAAATACGTTCCTCAAGGGGAAAGCGGGTGGTGAGGTCGTGATGATCGAGGGTCATCGGCTTTGCCACCTCGCCGTCAATTTTGAGGGTCCACGGATCGGTTTTCATGCTGCCCGCGTTGGCGGCCGGATCGGCCTTATCGAGGCCAAATTCATAAAAGTTGTTATAGCCGGTGACCTTATCTTCCGGCGTCAGCGTCAGCTTATTTTGCCACCGGGCGGGTTTGGTGAAGTCGAGCGGTGCGCCGGAGGGCGCTTTCGGACGATCGTTGCCCTTAAACCATTCGAGCAGGTCGGCGTGGGCCGCAGGCGTAAGCGTCAGGGCGGTAGCGCTGATGCCAAGCATTTTCAGGATCTGGCGGCGCTGTAGCATAAAGACAGATTCAGACGTTACGTCGGCTTCCGTCAGTTTTCGGGTTTTCATGGCATCCTCCGTCAGGCTTTTTTCTAAGCATGACGGAGGAGGCGGTTTAGCGCGAATATGTCACGAAAATTTGAAGATTAGGCAATTTTGACCAGCGCGCGGCCGTGGAACTGGTTGTCCATGATTTTATTCGCGAACTCCGGCGCCTGGCTCAGGGTAATCTCGGTGGCGCTCCGATCGTAGAACGAGGCCGGCAGATCCTGCGCCAGGCGCTCCCAGGCTTCCGCACGCCGCTCGGCTGGGGTCATAACCGAATCGACGCCCTGAAGACGCACGTTACGCAGGATAAATGGCATTACCGTTGTCGGCAGAGCAAAGCCGCCCGCCAGCCCACAGGCTGCCACGCAGCCGCCATAGTTCATCTGTGCCAGCACC
This sequence comes from Enterobacter cloacae complex sp. 2022EL-00788, assembly GCF_026627565.1. Taxonomy (NCBI): domain Bacteria; kingdom Pseudomonadati; phylum Pseudomonadota; class Gammaproteobacteria; order Enterobacterales; family Enterobacteriaceae; genus Enterobacter; species Enterobacter cloacae complex sp. 2022EL-00788. The sequence goes on along the minus strand of NZ_JAPNMC010000004.1, from coordinate 380,960 downwards.
TTCGCCAGGACTTTGTCACCGACGGTATCAACCGCTCCCGCCCAAACCTGCTTTTCCAGCGGGCGCGTTTCGGCAAACTCGTCGCGGCCGAGGATGCGGCTTGCGCCCAGCTGGCGCAGATAGTCGTGGGTGCTTTCGCGGCCAGAGACGGCGGCGACCTGATATCCCAGCTTGTGAAGAAGCGTGACGGCCGTGCTGCCCACGCCGCCGCTGGCGCCGGTCACAACAATTTCGCCGGATTCAGGGCGGATCCCCGCCTCTTCCAGCGCCATCACGCAGAGCATGGCGGTAAAGCCAGCCGTGCCGACGATCATCGCTTTGCGGCCATCCATACCTTTCGGCATGGGTACCAGCCAGTCGCCCTTCACGCGAGCCCGTGCCGCCAGCCCGCCCCAGTGGTTCTCGCCCACGCCCCAGCCGGTGAGCAGTACCTCCTGCCCGGCATGAAAACGCGGATCTTCACTCGCGTGCACGCGGCCCGCAAAATCGATGCCCGGCACCATCGGGAAATTTCGGATGATTTTACCTTTTCCCGTGATGGCCAGCGCGTCCTTATAGTTCAGGCTGGACCAGTCGATATCAACGGTCACGTCGCCTTCCGGCAGGCGGCTCTCCTCGATAGCTTGTACCGAGGCAACGGTTTTGCCGTCCTGCTGTTCTAAGATCAAAGCCTGCATAGGGGGTCCTCACCAGGTTTAGTAATGGGAAAATATGTTCCGAAGACTATACTCGCTCAATGAAACTCAGTGCCGATTTAACGCAATAAATTGCCAGATACCTCAGGTTTGGTAGTATGCCGCATTTGAAATGCAAGTTAGCGCTCACTTGCTACCCCTTTCAACCCACGGAGTAATCTCAAGGATGCGATTAACGACGAAGTTCTCAGCTTTTATCACCTTGCTGACGGGGCTGACCATATTTGTCACGCTAATTGGCTGCTCTCTGAGTTTTTATAACGCCATTCAGGACAAGCTGGTAAACCGGGTTGAATCGGTGGCATCGGTTATTGATACCCGCCTCATTACGACGTCCTTCCCGGCGCTTTCGCGCGAGCTGGATGAGTTAATGGTGCCGGTAGATATCGTCAAAATCGACATTAAGCAGGGGAAGCAGACCGTATTTAGCCATACCCGGCAGGGCAGCTATCGGCCTGCCGGCACGGTAGATCAGTATCGGGACATAACGGTGCACTCCCTTAAGCATCCTGGAATGTCGATTCGTATGACCTATCAGGATCCGATGAGCAACTATCTGCGCTCTCTCATGACCACCGCACCGCTAACCATCGCCGTTGCCTTTATCGTACTGCTGATTTTCCTCGCCGTTCGCTGGCAGCGTCGCCAGCTTTCCGGTCAGGAACTGCTGGAGACACGCTCCGTACGGATACTCAATGGTGAACGCGGTCCGCAGGTGCGGGGGTCGGTATATGAATGGCCGTCACGTACCAGCAGCGCGCTGGACGTGCTGCTCTCAGAAATCCAGTTTGCCAGCGATCAGCGTAGCCGTATGGACACGCTGATCCGCTCCTACGCCGCGCAGGATAACAAAACGGGCCTCAACAACCGTCTCTTCTTTGATAATCAGCTGGCTACGCTTCTTGATGACCCTGAAAAGGTGGGCACGCACGGCGTGGTGATGATGATTCGCCTGCCCGATTTCGACCTCCTGCGCGATACGTGGGGTCAGCGCGTGGCGGAGGAGAATCTCTTCACGCTGATTAACCTGCTGTCGACCTTTATCATGCGCTACCCCGGGGCGTTACTGGCACGCTATCACCGCAGCGACTTCGCCGTCTTACTGCCTCACCGCACGTTAAAAGAGTCTGAAAGTATCGCCAGCCAGCTTCTGAAGGCCGTCGATGCGCTGCCGCAGAGCAAAATGCTCGACCGAGACGACATGGTGCATATGGGCATCTGCGCATGGCGCGGCGGCCAGTCGACGGAACAGGTCATGGAACATGCGGAAGCGGCCACGCGTAACGCCGTATTGCAGGGGGCGAACGGCTGGGCGGTCTATGACGATACGCTGCCGGAAAAAGGGCGCGGTAACGTGCGCTGGCGAACGCTGATCGAGCAAATGCTGAGCCGCGGTGGACCGCGCATTTACCAGAAACCGGCGGTCATGAGAAATGGTCACGTTCATCACCGCGAGCTGATGTGCCGTATTTTTGATGGAGCGGAGGAGGTTATTTCCGCTGAGTATCTGCCGATGGTGCTGCAATTTGGCTTATCTGAAGAGTACGACCGTCAGCAAATCTCCCGCCTCATCCCGTTTTTATCGTACTGGCCTGAGGAAAATCTGGCTTTACAGGTGACCGTCGAGTCGCTGATTCGCCCGCGCTTCCAGCGCTGGCTGCGCGATACGTTAATGCAGTGCGAAAAATCGCAGCGTAAACGCATTATTTTTGAACTTGCAGAGGCAGATGTTGGTCAACACATCAGCCGGTTGCGCCCGGTGGTGCGATTAATCAATGCGCTGGGGGCTCGCGTGGCGGTCACGCAGGCGGGTCTGACGCTGGTGAGCACCAGCTGGATCAAGGAGCTGGATGTTGAATTATTGAAGCTGCATCCTGGTCTGGTCAGAACGATTGAAAAACGCACGGAAAACCAGCTGCTGGTACAGAGCCTGGTGGAAGCGTGCAAAGGAACGCAAACGCAGGTATTTGCCACAGGCGTACGTTCACGCAGTGAATGGCAGATGTTGAAAGAGCGCGGCGTGGCGGGCGGTCAGGGGGATTTTTTTGCCGCCTCTCAGCCGCTTGACACCAACGTGAAAAAATATTTGCAAAGATACTCTGTTTGACCTGCCGTTTACTTTGTTTTCACGTAGAATATCGCGCCTGTAGCTTTGAGTACGACGAGCATAAAAGCCAGTGAACGACCTTTAGTGGGTTACAAGTGAAAGTGAGGGACGCTGCTGTTTACTCAGCCCTGAGGGATTCAGGGGATGAATTTGTAACAAAGGAAACGTGCTGCACTAATTTTCACCGTAGCAGACGATTTTTGCGCCTTGTCGCTGCTGCGTGTGGTTGGTAAAGTAAGCGGATTTTGTTTTCCGCCCCAGCTTTCAGGATTATCCCTTAGTATGTTGAAAAAATTTCGTGGCATGTTTTCCAATGACCTGTCCATTGACCTGGGTACCGCGAATACCCTTATTTATGTTAAAGGACAAGGCATCGTATTGAATGAGCCTTCCGTTGTGGCCATTCGTCAGGATCGTGCCGGCTCGCCAAAAAGCGTGGCCGCAGTCGGTCATGATGCGAAGCAGATGCTGGGCCGTACTCCAGGCAACATCGCCGCGATCCGCCCAATGAAAGACGGTGTTATTGCTGACTTCTTCGTGACTGAAAAAATGCTTCAGCACTTCATCAAGCAGGTTCACAGCAATAGCTTCATGCGCCCAAGCCCGCGAGTGCTGGTGTGTGTGCCCGTTGGCGCAACGCAGGTAGAACGCCGCGCAATCCGTGAATCCGCGCAGGGCGCTGGTGCACGTGAAGTGTTCCTGATTGAAGAACCGATGGCGGCGGCAATTGGCGCGGGTCTGCCGGTTTCTGAAGCAACCGGTTCTATGGTGGTGGATATCGGTGGCGGTACCACTGAAGTGGCCGTTATCTCCCTGAACGGCGTGGTGTACTCCTCTTCCGTGCGTATCGGCGGTGACCGTTTCGACGAAGCCATCATCAATTACGTTCGCCGTAACTACGGCTCTCTGATCGGTGAAGCAACCGCAGAGCGTATCAAGCATGAAATCGGTTCTGCTTACCCGGGTGACGAAGTGCGCGAGATCGAAGTTCGCGGCCGTAACCTGGCAGAAGGCGTTCCACGCGGCTTTACCCTGAATTCCAACGAAATCCTGGAAGCGCTGCAGGAGCCGCTGACCGGCATCGTGAGTGCGGTGATGGTTGCGCTGGAACAGTGCCCGCCAGAACTGGCCTCCGATATCTCCGAGCGCGGTATGGTTCTGACCGGTGGTGGTGCGCTGCTGCGTAACCTCGACCGCCTGTTAATGGAAGAGACAGGTATTCCTGTCGTAGTTGCAGAAGATCCACTGACTTGCGTCGCCCGTGGTGGTGGCAAGGCGCTGGAAATGATCGACATGCACGGCGGCGACTTGTTTAGCGAAGAGTAGTCGGGTGTGAGAGGGTAGCAATTTGCTACCCTTTCTCTCTGACGCGAGAATACGCATAGCCTATGAAGCCAATTTTTAGCCGTGGCCCGTCGCTACAGTTTCGCCTGATCCTGGCGGTTCTGGTGGCGCTCGGGGTCATTATTGCCGATAGCCGCCTCGGTACGTTCAGCCAGATCCGAACGTACATGGATACCGCCGTCAGTCCTTTCTACTTTATATCAAATGGTCCCCGTGAACTGCTCGACTCCGTGTCGCAAACGCTCTCATCGCGTGACCAGCTCGAACTCGAAAACCGTGCGTTACGCCAGGAACTGCTGCTGAAAAACAGCGAACTGCTGATGCTGGGGCAATATAAGCAGGAAAACGCGCGTCTGCGTGAACTGCTTGGCTCGCCGCTGCGCCAGGATGAACAGAAAATGGTCACCCAGGTGATCTCCACCGTTAACGATCCGTACAGCGATCAGGTGGTGATTGATAAAGGCAGCGTGAACGGCGTATACGAAGGTCAGCCCGTTATCAGCGATAAAGGCGTTGTGGGCCAGGTCGTGGCGGTTGCCAAACTGACCAGCCGCGTGCTGCTGATTTGTGATGCCACCCATGCGCTGCCGATTCAGGTGCTGCGTAACGACATCCGCGTGATTGCCGCCGGTAACGGCTGTACGGACGATCTGCAGCTGGAACATCTGCCCGCCAACACGGACATCCGCGTGGGCGACGTGCTGGTGACATCCGGGCTGGGCGGCCGTTTCCCTGAAGGCTACCCGGTTGCGGTTGTCTCTTCCGTGAAGCTCGACACTCAGCGTGCATACACCGTTATTCAGGCGCGTCCAACGGCCGGACTGCAGCGTCTGCGCTACCTGCTGCTGCTGTGGGGTGCCGATCGAAATGGCGCTAACCCGATGACGCCAGAAGACGTGCATCGCGTGGCGAACGAGCGCCTGATGCAGATGATGCCGCAGGTGCTGCCTGCGCCTGACGCGATGGGGCCGCCTGCGCCCGTACCGGCTCCGGCGACAGGCTTAACGCAGCCGCTGCCGGATGCGCCGCCACCGCCGCAAGTCTCGGGTGGAGGGCAGTAGTGGCAAGTTATCGTAGCCAGGGGCGCTGGGTAATCTGGCTCTCATTTCTCGTTGCACTGCTGCTGCAAATCATGCCCTGGCCGGACGACATCCTCGTTTTCCGGCCAAACTGGGTATTGCTCATTTTGCTCTACTGGATCCTTGCCCTGCCGCATCGCGTAAATGTCGGCACAGGTTTTGTGATGGGTGCCATACTGGATCTGATCAGCGGCTCTACGCTTGGCGTGCGGGCCTTATCCATGAGCATTATCGCGTATCTTGTTGCACTCAAATTCCAGCTCTTTCGTAACCTTGCGCTCTGGCAACAGGCGCTGGTGGTGATGTTGTTGTCGCTCGCTGCGGATATCGTTGTTTTCTGGGCAGAGTTTTTAGTGATCAACGTCTCTTTCCGACCGGAAGTGTTCTGGAGTAGTGTAGTAAACGGTGTGCTCTGGCCGTGGCTGTTCCTGCTGATGCGTAAAATCCGCCAGCAGTTTGCCGTGCAATAAAAGGTTTCTATGACGTCTCTGTATCTTGCCTCCGGTTCTCCGCGTCGCCAGGAACTGCTCGCGCAGTTGGGCGTGTCCTTCGAACGCATCGTTACCGGTATTGAAGAAAAACGCGCTGAGGGCGAAAGCGCTCAGCAGTACGTTTCCCGTCTGGCGCGCGAGAAAGCGCAGGCGGGCGTTGCCTGTGTGCCGCGTGACCTGCCGGTGCTGGGTGCAGACACCATCGTTATTCTTAATGGTGAAGTGCTTGAGAAACCCCGCGACGCCGCCCACGCGGCGCGGATGCTGCGCAAAATGTCCGGACAAACGCATCAGGTGATGACGGCGGTGGCGCTGGCGGATAGCCAGCACGTGCTGGATTGCCTGGTGGTTACGGAAGTGACGTTCAGAGTCCTCACCGACGAGGAGATCGCCGGCTATATCGCCAGCGGTGAACCTATGGATAAAGCAGGTGCATACGGTATTCAAGGGTTGGGTGGCTGTTTTGTCAGGAAGATAAATGGCAGCTATCACGCCGTAGTCGGCTTACCGCTGGTGGAAACGTATGAGTTGCTGAGCAATTTTAACTCACTGCGTGAGGGAAGGGATAATTATGACGGCTGAATTGTTGGTAAACGTAACGCCATCGGAAACCCGTGTGGCCTACATTGATGGTGGCATTCTTCAGGAAATCCATATTGAGCGTGAAGCGCGGCGCGGAATCGTAGGCAATATCTACAAAGGTCGTGTCAGTCGTGTACTACCGGGTATGCAGGCGGCTTTTGTAGATATTGGGCTCGATAAGGCGGCGTTTTTACATGCCTCCGATATCATGCCGCATACCGAATGCGTGGCAGGCGAAGAGCAAAAGCAGTTTGCCGTGCGCGACATCTCTGAGCTGGTGCGTCAGGGCCAGGATCTGATGGTGCAGGTAGTGAAAGATCCGCTAGGCACCAAAGGCGCGCGTCTGACCACCGACATCACCCTGCCTTCACGCTACCTGGTGTTTATGCCGGGCGCGTCGCACGTTGGCGTCTCCCAGCGTATCGAAAGCGAAAGCGAGCGCGAGCGCCTGAAAAAGGTGGTTAGCGCCTACTGCGACGAGCAGGGCGGCTTTATTATCCGTACCGCGGCCGAAGGGATCAGCGAGGACGATCTGGCCTCTGACGCGGCCTACCTGAAGCGCGTCTGGACCAAGGTGATGGAGCGTAAAAAACGCAACCAGACCCGCTATCGGCTTTACGGTGAGCTGGCGCTCGCCCAGCGCGTATTGCGTGACTTTGCCGACGCCCAGCTTGACCGCATCCGCGTGGACTCCCGCCTGACGTACGAAGCCTTGCTGGAGTTCACCGCCGAATACATCCCGGAAATGCCGGGCCTGCTGGAGCATTACACGGGCCGCCAGCCGATATTCGACCTGTATGATGTTGAAAACGAAATTCAGCGCGCGCTGGAGCGTAAGGTTGAGCTGAAATCGGGCGGTTACCTGATCATCGACCAGACCGAAGCGATGACCACCGTTGATATCAACACCGGCGCGTTTGTCGGCCATCGCAACCTTGATGACACCATCTTCAACACCAACATCGAAGCGACGCAGGCCATTGCGCGCCAGCTTCGCCTGCGCAATCTGGGCGGCATTATCATCATCGACTTTATCGATATGAATAATGAAGATCACCGCCGTCGCGTGCTGCACTCGCTGGAGCAGGCGCTGAGTAAAGATCGCGTGAAAACCAGCATCAACGGCTTCTCGCAGCTGGGTCTGGTGGAAATGACCCGGAAACGGACCCGCGAAAGCGTGGAACATGTGCTCTGCAATGAGTGTCCAACCTGCCATGGACGCGGAACGGTAAAGACGGTGGAGACGGTCTGCTACGAAATCATGCGTGAGATTGTGCGGGTTCATCACGCCTACGACTCGGACCGTTTTCTGGTCTATGCTTCCCCTGCTGTGGCGGAGGCCCTGAAAGGGGAAGAGTCGCACGCGCTGGCGGAAGTGGAAATCTTTGTCGGCAAACAGGTAAAAGTGCAAATTGAGCCGCTCTATAACCAGGAGCAGTTTGACGTCGTAATGATGTAAGCGCAGTTTTCGCTGCGAGAATAAAGGCTGACAAGGAGAGACGCGTGAGGCGATTGCCGGGGATTTTACTGCTTACAGGGGCAACGCTGGTCGTGATTGTCGCGTTGCTCGTGAGCGGGCTGCGTCTCGCCTTACCGCACCTGGACAGCTGGCGTCCGCAGATCCTGGCCAAAATCGAATCCGCCACCGGGATGCCGGTGGACGTCAGCCACATCGAAGCAAGCTGGCAGAACTTCGGCCCGACGCTCGATGCGCGGGATATCAGTGCCGGCCTGAAAGATGGCGGCCATCTTAAAATCAAACGCGTCACCCTGGCGCTGGACGTCTGGCAAAGCCTGCTGCATATGCGCTGGCAGTTTCGCGATCTCACCTTCTGGCAGCTACAGCTAATAACCAACACGCCGCTGCGAAGCGGTGACGGCAATCAGGGGCTGGAAGCTAACCGTATCAGCGATCTCTTCCTGCGTCAGTTCGATCACTTCGATCTACGCGACAGCGAAGTGAGCTTTATTACCCTTTCCGGGCAGCGCGCTGAGCTGGCTATCCCGCAGCTGACATGGCTTAACGGGAAAGATCGCCACCGCGCCGAGGGACAGGTGAATCTCTCCAGCCTGAACGGGCAGCACGGCGTTATGCAGGTGCGGATGGATCTGCGCGACGACAATGGCCTGCTGAACAACGGCAGGGTATGGCTACAGGCGGACGACGTGGATGTGAAGCCGTGGCTGGGGGAATGGCTGCAGCAAAACATGCAGCTCGAAACCGCGCGCTTCAGCCTCGAAGGCTGGATGACGCTGACAAACGGCGCGTTCGCCAGCGGAGATATCTGGCTCAAGCAGGGGGGCGCGAGCTGGAAAGGGGAACGCCGTCAGCATCAGCTTTCCGTCGATAACCTCACCGCGCACGTTACCCAGGAAAAAGGCGGCTGGCAGTTCGCTATTCCCGACACGCGCATATCCATGGATAACAAACCCTGGCCGCGCGGCGCGCTGACGCTGGCGTGGATGCCGGAGCAGGACGTGGGCGGGATAAGCAGTAAACGCAGCGACGAGCTGCGTATCCGCGCCAGTAACCTGGATCTGACGGCGATCGAAGGGCTGCGTTCAATGGCGGCAAAACTCTCTCCGGAGCTGGGCGAAATCTGGCTGGCGACGCAGCCGAGCGGGCAGATAAACCGGCTGGCGCTGGATATTCCGCTACAGGCTACGGAAAAGACACGCTTCCAGGCGTCATGGAAAAACCTCGCGTGGAACCAGTGGAAACTGCTGCCGGGTGCCGAACACTTTAGCGGCAAGCTGGAGGGTAGCGTGGAGAACGGCAGGCTGACGGCAGAAATGCATGACGCCAACATGCCGTACGAAACGGTCTTTCGTGCACCGCTGGAAATCGAAAAAGGCAACGCTACGCTCAACTGGCTGAAGAATGGCAACGGTTTTCAGCTGGATGGCCGCGACATCGATGTAAAAGCCAAAGCGGTACATGCGCGCGGAAACTTCCGTTATCTGCAGCCTGAAGGCGATGAGCCGTGGCTGGGTATTCTGGCGGGCATCAGCACCGATGATGGTTCGCAGGCGTGGCGCTACTTCCCGGAAAACCTGATGGGCAAGGCGCTGGTGGACTACCTCAGCGGCGCCATTCAGGGCGGTCAGGCTGATAACGCCACGCTGGTCTACGGCGGTAATCCGCACCTGTTCCCGTATAAACATAACGAAGGCCAGTTCCAGGTGCTGGTGCCGCTGCGCAACGCCACCTATGCCTTCCAGCCGGGCTGGCCCGCGCTGAAAAATCTGGATATTGAACTTAACTTCCTGAATGACGGCCTGTGGATGAAGACCGACAGCGTTGCGCTGGGCGGCGTGACCGCCAGCAACCTGACGGCGAACATCCCGGATTACTCCAAAGAGAAATTGCTGATTGATGCGGATATTCAGGGGCCGGGTAAAGCGGTTGGTCCGTACTTTGAGGAAACGCCGCTGAATGACTCCCTGGCAGCTACCCTTCAGCAGCTACAGTTAGATGGCGATGTGAATGCTCGCTTACATCTGGATATTCCCCTCGACGGCGAGATGACTACCGCCAAAGGCGACGTGCGCCTTAACAACAACAGCCTCTATATCAAGCCGCTGGACAGCACCCTGAAGAACCTCAGCGGACAGTTCAGCTTTGTTAACGGCAATCTGAAAAGCGAGCCGCTGAAAGCGACCTGGTTTAATCAACCCGTCAATATCGATTTCTCCACTACCGAGGGCGATAAAGCCTATCAGGTGGCGGTAAATATGGACGCGAACTGGCAGCCGTCACGCATGAATGTTCTGCCGAAGCCGATTGAGAACGCGGTGGACGGTGCGGTGTCATGGAATGGCAAGGTCGCCATCGACCTGCCTTATCACGCCGGGGCGCGCTACAGCGTCGATATCACTGGCGACCTGAAAAATCTCAGCAGCCAGCTTCCCGCGCCGCTGAATAAGAAAAGCGGTGAACCACTGCCTGTTAACGTTAACGTTGCGGGTAACCTCAACAGCTTTGATTTAACCGGTAACGCTGGCGGAACGAACCACTTTAACAGCCGCTGGCTGCTCAGCCGCAAGCTGACGCTGGACAGGGCGATCTGGACGACGGACAGCCGAACCCTGCCGCCGCTGCCGGAGCAGGCGGGGGTTGAACTGAACCTCCCGCCGCTGGACGGCGCGCAGTGGCTGGCGCTGTTCCAGAAAGGGGTAGGACAAAACGTCGATCAAACGGCGCAGTTCCCGCAGGCCATCACCTTGCGCACGCCGGCTTTGACGCTGGGGGGGCAGCAGTGGAATAACCTGAGCATTGTTTCCCGGCCTGTGGCTAACGGCTCGCGCGTGGAGGCGAAGGGGCGGGAAATTAACGGCACGTTGACGATGCGCGATAACGCCCCGTGGCAGGCGGCAATTCGCTATCTCTATTACAACCCGACCTTTGCGGCAGCTAACGCCCAGCCGACGACTGCCTCGCCGCTGAGTGGCTCCACGCGCGTGGATTTCAGCGGCTGGCCCGATCTCCAGCTTCGCTGCGCGGAGTGCTGGCTGTGGGGGCAAAAATATGGCCGTATCGACGGTGATTTTGCTATTAAGGGCCATACGCTGAGCCTCTCCGGTGGGCTGGTGGATACTGGCTTTGGACGCCTTACTGCCGCAGGCGAATGGGTAAATAAACCGGGTGAACAGCGCACCTCGCTGAAAGGGGATATTAAAGGGAACAAGCTCGATGCCGCGGCTAACTTCTTCGGTATCAGCACGCCGCTTCGCGGATCGTCCTTCGATGTGAATTACGATCTGCACTGGCGCGCCGCGCCGTGGACGCCGGACGAGGCCTCGCTCAACGGTATTCTCAGAACCCGCTTTGGTAAGGGTGAAATCGCCGATGTCAGCACCGGTCATGCGGGGCAGATATTGCGCCTGCTGAGCTTTGACGCGCTGCTTCGCAAGCTGCGCTTCGATTTTAGCGACACCTTTAACGAGGGTTTCTATTATGACTCCATTCGCTCAACGGCCTGGATCAAGGATGGCGTTATGCATACCGACGATACGCTGGTGGACGGCCTGGAAGCGGATATCGCCATGAAAGGGTCGGTGAACCTCGTGCGTCGTGAGCTGGATATGGAAGCGGTCGTCGCCCCGGAAATTTCAGCCACCGTGGGCGTGGCGACGGCTTTCGTGGTCAACCCGATTATCGGTGCAGCGGTATTTGCCGCCAGCAAAGTGCTGGGGCCGCTGTGGAGCAAAGTCTCGATTCTGCGCTACCGCATTACGGGCCCAATCGATAAACCGCAGATTAATGAAGTGCTGCGCCAGCCGCGCAAAGAAGCACAGCAATGATTTGACGTGGGCAGGTAATTGCCTCACTCTCAATAAATACGATCTTTATACCGCCACGGGCGGCAACGAACGAGTAGCAATACGATGAGTCTGAACCTGGTAAGTGAACATTTGCTCGCAGCGAACGGCCTGAGCCATCAGGACCTGTTCTCCATTCTTGGTCAACTGACCGAACGCCGTCTCGACTACGGCGATCTCTATTTCCAGTCGAGCTATCACGAATCCTGGGTTTTAGAAGACAGCATCATTAAAGATGGCTCTTACAACATCGACCAGGGCGTCGGCGTACGCGCCGTCAGCGGCGAGAAAACCGGTTTTGCCTATGCCGACCAGATTAGCCTGGCCGCACTTGAGCAGAGCGCGCAGGCCGCGCGAACCATTGTGCGCGATACCGGCGACGGTCGCGTAAAAACCCTGGGTGAAGTACAGCATTCTGCGCTCTATACCAGCATCGATCCGCTGCAAAGCATGAGCCGCGAAGAGAAGCTGGACATCCTGCGCCGCGTGGACAAAGTGGCCCGTGCAGCGGATAAACGGGTGCAGGAAGTGTCTGCCAGCCTGAGCGGTGTCTATGAGCTGATTCTGGTGGCGGCGACAGACGGTACGCTGGCCGCCGACGTGCGTCCGCTGGTCCGTCTCTCCATCAGCGTTCAGGTAGAAGACGACGGCAAGCGCGAGCGCGGCTCAAGCGGTGGCGGCGGACGTTTCGGCTATGACTGGTTCCTGGGCGATGTTGACGGCGAAGCGCGCGCGGATGCGTGGGCAAAAGAGGCCGTGCGCATGGCGCTGGTTAACATGTCTGCCGTGGCAGCCCCCGCCGGTACGCTACCGGTGGTGCTGGGCGCCGGCTGGCCGGGCGTGCTGCTGCACGAAGCGGTTGGGCACGGTCTGGAAGGCGATTTCAACCGTCGCGGTACGTCTGTATTCAGCGGCCAGATGGGGCAGCTTGTCTCCTCCGAGCTGTGTACCGTGGTGGATGATGGCACCATGCTCGACCGTCGCGGCTCGATTTCTATCGACGACGAAGGTACGCCGGGCCAGTACAACGTGCTGATCGAGAACGGCGTGCTGAAGGGTTACATGCAGGACAAGCTCAACGCGCGCCTGATGGGCGTTGCGCCAACGGGCAACGGTCGTCGTGAATCTTACGCGCACCTGCCGATGCCGCGCATGACCAATACCTACATGCTGCCGGGCAAATCCACGCCGCAGGAGATTATCGAATCCGTTGATTACGGCATCTTCGCGCCAAACTTTGGCGGCGGCCAGGTGGATATCACCTCCGGCAAGTTTGTCTTCTCGACTTCAGAAGCGTATCTGATTGAGAAAGGCAAAGTGACCAAAGCGGTAAAAGGGGCGACGCTGATCGGATCCGGGATTGAAGCAATGCAGCAGATCTCCATGGTCGGTAACGATCTGAAGCTGGATAACGGCGTGGGCGTCTGCGGCAAAGAAGGTCAGAGCCTGCCGGTAGGCGTGGGCCAGCCAACCCTGAAGGTCGATAACCTGACGGTGGGCGGCACGGCGTAATTTTTCATTTTCCCCTCACCCTGACCCTCTGCCCAACGGGGAGAGGGGACTGCTCCGTGCGGTCTTTTCGCCCTCGCCCCTTTGGGAGAGGGCCGGGATGAGGGGGAAGGCCTACTCTTTCCTTCTTCCCCGCATGCCCTGAAACAGCTCCGCCACTTCCACAAAATAGTCCGTCAGATAGTTAATACAGACCTGCACCTTCAGCGGCAGCTTGTCCTTTTCGGTATAGAGCGCATAAACCGGACGCGGATCGGACTGGTACCGGGGGAACAGGATCTCCAGCTCGCCGGAGTTGATCTCGTTGATCACCCACATCAGCGGCACGTAGGCGATCCCGGCGCCGGCAACCAGCCAGCGCGAGATGGTCATCGGATCGTTAGTGACGAACCGGCCTTCCGGCAGCAGTTTGGTGGAAAGCCCTTCCGGTGCGATCAGTTCAAACTCATTGTCCGGGCGCACGCTGTATTCCAGCCATGAATGGTTGCCGAGATCGGCGGGTTTTTCCGGCACGCCATACTGCGCCAGATAGCTTTTCGAGGCGCAGACCACCATCGGCATGCTGCCCAGGCGACGCGAGAACAGGCTTGAGTCCTGCAGGGCGCCAACGCGGATCACCACGTCTAATCCATCGGCAATCAGGTCCGGTGCCGGAATGCCCGTCACCAGATTGACGCTTAAGCCGGGATACTCTTTCAGCATTTCCGCCGTCATGGCAGCGAGAACATTTTGTGCCATAGTTGAAGAACACCCAATGCGCAGCGTGCCGATCGGCGTGTTGTTAAAAGCATAGAGCTGTTCGTGTACATCCTGCACTTCATGCAGCATCCGGCGGCAGCCCTGGTAGTAAATCTTACCGGCCTCCGTCAGCCCGATGCTGCGGGTGCTGCGGTTAAGCAGCTTTACCTGGAGTTCATCTTCCAGTTTTGACACCGTCTGGCTAATGGATGAGACGCTCATTTGTAGCTGACGAGCTGCGGCGGTAAAAGAGCCTTGTTCAACCACTTTGGCAAACACCGACATGCGTTTTAGACGTTCCATTATTCACTCTGTCTTAAAAGTGATTTAGATCACATATGATAGATAACAGCATAACAGTTACGTTAATATACTATTAATTACATAACGGCTGCGCCACTTTCGCCCGGCATTTCCTGCTCTCCTGCGGCGGCGCGTGCTTAACAATCCAGTAGCCTGCACTCTCTCTAATCAAGGTCAACATGAGTCTGTTTCCCGTTATCGTGGTGTTCGGTTTGTCGTTCCCACCGATATTTTTCGAGCTTCTTTTATCACTGGCGATCTTCTGGCTGGTGCGCAAGGTGCTGGTCCCTACCGGGATTTATGATTTCGTCTGGCACCCTGCATTGTTTAATACCGCGCTGTATTGCTGCCTGTTCTACTTAATATCGCGCATGTTTGTCTGAGGTTGATGTGAAAACGCTAACAAGAAAAATCTCCCGCACCGCCATCACTATGGCGCTGGTCATCCTGGCGTTCATCGCTATTTTTCGCGCCTGGGTCTATTACACCGAGTCACCGTGGACGCGCGATGCGCGTTTTAGCGCCGAAGTGGTCGCCATCGCGCCAGACGTCGCCGGGCTTATTACGGCCGTCAACGTCCACGATAACCAGCTGGTAAAAAAAGATCAGGTGCTGTTCACCATCGACCAGCCGCGCTATCAAAAAGCCCTCGAAGAAGCTGAAGCGGATGTGGCGTATTACAACGCGCTGGCCTCTGAAAAACGCCGTGAAGCAGGGCGCCGTAACAGGCTGGGCATCCAGGCCATGTCCCGAGAAGAGATTGACCAGTCCAACAACGTTCTGCAAACCGTGCTGCACCAGCTGGCAAAAGCCCAGGCGACGCGCGATCTGGCGAAGCTCGATCTGGAGCGTACCGTTATCCGCGCCCCGTCCGATGGCTGGGTGACCAACCTTAACGTCTATGCGGGCGAGTTTATCACGCGCGGCTCAACCGCCGTGGCGCTGGTGAAACAGAACTCCTTCTACGTTCTTGCCTATATGGAAGAGACCAAGCTGGAAGGCGTACGTCCGGGCTATCGCGCCGAAATCACGCCGCTCGGCAGCAACCGGGTTCTGAAAGGGACCGTGGACAGCATTGCAGCGGGGGTAACTAACGCCAGCAGCTCCAATGATGCGAAAGGGATGGCGACCGTAGACTCCAACCTTGAGTGGGTGCGCCTGGCGCAGCGCGTGCCGGTACGCATTCGTCTGGATGAGCAGCAGAGTAACCTCTGGCCCGCAGGCACCACCGCGACGGTGGTGATCACCGGTGAAAAAGACCGTGATGCCAGCCAGGATTCGCTCTTCCGTCAAATCGCCCATCGCCTGCGCGAGTTTGGTTAATCGGTATGGGCATTTTCTCCATCGCCAGCCAGCACATCCGCTTCGCCGTGAAGCTGGCATGCGCCATTGTGCTGGCGCTGTTCGTTGGCTTCCACTTCCAGCTTGAAACGCCGCGCTGGGCCGTTCTGACCGCCGCGATTGTCGCCGCCGGTCCCGCCTTTGCTGCCGGCGGTGAACCCTACTCCGGGGCAATCCGCTATCGCGGGATGCTGCGCATTATCGGGACCTTTATCGGCTGTATCGCCGCGCTGACCATTATCATTCTGATGATCCGCACCCCGCTGCTGATGCTGATCGTGTGCTGTATCTGGGCCGGTTTCTGTACCTGGGTCTCTTCTCTGGTGAAGGTTGAGAACTCCTACGCCTGGGGTCTGGCCGGGTATACCGCGCTGATTATCATCATCACTATTCAGACCGAACCGCTGCTCGCCCCGCAGTTCGCCGTAGAACGTTGCAGCGAAATTGTCATCGGCATCGTCTGCGCGATAGTCGCGGATCTGCTTTTCTCTCCGCGATCCATCAAGCAGGAAGTCGATCGGGAGCTGGATGCGCTCATCGTTGCCCAGTACCAGCTCATGCAGCTGTGCATTAAGCATGGCGACAGCGAAGAGGTCGACAAAGCCTGGAGCGGCCTGGTGCGCCGTACGCAGGCGCTGGAGGGGATGCGCAGTAATCTCAATATGGAGTCTTCCCGCTGGGATCGGGCAAACCGTCGCCTGAAAGCGATCAATACCGTGTCGTTAACGCTGATCACCCAGGCGTGCGAAACCTACCTGATTCAGAACACTCGTCCTGAAGCGGTAACGGATACCTTCCGCGAGCTGTTTGACGAGCCGGTAGAGACGGTGCAGGACGTGCACCGACAGCTTAAGCGCATGCGTCGGGTTATCGCCTGGACAGGGGAGCGCGATACCCCGGTGACCATTTATACCTGGGTCGGCGCGGCGACGCGCTATCTGCTTCTGAAGCGCGGCGTGACGGGCAACACCAAAATCAGTGCGGCGGAAGAAGAAGTGTTACAGGGCGAAGTGGTGATTAAACCAGAATCCGCCGAGCGCCATCATGCGATGGTCAACTTCTGGCGTACCACCCTGGCCTGCATACTCGGCACGTTGTTCTGGCTGTGGACCGGCTGGACGTCCGGCAGCGGCGCGATGGTGATGATTGCCGTCGTTACCGCCCTGGCGATGCGTCTGCCCAATCCGCGCATGGTCGCCATCGATTTTCTGTACGGCACCATTGCTGCGTTACCCATTGGCGCGCTCTACTTCCTGGTGATTATCCCCTCGACGCAGCAAAGCATGCTTTTACTCTGTATCAGCCTGGCGGTAATGGCGTTCTTTATTGGCATAGAGGTTCAGAAGCGCCGCCTGGGATCGCTGGGGGCGCTGGCGAGCACCATTAACATCATCGTGCTGGATAACCCGATGACCTTCCATTTCAGCCAGTTCCTGGACAGCGCATTGGGCCAGCTGGTGGGCTGTTTCCTGGCGATGATGGTGATCCTGCTGGTGCGGGATAACTCCCGGGCGCGGACAGGGCGCGTGCTGCTGAATCAGTTCGTGTCGGCGGCCGTCTCTTCCCTGACCACCAATACCGCACGGCGCAAGGAGAACCACCTGCCGGCGCTCTATCAGCAGCTTTTCCTGCTGCTGAACAAATTCCCGGGCGATATCGCGAGGTTCCGCCTGGCGTTGACCATGATTATTGCGCACCAGCGTCTGCGAAACGCGCCGGTGCCGATCAACGATGATTTATCGGCCTTCCACCGCCAGCTTCGGCGCACGGCGGACCACGTGATTTCTGCATCCAGCGATGACAAGCGTCGCCGCTACTTTAGGCAGCTGCTGGAGGAGCTGGACGTTTACCAGGAGAAGCTGCGGATCTGGGAAGCCCCGCCGCAGGTCACCGAGCCGGTAGAGCGTCTGGTGTTTATGCTCCACCGCTACCAGAATGCGCTGACGGACAGCTGATGAAGAGAAAACCGACGCCAAAAGCGTCGGTTTTTTTGTGGCTATACTTATTCCTGCAGGTTCAAACATTCAGGAAGGGAGGACACATGACAACCCAGGCTCTTCAGGACAGTATTCTTTTTCAGAACGGGTATCTGGTTAACGGTATCTGGAAAACCCTCGACACCACGTTTGACGTGCTGAACCCCGCCACGGGCGAGACAATCGCCAGGGTGGCGAAAGCGGGTAAAGCCGAAACCGAAGAGGCCATTGCGGCCGCGACCAAAGCCTTTCCCGCATGGCGCGCAAAAACGGCAAAAGAGCGCTCTGCGATCCTCTACCGCTGGTATGAACTGATTATTGAGAACAAAAGCTGGCTCGGACGGCTGATGACCACCGAGCAGGGTAAGCCGCTGAAAGAGGCTGAGGGCGAAGTAGAATATGCCGCCAGCTTCATTCAGTGGTTTGCCGAGCAGGCCAAGCGCGCCAACGGTGAAATCATCCCTCCGGTTAAGCCCGGCTCCCGTATTCTGGCAACCCGTGAACCCGTCGGCGTGGTTGCAGCCATCACGCCATGGAATTTCCCGATGGCCATGCTCACCCGCAAGCTCGGCCCGGCGCTGGCGGCAGGGTGTACCGGCGTCATTAAGCCAGCAAACAACACGCCGCTGAGCGCCTTTGCGCTGCTGACGCTGGCGAAGCAGGCCGGCGTGCCGGATGGTGTGCTCAACGCGGTCGCGGGAAGTACCTCAGAAATCAGCGACGCCATTATGGCCAGCCGCGACGTGCGCAAAATCTCCTTCACCGGCTCAACCTCCGTCGGGAAAACGCTGGTACGCAACGCCGCGGAAACGATGAAAAAAGTGTCGATGGAGCTGGGCGGCAACGCGCCCTACATCGTTTTCGAGGATGCGGATATTGATGCCGCCGTTAAAGGCGCGATTGCCAATAAGTTCCGTAACGCCGGGCAGGTCTGCGTCAGCGTAAACCGCTTCTATATTCAGGAAACGGTCTACGACAGGTTTGTGAATCAGCTTGCCGACGCGGTGAAGGCGCTGAAGGTCGGTAACGGCCTGGAGGAGGGAGTCGTTGTCGGCCCGCTGATTGAACCTTCGGCTGTCGATAAGGTACGTGAGCACGTCGAGGATGCGGTAGCGAAGGGCGCCACCGTGCTGGCTGGCGGTAAGCCGCACGAGCTTGGCGGTAACTTCTGGATGCCAACCGTGCTCGGCGACTGTCATGAAGGGATGAAGCTGGCAGAAGAGGAGACCTTTGGTCCCGTAGCCGCCTGCTTCCGCTTCACCTCGGAAGATGAGGTAGTCATGCGCGCCAACAATACGCCATACGGGCTGGCGGCCTACTTCTATACCCAGAATCTGTCGCGCGTGTTCCGCGTGTCGCAGGCGATTGAGAGCGGCATGATCGGCATTAACGAATGCGCGGTATCGACCGAGCTGGGACCGTTTGGGGGAGTAAAAGAGTCCGGGCTGGGCCGTGAGGGTTCCGTGCTGGGGCTGGAGGAGTTTCTCGAAGTTAAAACCCTGCATATCGGGGGATTATAATAGACAGGGCGGCATCTGCCGCCCGCCTGTACCGGGTGGCTGGCAATGAAAATTTATACCTTTGATTTTGATGAAATCGACAGTCAGGAAGACTTCTATCGCGAGTTTATTCGGGCGTTCGACCTGGAGCGGGACAGCGTGAGCAATCTGGATATGCTGTGGGATTTGGTTACCGGCGATCGGCTGCCGCTACCGCTGGAAATCGAGTTCACCCATCTGCCTGAAAAACAGCGCAGACGCTTCGGTGCCTTGATTTTGTTATTTGATGAAGCGGAAGAGGAGCTGGAAGGGCAGCTACGCTTCAATGTGCGTCACCCATAAAAAAGCCCCTGACCGGGAGGCCAGGGGCAAGTCGTATGATGAGATACGACGAGGGTTTACTTGTACAGTTCTGCGGTAGCGTGCCAGTGGTCGCCGCTGCGCGCTTCGATGATGCGATAGGCTGACGCACCCTGTTCTTCCGCTTTTTTGTTCAGCATTTCGTGCATGTCCATCGGAGAAGTACCGATGGCACCGACAGAAACCGTCCCGATAGCCTGACGGGATTGTGCCTGCTCGGCGTTAATAGTGTCGGCTGCGAAGGCACCGAATGACAGGACAGAGAGTACGCTCAGGGCTGCAACAGTGGTTTTGATTTTCATGATTATTTACCTCGTCAATTATTTTACTGGGGTCTTTGTTCTGTGACCCTCATCACAAAATCAAGTATACACTAATCACCCAAAAAATTAATACCAGACTAATGATTGCGCTTGTTATTACGCGTTAAAAAAGTTGGTTTTAATAACCGTATTGCATAAAAAAGGGGGCTATCGCGCCACAAAAGCTGCGTTTTGTATTGAAAATCAACAGGATATGAGAATTTGATTTTTTGTGCGATTTCGCGGCAGATTATTCACTGGATGAATGTTAACGGGCGGTAAAAAGCACTAAATGCAAAAGTAACAGGCAGAGGAAAGCAGGGTGAAACGAGGCAGCGGCAGCATTATCCCCGCAGCCGAATGCTGCGGGGCAGGCAATTACAGTTCCTGTTCGAACAGAACCAGAATAGCTTCGTAGAGGTCTTTAACAGAGAAACCGTTAGCTGGTGTGGTAAAGATGGTGTCGTCACCGGCGATGGTGCCGAGGATCCCCTCAGCTTTACCCAGCGAGTCCAGCAGGCGGGCAATCAGCTGTGCGGCACCGGGGCTGGTATGGATCACCACGACGGCATCGTTATAGTCGATATCGAGAACCAGGTTCTTCAGCGGGCTGGAGGTAGTCGGCACGCCAAGTTCAGCAGGCAGGCAATAGACCATTTCCATTTTAGCGTTACGCGTACGCACCGCACCGAACTTGGTTAACATGCGGGAGACTTTCGACTGGTTGATGTTGTCGAAGCCTTGTTCCTGCAACGCCTGAACAATTTCTCCCTGAGAACTGAATTTCTCTTCTTTAAGTAGCGCTTTAAACGCCCTTACTAATTCTTCTTGCTTAGACGAGCTTCGCATAAGTCACCCGGAATATGACGGTAGAAACAACATTATTATGCATGTGGATGAATTTTTATGCAAACAATCTGCCAGCGGGTAGGCTGAAATAATGTTATGAAAGGGAGTGATTTTATCAGATTTCGTTATCGGAAAACATGCCTGGGTCACGCCGTGCAAATAAGCTTAAAAGTAAATTAAATGTTATCAAAATGATGTTGTTTTGGTGGTGTGGCAGGGTGTATTGTAACCCCCTCTTAATTCGTTGCTGCCCGCAGCCCGATAGTATTCAGGTGAAGGCGAAAGACGCGCGACCTCAAATTCTTTAGCTACGAAAATTGTAATTAATGACTTGCTGAATTATGGTCGCCGCAACGGAGTTACAGATACTTAAAGTTAACCATAATAAGGAGTTTAGGATGAAAGTTGCAGTCCTCGGCGCTGCTGGTGGTATCGGCCAGGCGCTTGCCCTACTACTGAAAACCCAACTGCCTTCAGGCTCAGAACTCTCCCTGTACGATATTGCTCCGGTAACCCCAGGCGTGGCGGTTGACCTGAGCCACATCCCGACAGCTGTGAAAATCAAAGGCTTCTCCGGTGAAGATGCGCGTCCTGCGCTGCAGGGTGCCGACGTCGTGCTGATCTCCGCTGGCGTTGCGCGTAAACCGGGTATGGATCGTTCAGACCTGTTCAACGTCAACGCGGGCATCGTGAAAAACCTGGTTCAGCAGATCGCTGAAACCTGCCCGAAAGCGTGCATTGGTATCATCACCAACCCGGTGAACACCACCGTTGCCATCGCTGCGGAAGTGCTGAAGAAAGCGGGTGTTTACGATAAGAACAAACTGTTCGGCGTGACTACGCTGGATATCATCCGTTCCAACACCTTCGTGGCTGAGCTGAAAGGCAAGCAGCCAACGGAAGTGGAAGTGCCGGTTATCGGCGGACACTCTGGTGTGACTATCCTGCCTCTGCTGTCGCAGATCCCGGGCGTGAGCTTCACCGAGCAGGAAGTGGCCGATCTGACCAAACGTATTCAGAACGCGGGCACCGAAGTGGTGGAAGCGAAGGCGGGTGGCGGTTCTGCAACCCTGTCTATGGGCCAGGCGGCGGCGCGTTTCGGCCTGTCTCTGGTTCGCGCGCTGCAGGGCGAGAAAAACGTGGTTGAATGCGCTTACGTAGAAGGCGACGGCGAGCACGCGCGCTTCTTCTCTCAGCCGCTGCTGCTGGGTAAAAACGGCGTTGAAGAGCGTAAGTCTATCGGCACGCTGAGCGCGTTTGAGCAAAACGCGATGGAAGGCATGCTTGATACGCTGAAAAAAGATATCACCCTGGGCGAAGAATTCGTTAACAAGTGATCTTGTCCCGGTAAAAAAACGGAGCGCTATGCTCCGTTTTTTTATGCACGTCAGTTAGTGGCCGGGTATTCCTGAATGGTGACCTGAATCGTGAGCTTCTTGTCATTACGCATAACTTCGACGGGGATGATAGAGCCCGGTCGAATTTCAGCCACCTGGTCCATCGTTTCAAGCGCAGAGACCGCTGGCGTACCGTTGACGGAAAGGATGACGTCGTTAACCTGAATGCCCGCATTGGCCGCCGGGCCGCCAGGCGCGACTTCGTTAACCACAATCCCCTGGATCTGATCGATACCACCGCCCTGCGTATGCAGCGGCGCGATTTCACGCCCGCCGATACCAATGTAGCCACGGATCACGCGGCCATCGCGGATCAGCTTGTCCATAATTTTGGTCGCCAGCTGGAACGGAATGGCAAAGCCAATCCCTTCCGGTGTTTCACCATCGTTGCTCTTGTCGAAGGAAAGGGTGTTAATGCCCATCAGTTCGCCCAGCGAGTTCACCAGCGCGCCGCCGGAGTTACCGTGGTTGATTGAGGCATCGGTTTGCAGGAAGTTCTGTCGCCCTGACGGGTTCAGGCCGATTCGGCCGGTTGCGCTGATAATCCCTTGAGTGATGGTCTGGCCCAGGTTATACGGGTTACCAATTGCCAGCACCACGTCACCAATGTGCGGGGTTCGTTTGCGATTGATCGGGATAGTGGGCAGACCGCCCGTAGCGTTGATTTTCAGCACCGCCAGATCGGTCAGGCTGTCCGACCCCACCAGCAGGGCTTCAAACACGCGACCGTCCTGCAGGGCGACAATGATCTGGTCGGCATCGTTGATCACGTGCTTGTTGGTAATGATGTAACCCCGGTCATCCATGATCACCCCGGACCCGAGCGTGCGAATTTCCAGCTGGTTATGAGCGGAACTGTTAAGCCCGCGGTTATAGACGTTAACCACGGCGGGGGCGGCACGGCGTACCGCCTGATTGTAGGTTGCAGGCGTTTCATCCGCGCTGTCGAACTGGGGAGCCGACAGTTTGTTGAACTGGCGTAAAGACGGCATAGCCACTAACAGCAGACCGGCAACGATCAGACCAATGACAATTGAACGAAAGAGCTTTAAAAGCATGATGCGTGTGTCGTTAATAAAGGAACGGTTTGCAGCATAACATGAGTTATCCGGACATCACACGCGGCGGCGATGCCCGGAGTCGCAAATGGTTAACGCAGTAAAATGTAGAGGGTGTCGTTGCCGCGGATAATTTGCAGGGCAATGACCGCCGGCTTACTCTCCAGCACTTTGCGCATTTCGGCGATGGACTGCACGCGGGTGCGGTTCACGCCAACGATCACGTCGTCCTGGTGTAACCCCGCCTGCGCGGCCGGGCTACTCTTTTCAACGGCCGTGACGGAAATGCCTTTTGTCCCGTTCTTAAGCTGGCCGTCGCTCAGCGTTGCGCCCTGTAGCGCCGGGGAGATCTGTTCCGCGCTGGCGGAAGAGGAGGTGCTCTTATCCAGCGTCACTTCCACGGTCAGCGGTTTGCCCTCGCGGATCAGGCCCAGCTTCACCTTAGCGCCAGGCTCCGTGGTGGCAATACGCGATCGCAGCTCCGCGAAGCTGCTCAGCGGCTTATCGTTCAGGCTGACAATGACGTCTCCGGACTTCACGCCCGCTTTCGCCGAACCGGAATTTGGCAGTACTTCGCTGACAAACGCCCCGCGCTGGACGTTAATGTTAAAGGCTTTGGCGATATCTGCGCTCATCTCCATGCCTTTGATGCCCAGCAGTCCGCGCTTAACCTCGCCGAACTGAATCAGCTGTTGAGATAGCGTTTTGGCCATGTTGCTCGGGATGGCAAATCCAATCCCGACGCTGCCGCCGCCAGGGGCAAGGATGGCGGTATTAATGCCGATCAGCTCGCCGTTCAGGTTAAGCAGCGCGCCGCCGGAGTTGCCCCGGTTGATGGAGGCATCGGTCTGGATAAAGTTTTCCAGCCCTTCCAGATTCAGGCCGCTGCGCCCCAGCGCGGAGACAATCCCGGAGGTGGCGGTCTGGCCCAGGCCGAACGGGTTGCCGACCGCGACGGCAAAATCACCAACGCGCAGCTTATCGGAATCGGCGATAGCGATTTGGGTCAGGTTGCTGGGCTTTTGCACCTGCAACAGGGCGATATCGCTCTGATCGTCGCCGCCGATCAGTTTTGCGTCGAACTCCCGGCCGTCATTCAGCTGGACGCTGATTTTGTCGGCCTGGCTGATCACATGATTATTGGTGAGGATATAGCCCTTGGCCGCGTCGATAATCACCCCTGAACCCAGGCCTTCAAACGGCGTTGCCTGCTGATCGGGCGCGTCATCGCCAAAGTATTTCTTTAGCTCCTCGGGGATGCGCTGGCTTTGGCGTGCCGTCCCTTCCACCTGAACGCTGACCACCGCAGGCAGAACTTTTTCAAGCATTGGCGCGAGGCTTGGAATAGCGTTTTGTCCCGGCACCTGCGAAGGCAGTGCCGCACCGGCAGGGAAGGACGCCGAGAGAGATAACCCGACACTTAACGCTAAGGCGCTCAACAGCTGGTTTTTTTTCTTCATCGATGCTGACTCTCGTATCCTGGAATGAAAAAGAACGGCCCCAAAAACATCTTGATGTTATTGAATTTTCAACCGCTGAACAATGAGGTGTTTGACTAAATAATAGCTGGGGACGGGAAGAAAGGACGGGCGCATAAGGTGCGCCCGTTAAATTTATTCAGCTTGTGCGATTAATCGCGTTTTACGCCACCGCGCAGCAGGCCGGACGCGCCGTCAGAATAGTCGCGTGGCATCTGCACCGGTGCCTGATCGTTACCGGCTTCTGAATCCGCCAGGCGATTGCGGAAGGGGTTGCTTTCCGCGGTCATTTCCGGCAGCAGGCTGCTGGAGCTTTTTGCCATGTGCTGGTAGAGCTGGCGATAATCTGTCGCCATGTTGTCCAGCAGCTCGGCGCTACGGGCAAAGTGGCTGACCAGCTCTTCGCGGTATTCTTCCAGTTCGGCTTTGTTCTTTTCCAGTTCGTATTGCAGTGACTGCTGCTGACGCAATTTGCGGTTACCGAAACGCATGGCCACGGCACCGATAATGATGCCGACGACTAAACCGATTAGCGCATATTCCCAGGTCATGAACTTCTCCCGTTGTCTTGTTGTTCCGTAGGGTGTTGGCTCGGCTCCTGCCTGTGCCTGATTATGCCACTATAACCGCTATTTCCGCAGAAGTGGAATCCTGACGTATCATCGCGTAGTGTAGAACGGCCTTTTTTTCATCAGCCACGACTGCTGATGAGGTTTAACTAAAGGAATAACAATAACATGATGCAAAACCTGTCCCCGTCATCGCGTTACCAACTGGCCCTGAGTGAGGGCACGCATCAGCCGGATGATGTCCAGCGTGAGGCGGTTAACCGCCTGGACACTATTTACCATGAGCTTCAGGCTAAACCCGCCGATGCGGTGCAGAGCAGCGGGCTGAAGGCGGTATTCGGCCGTTTGCTGGGCAAAAAAGAGCCTCAGGTAAACGCACCGGTTCGCGGCTTATATATGTGGGGCGGCGTAGGGCGCGGTAAAACCTGGCTGATGGATATGTTCTACCAGAGCCTGCCCGGCACGCGTAAGCAGCGTCTGCACTTTCACCGTTTTATGCTGCGGGTCCATGAGGAGCTGACGGCGCTGCAGGGCGAAACCGATCCGCTGGAAATCGTAGCGGACCGCTTCAAGGCTGAAACGGACGTGCTCTGCTTTGACGAGTTTTTTGTTTCCGATATTACGGATGCCATGTTGCTGGGGGGACTCATGAAAGCGCTGTTTGCGCGCGGGATCACCCTGGTGGCGACCTCCAATATCCCGCCGGATGAACTGTACCGCAACGGCCTCCAGCGGGCGCGTTTTCTCCCCGCCATTGATGCCATCAAGCAGCACTGCGACATTATGAATGTCGATGCCGGTGTCGATTATCGTCTGCGCACGCTGACGCAGGCGCACCTGTGGCTTTCGCCGTTGAACGACGACACGACCCGGGAGATGGAGAAACTGTGGCTGGCGCTGGCGGGCGAAAAGCGGGATAACGCGCCGGAGCTGGAAATTAACCATCGTCCGTTGCCGACGCTGGGCGTCGAGAACCAGACGCTGGCCGTCTCTTTTGCCACGCTGTGCGTGGATGCACGCAGCCAGCATGACTACATCGCGCTTTCGCGCCTGTTCCATACCGTCATGCTGCTGGATGTGCCGGTGATGACGCCGCTGATGGAGAGCGAAGCGCGCCGCTTCATCGCGCTGGTGGATGAATTTTACGAACGCCACGTCAAGCTGGTGGTCAGCGCCGAGGCGCCTTTATATGCGATCTACCGGGGCGAGCGCCTGAAGTTTGAGTTCCAGCGCTGCCTGTCGCGTTTGCAGGAGATGCAAAGCGAGGAATACCTGAAGCTTGAACATATGCCGTAAAAGCCCCCCTTTCCCGGTGGGAGAGGGGCTGGGGGTGAGGGCACCAGACCGCACAAACTTGCCCCCCGAAAAACCCATTCCAAATCACATTTAAGGGTCGATCTTTGACCTCAACTTCTCTATAATCTTGCGACCCCACGTTACGAGAAGGTTTTTTTCCCGAAACTTTCTATGTGTCGGCATGTGCTATTCGAAGGGGTAGGTTTGCCGGACTTTGTCGTGTGAACCTCAACTGACTAAACGTTTGGGTGTTCACCAACGTGTAACTTATTATTTGGGTAAGCTTTTAATGAAAACTTTTACAGCTAAACCAGAAACCGTACAGCGCGACTGGTATGTTGTTGACGCGACCGGTAAAACTCTGGGCCGTCTGGCTACTGAACTGGCTCGTCGCCTGCGCGGTAAGCATAAAGCGGAATACACTCCGCACGTTGATACCGGTGATTACATCATCGTTCTGAACGCTGACAAAGTTGCTGTTACCGGCAACAAGCGTACTGACAAAATGTACTACCACCACACCGGCCACATCGGTGGTATCAAAGAAGCGACCTTTGAAGAGATGATTGCTCGCCGTCCTGAGCGTGTGATTGAAATCGCGGTTAAAGGCATGCTGCCAAAAGGCCCGCTGGGTCGTGCTATGTTCCGTAAACTGAAAGTTTACGCAGGCAACGAGCACAACCACGCGGCACAGCAACCGCAAGTTCTTGACATCTAATCGGGATTATAGGCAATGGCTGAAAATCAATACTACGGCACTGGTCGCCGCAAAAGTTCCGCAGCTCGCGTTTTCATTAAACCGGGCAGTGGTAAAATCGTAATTAACCAGCGTTCTCTGGAACAGTACTTCGGTCGCGAAACTGCCCGCATGGTAGTTCGCCAGCCGCTGGAACTGGTTGATATGGTAGAAAAACTGGATCTGTACATCACCGTTAAAGGTGGTGGTATCTCCGGTCAGGCAGGTGCGATCCGTCACGGTATCACCCGCGCTCTGATGGAGTACGACGAATCCCTGCGTTCTGAACTGCGTAAAGCTGGCTTCGTTACTCGTGACGCTCGTCAGGTTGAACGTAAGAAAGTGGGTCTGCGTAAAGCACGTCGTCGTCCACAGTTCTCCAAACGTTAATCCCTTCTGCTCACGCAGAACGATTGGCGAAAAACCCGCTTCGGCGGGTTTTTTTATGGATAATGCTCAGGTTATCCACAGTAACATTTCATATATCTTCTCTTTTTCCACATTTCGGGCATCCCCTCACCACAAAGCCATCAAAATCTGGTAAACTATCATCCAATTTTCTGCCCAAATATCGGTGAATACTCGATTTTTGTTCGATTCTTGAACAATGTGTCTTCTCTGGGATGGGCGATACTTCATCTGGCTGGCCCCGTTGGGCTGGTAGCAGTAAAAATTCTGAATATACCTGGAGGTTTTCATGGCTGTCGCTG
Source organism: Enterobacter cloacae complex sp. 2022EL-00788 (assembly GCF_026627565.1). Lineage (NCBI taxonomy): Bacteria > Pseudomonadati > Pseudomonadota > Gammaproteobacteria > Enterobacterales > Enterobacteriaceae > Enterobacter > Enterobacter cloacae complex sp. 2022EL-00788. The sequence goes on along the minus strand of NZ_JAPNMC010000004.1, from coordinate 353,219 downwards.
CCAACAAACGTTCGGTAATGACGCTGTTTTCTGGTCCTACTGACATTTATAGCCATCAGGTTCGTATCGTGCTGGCCGAGAAGGGTGTCAGTTTTGAGATCGAGCATGTGGAAAAGGATAACCCGCCTCAGGATCTGATCGATCTCAACCCGAGCCAAAGCGTACCGACGCTGGTGGATCGCGAGCTGACCCTGTGGGAATCCCGTATCATTATGGAATACCTGGATGAGCGTTTCCCGCATCCGCCGCTGATGCCTGTTTATCCTGTTGCGCGTGGTGAAAGCCGCCTGTACATGCAGCGTATCGAGAAAGACTGGTACACGCTGATGAACGTTATCGTTAACGGTTCCTCTTCAGAAGCGGATGCTGCACGTAAACAGCTGCGTGAAGAGCTGCTGGCGATTGCGCCGGTATTTGGTCAAAAACCGTTCTTCCTGAGCGATGAGTTCAGCCTGGTAGACTGCTACCTGGCACCGTTGCTGTGGCGTCTGCCAACCCTGGGCGTTGAGTTCAGCGGCCCTGGCGCGAAAGAGCTGAAAGGCTACATGACTCGCGTATTTGAACGCGACTCTTTCCTGGCATCCTTAACTGAACCGGAACGTGAAATGCGTCTCGGCCGAGGCTAATGACTGTGGAAATGTCACAACTTTCACCACGCCGTCCGTATCTGCTGCGCGCCTTCTATGAATGGCTGCTGGATAACCAGCTCACGCCGCACCTGGTTGTGGATGTGACGTTGCCGGGCGTGCTGGTTCCAATGGAATACGCACGCGACGGACAGATTGTACTGAATATTGCGCCACGCGCCGTCGGTAACCTCGAGCTGGCAAACGACGAAGTGCGCTTTAACGCGCGTTTCGGCGGCGTGCCGCGTCAGGTTTCCGTACCGCTGGCCGCGGTACTGGCTATCTACGCCCGTGAAAACGGTGCAGGCACCATGTTTGAGCCGGAAGCGGCGTACGATGAAGACGTTGCCAGCCTGAACGATGACGATGCAGCCGAGCCGCGCGAAAGCGACACGGTGATGTCCGTTATTGACGGGGACAAACCCGATACGCAGGATGATAACGATCCGGATGACGATCCGCCGCCACGCGGGGGGCGTCCTGCTCTCAGAGTGGTAAAATAACGACTCATCCCTTATAAAATCCAGCCCTCGTCAGTCGGCTGGATTTTTTTATGGATAAAGACAGTTCGTTACCCGTTGGGAGAATATTTTTATCATGTATAGGTTTGTTGAAAATTAAGACAATGCAATGCATTATTCCATATAAGAGAGGTGATGGAATAAAGATGTAATCTTTATAATCTCGCTTAATCAATAAATACTATGAATAAAAATAGGCTATAAAGAGCTTGAGTGTGCTTTTTTATATATCCTACCTATTGTTTGAGTAAATCTAAAAAGAATAATTAATAAACCTAAATTGCATGTATTTAAGATTTCTATATTATCGCGGCATGCTTTCTGCATAGGGGATGATAACGACAGGCAGGGATGGTTTACGTCGATATTGTATTGGCTATATCTCATAAGTTAAGGATTAACTCATGAAAAAGATTCTATTGGCAGCAACATTCTTCCTTTGCGTAAATTCGACGTTTGCCTCTGAAACCGCGATACTGAAAATCAAAGGTACGCTGACGAGCTCGGCCTGTACCCCCGAATTTAGCAATGGCGGTGTGGTGGACTACGGCAACATCCGCTTAGGTGAATTGTCATCTACAACCGTTAACCAGCTTGGCCAAAGGAATATCGATCTTACTATTACCTGCACGGCAGCAACAAAAGTTGCCTGGAATATGATAGACGATCGAGCCGATTCTAACGCGGGTTTAACCGTGTCTGCCGGGACATACACGGGAGGCGCGCAGAGTGCAACTAACCAGACATACGGTGTCGGAAAAGCGGGCACGGTAAACATTGGCTCTTATGCCATGTTCATGAAGGTGAACAGCATTACTGCAGACGGCAAATCGGTGGATCCCATATATCAGCAGAATGGTTCATCAACCTGGGCTAAAAGTACTGACGGCTCCAGCCAGGGCGAAAATAATCGCAATATTACCGTCGCATTATCAGGAACTGTTGACCCGCTCGCTTTTCAGACAGCAACATTTCCGCTGGTAACGTCTCTGGCTATTCAAAATACCGCAACGCTTGCCATTACCGATGATACCCGACTGGATGGCCAGCTAACGATTAGCCTTAAATATCTCTAATCCTTTCGAATTTAAAGTGAGTTAAATTTAATGCAGAGGGAAAGCTTTTTCTCTCATAAAGAAGCGCCATAAACACGGAGTGTTAAGTAGTGCTTTCAAGGAATATACCTATGACATGCTCTAAAAATGTTTTATTTAAAACGCTCGCCGTAGCCGCCTTATTCACTGCACAGTTTGCTGCACACGCCGCAGGCATGGTTCCAGAAACCAGTCTGCTGGTTATTGATGAAGCGACCCACAGCGGCACCATCAACGTTAAAAATACCGACAGCCATCCTTCGCTGCTGTACACCGACGTGGTGGATCTGCCAGATGACAAGGGCCTCAAACTCGTCACCACTCAGCCCGTGGTGCGACTCGAGCCCGGTCAGACTCAGCAATTGCGCTTCATCCTGCAAACCAGCAAACCGCTAGACGTTGAGCACTACAAGCGTGTGACCTTTGAAGGTATCCCGCCGAAGAGCGATGACAACAAAGTGAAAATTGGCATCAATATTCGTCAGGACCTTCCCGTGCTGATTCGCCCGGCGAAGCTGGCAGTGGTGACCGATGCCTGGAAGTTCCTCGACTGGACCGCCTCCGGTACCTCCGTCACGGTAAAAAACCCGAGTAAGTATGTTGTACGCCTGGCCCAGAACGTGGTGCTGCAACCATCGGGTATCAGCGGCGTGCTGGCTAAAACCTACATTTTACCTGGCGAAACCATGACGGTTTCGATGGGTAAATCCGTTAGCGGCAATAACAAAGTGAAATTTTTCCCTGCCAGCCGCTATGGCGTTGAAGTCCCCAGTTTTATTGCGGATCTGAATAAATAAAGGATTATGGCAGTGCGTAAAAAAAGCCAACTTGCACTTTTTGTGCGCGCTGTGATTTATAGCGCACTACCTCTGATGCTTCTTGATGCCCCCTCCCTCCACGCGAGGGAGGTAACGTTTGATACCGATATCCTCAAATCCCGTGGGCTGGGTACCGATCTGAACCGCTACTTTGCTGAAGCCCCACGCTTTTTACCGGGGACGCACTCCGTTTCGGTCAAAGTGAACGGCAACAATCGCGGAACGGCAGCCGTACGCTTCAGTGAAGACGGTACGATGTGCGTTGATAACGACTTCCTGGAATTCGCTGGCCTCATGCCGGTTTCCATAAAGGCAAACGAAACCTGCCACGATCTTCGCAGCGATTATGCTCAGGCGGTGATTAACCCTTTGCCAAACCAGGAGACGGTCGAGCTTTATCTGCCACCGGAAGCGCTTAACAGCCTGAGCGCTGATGTGAAAAACTTCCAGCATGGCGGCACGGCAGGCATGCTTAACTACTCGTTATTCAGCACCAAAAGCGACTACAGCGGCAGCGATAGCAGCAGTAACCGTTACTCACAGGCAAGCCTGGAGGCGGGATTCAACGCGATGGACTGGTCTCTGCGCAGCCGCTATATCCTGACGGACGATGACGGCAACCGAAACGCAGAGAGTATTTACACATACGCCGAACATGTATTTGTTCCCCAGCGCCTGACCATGCAGGTGGGGGAAGTTAACGCCATGTCCGATGTGCTAAGCGGCATTCCCATCACGGGTGTGCAGTTAATGCCGACCAGCGGTTTACAGAAAGACAGTACCGGGGTGAGCGTATCCGGTATTGCCCGTACCTCCCAGGCGCGCGTTGAGGTTCGCCAGAATGGGCGACTTATCTTTAACACCCTGGTGCCAGCGGGACCGTTTACCCTTGATGATGTGCCCATGGTGCGCAATAACGTCGATCTGGACGTCACCGTTGTCGAGTCTGACGGTTCGAGCAACCACTACATTGTTCCCGCCGCATCCGTAAAAGCGCGAAACCTGTCAAGACCAAACGGGCTCACCGTTTCGGCAGGCCAGGTACGCGGCATTGACAGCGACTACAGCGATCCGCTGGTGTTCAACGTATCCGATGGCTGGCGAATTTTCCCATGGATGAACCTCCTTGCCTCCGGCGTGGTGGCGGAGGATTACCAGGCGGCAGGGGCGCGCACGGAGTTTATGGTCACCGATGGCTGGAACGTCTCCACCAGCATGGCCGCCAGCAAGGCGCACTTTGGCGACAGCGATAACGGTATCAAAAACGAATTACAGAGCGATTACTCGCTGACCGAGAACGTCGGCCTGTCTGCCAGCGTGGCGCACTACAGCGGTGATTACCGCGAACTGGCGGATGCGATGGACGATGATTACGAGGGCTACGACAACAGTTATTCGGGCAACGTGCGTTGGTCTACTCAGCTTGCCGGGGCTTTTAGTGCTGGTCTGAGCTACAACCAGGCGGCAGGAGAGGGCGAGGATTCTCGTTATTTACTGCTTACATGGGGGAAAACCTTCAAATACGCTTCGATCAACGTGAACTGGCAAAGCGCAGTGGGCAGCACCGATGATGACCAGGACGACGATCTGCTCTACATCAACCTCAGCATTCCGTTAGGCGGTTCGCAGAGCCTGAGCTCCTACATGCGCAAGCAGGGCGACAGCACCAGCTACGGCCTGGCAAACAGCGGCTCGCTGGGTAGTGATACCAACTACTATATTTCTGCCGATCGTGACCAGGAAACAAAGGAAAACAGTTTTAACGGTAACATCAATACCAACCTGCATTACACCCAGCTGAGTGTAGGTGGGGGAACCAGCGGTGATAACCAGCGTAACTACAGTGCCACCCTGTCCGGCGGCATTGCGATGCATAAAGACGGCGTCACCTTCTCGCCGTATTCCATCAAGGATACCTTCGCGATTGCCAGACTGAGCGAGCCGAAAGCGGGTGTGGAAATTACCACGCCGCAGGGTACCGTCTGGACCGACCGCTGGGGCCAGGCTGTTATTCCTGGTTTGACGGAGTGGCGTAACTCGCGCATCGAAGTGGACGCGAACAAGTTACCGCAAAGCATGACCCTGGCAAACGGTACCAAATATATTGCTGCTGCACATGGTTCGGTAAGCGAAGTGAGCTTTAAGGTACTGAATAGCCGCCGCGTGATGTTACGCATCAAACAGGCGGACGGTAAGCCGCTGACGAAGGGGCTGTCCGTAGTGGATGACAAAGATAACTACATAGTGACGGTCGTTGATGACGGGCATGTCTTCCTGAACGATGCCGACCGGGTCGCTGCACTGTATGCCATTAATGATGACAACCAACGTCTGTGCAGGCTTGAGTTCGCACTTCCTGAAAAGCATGACGAAGACGCGTTTTATGAGGAAGTGAACGGAGTATGTCGATGAACCTTCAACGTCTGGCTGCGCTATTGCTGCTTGCTTTACCAGGGCTTTCTTATGCTGAAGAGTGCCAGTTAACGCTCTCTCAGCAGATTGTGGATTACCATCAGATGCGGCGTGACAACATCATTTCCAGTCAGCAAAGCTGGAACAAAATGCCGGATAAAGACATTAACGTCAGCGTCTATTGCCCGGAAAAGCAGCAGATGGCAACCCTTATACAAGGCGCTTCCGGCCAGAAAGGGCGTTTCCAGTTTGGTCAGAACGGCGGTGTGGCGATTAAAGTCAGCAACCTGACGCTTGATGGTAAAAGCTACAGCGTAGGGAAAACAACGGATCAGGTGAACTTTACGCCGGATAATGATAGTGGATCATCACTGTTTATCCGCAATAACGAGGCCGTCGTGGCGGTTGAAAACGGTCAGGTTCCCGTTGGTCAGCAAATGAATTTTACCGTAACCATTTTCCCGGTGCTGAATGACAGCGCTTTTAGCCATATTGCGGATCAAACCGCGCTCGAGACTGACCTGGCGTGGCAGCTTCTTAAGAAATAATCCAAAAAAAAGCCCGGCTTATCACCGGGCTTTTTTATTACACTTCCAGGTAGTTCAGTATACCGTCAGCCGCTTTACGACCTTCGGCAATCGCCGTTACCACAAGGTCAGACCCGCGAACGATATCACCACCGGCGAAGATTTTTGGATTGCTGGTCTGGAACGCATTGTCGCTGCCTTCTGGCGCAATAATGCGGCCCTGTGAATCCAGCTCAACGCTGTGCTTCGCCAGCCACTCCATGCTGTGAGGACGGAAACCGAACGCCATTACCACGGCATCGGCCGGGATCACATGTTCGGAGCCTGCGACGATCTCCGCGCGACGACGGCCTTTTGCATCCGGCGCGCCCATCTCGGTACGCGCCATCTTCACGCCGCTTACTTTGCCGTTAGCATTCACTTCAATACCAAGAGGCTGGATGTTGAACTGGAACTCGACGCCCTCTTCACGCGCGTTCTTCACTTCGCGTTTAGAGCCCGGCATATTCTCTTCGTCACGACGATAGGCGCAGATCACGTGTGCCGCATTCTGACGAATGGAGGTACGCACGCAGTCCATTGCGGTATCACCGCCGCCCAGCACCACCACGCGTTTGCCTTCCATGCTGACGAACGGCTCGTCGGCAGTTTCGCCGTAGCCCATGATTTGCTTAGTGTTGGCGATAAGGAACGGCAGGGCATCATACACGCCTGGTGCCTCTTCGTTTTCCAGACCGCCGCGCATCGACTGATAGGTGCCCACGCCGAGGAACACGGCGTCGTAATCCTTCAGCAGATCGTCGAGCTGCACGTCGCGGCCCACTTCCACGTTCAGCTTGAACTCGATGCCCATGCCGGTAAAGATTTCACGGCGGCGGGTCATCACCTCTTTCTCCAGCTTGAAGGCCGGGATACCGAAGGTCAGCAGACCGCCGATCTCCGGATGACGGTCAAAGACCACCGCCTTCACGCCGTTACGGGTCAGGACGTCCGCGCAGGCCAGGCCAGCAGGGCCTGCACCGATAATCGCCACGCGCTTGTCGGTTTGACGCACGCCGGTCATATCCGGGCGCCAGCCCATCTCAAACGCTTTATCGTTGATATAGCGCTCAATATTACCGATGGTCACCGCGCCAAACTCGTCGTTCAGCGTACAGGATCCTTCACACAGACGGTCCTGCGGACACACGCGGCCGCACACTTCCGGCAGGGTGTTAGTCTGGTGAGAGAGCTCGGCGGCTTCGAAAATACGTCCTTCGTTAGCCAGCTTCAGCCAGTTCGGGATGTAGTTATGTACCGGACATTTCCATTCACAGTAAGGGTTACCGCAGGACAGGCAGCGGTCTGCCTGCGCTTTGGCCTGGCCTTCTGAAAACGGCTCGTAGATTTCTACAAATTCAATTTTACGGATCTTCAGCGGTTTCTTTGGCGGATCAACACGCTGCAGGTCGATAAACTGGTATACGTTCTGGCTCATCTGAATTCCTTACTGCGCCTGCACGCGCAGCTCTGCTGCGCTACGACTACGGTGACCCAACAGGGCTTTAACATCGCTGGACTTCGGCTTAACCAGCGCGAATTTCGCAGAGAACGCCGGCCAGTTAGCCAGGATCTCTTCGCCGCGCGAAGAACCGGTATGCTGCACGTGTTCGGTAATTAAGCCGCGCAGGTGTTCTTCATGGATTGCCAGCGTATCAACGTCCAGCACTTCCACCAGTTCCGGGTTCACGCGTTTGCGGAACTCACCGTCTTCATCCAGGACGTATGCAAAACCGCCCGTCATGCCAGCGCCGAAGTTCACGCCGGTTTTACCCAGGACGCACACAATCCCGCCCGTCATGTATTCACAGCCGTTATCGCCAATGCCTTCCACCACGGTGATAGCACCGGAGTTACGCACCGCAAAACGTTCGCCCGCGCGGCCCGCGGCAAACAGGCGACCGCCGGTTGCGCCATACAGACAGGTGTTACCGATGATGCTTGCCTCATGACTGCGGAATGCCGAACCGACCGGAGGACGCACCGCCAGCAGACCGCCCGCCATGCCTTTACCGACGTAGTCGTTGGCATCGCCGGTAAGGATAAGCTCAACGCCGCCGGCGTTCCACACGCCGAAGCTCTGACCCGCCGTACCGCTGAAGTGCGCGGTGATCGGATCTGCTGCCAGCCCCTGATCGCCGTGCGTTTGCGCGATGTAGCCGGAGAGCGATGCGCCCACGGAGCGGTCGGTATTGCGGATATCAAACCAGAACGTTTTGCTCTGCTTCTCATCAACATACGGCTTCGCCTGCTGCAGCAGCTGCGCGTTCAGCACGCCGTTGTCGAACGGCGGGTTTTTCTCGGTGCAGTAGACCGCTTTGCCTGGGTGCGGCTGCGCGGTTTCCAGCAGCTTGCTCAGCTCAAGCTTCTGCTGCTTCGCCGTGAAGCCTTCCAGCTCTTTCAGCAGGTCGGTACGGCCAATCAGATCCACCAGACGCTTCACGCCCAGCTGCGCCATCAGCTCGCGGGTTTCACGGGCGATGAAGTCAAAGTAGTTGGTCACCTTGAACGGCAGGCCGTGATAGTGGTTTTTACGCAGCTTCTCGTCCTGGGTTGCAACACCGGTTGCGCAGTTGTTCAGGTGGCAAATACGCAGGTATTTACAGCCGAGCGCGACCATCGGGCCGGTACCGAAGCCGAAGCTTTCCGCGCCCAGAATCGCTGCCTTGATGATGTCGAGGCCGGTTTTCAGGCCGCCGTCCACCTGCAGACGGATCTTGTGACGCAGGCCGTTAGCGACCAGCGCCTGCTGGGTTTCCACCAGACCAAGCTCCCACGGGCAACCCGCGTATTTCACGGAGGAGAGCGGGCTTGCGCCGGTACCACCGTCGTAGCCAGCAATGGTGATCAGATCCGCATAGGCTTTTGCTACGCCGGTCGCAATGGTGCCTACGCCCGGCTCGGAAACCAGCTTCACGGAGATCATCGCTTTCGGGTTGACCTGCTTCAGGTCGAAAATCAGCTGCGCCAGATCCTCGATAGAGTAAATATCGTGGTGCGGCGGCGGGGAGATCAGCGTCACGCCCGGTACCGAGTAGCGCAGTTTGGCGATGTACGGGGTGACTTTATCACCCGGCAGCTGGCCGCCTTCGCCCGGTTTAGCACCCTGAGCGACTTTAATCTGAATGACGTCGGCGTTAACCAGGTACGCAGGCGTTACGCCAAAGCGACCGGATGCCACCTGCTTGATACGCGACACTTTGTTGGTGCCGTAACGCGCCGGATCTTCACCACCTTCGCCGGAGTTCGAGTTGCCGCCGATGCTGTTCATGGCTTCCGCCAGCGCTTCGTGGGCTTCCGGGCTTAGGGCGCCGATTGACATCGCAGCGGTATCGAAGCGTTTAAACAGCTCAGAGGCAGGCTCAACGTCGTCGATGCTGACAGCCTCGTCACCCGGGTTCAGGGCAATGAGATCGCGCAGCGTCGCCGCCGGACGGTTGTTCACCAGCTCTGCGTACTGCTGATAATCGCTGTATTCGCCGCTCTGCACCGCCTGCTGCAGCGTGCGCACCACGTCCGGGTTGTAGGCGTGATACTCGCCGCCGTGAACGTATTTCAGCAGACCGCCCTGATCCAGCGGCTTACGTGCCAGCCAGGCGCGTTTAGACAGGTTCACCAGATCCTGCTGGAAGTCAGCAAAACCGGCGCCGCCGATACGGCTGATCACGCCCTGGAAGCAGAGGTTGGCCACATCGTCATGCAGACCCACCGCTTCAAACAGCTTCGAGCAGCGGTAGGAGGCAATGGTCGAGATGCCCATTTTGGACATGATCTTGTACAGGCCTTTGTTGATGCCGTTACGGTAGTTCAGCATCACCGCGCGGTAGTCTTTATCGATGGCGCGGGTATCCACCAGGCGGGCCAGCGTTTCGTAGGCCAGGTACGGGTAGATCGCCGTGGCGCCAAAGCCTAACAGCACGGCAAAGTGGTGCGGATCTCGGGCGCTCGCGGTTTCCACGATAATGTTGGCGTCGCAGCGCAGGCTCTTATCCACCAGACGCGTCTGGATAGCGCCTACCGCCATTGGCGCAGGCACCGGCAGACGATTTTTTGCGATATTGCGATCGGACAGCACCAGCAGAACGGTACCGTTACGTACCATCTGTTCGGCTTTGTCGCACAGCGCGTTTACCGTCTCTTCGAGGCTGGTTTCGGTCACGTCGAACGTAATGTCGAGCGTGTCGGCACGGTAGTGCTCCTCGGTCATGGTGGTGAGCTGTTTGAAGTCAGAGTAGAGCAGGATCGGCGACTTAAAGGTCAGACGGTGCGCCTGGCCTTCGGCTTCGCAGAAGACGTTCATTTCGCGGCCGATGCTGGTGGCCAGCGACATGACGTGGGCTTCACGCAGCGGATCGATCGGCGGGTTGGTTACCTGCGCAAACTGCTGGCGGAAGTAGTCGTAAATAATACGCGGCTGGCTTGAAAGCACGGCAAACGGGGTATCGTCACCCATGGAGCCGACCGCTTCCTGGCCGTTTTCACCCAGAACGCGGATAACCGAGTCCAGCTCTTCCGCGCTGTAGTTGAACTGCTTCTGGAAGCTCGCAAGCGTATCGTCGTCCATTTCACGGCTGCCCACCTCTTCGTCCGGCAGATCTTCAAACGGCACCAGGCGACGCACGTTCTTCGCCATCCACTCTTTGTATGGATGACGGCTTTTCAGATCGTTATCGGTTTCCGCAGAGTGCAGAATACGGCCGCCGCGGGTATCGATAACCATCAGCTCGCCCGGACCGACGCGGCCTTTCTCAACCACTTCGTCAGGCTGATAATCCCAGATCCCCACTTCAGAGGCGCAGGTAATGAGCTTATCTTTGGTGATCACGTAGCGCGCCGGACGCAGGCCGTTACGGTCCAGGTTACAGGCAGCGAAGCGACCGTCGGACATGACGATGCCCGCCGGACCGTCCCACGGCTCCATGTGCATGGAGTTAAAGTCGAAGAACGCGCGCAGCTCCGGATCCATGTCCGGGTTATTCTGCCAGGCCGGTGGCACCAGCAGACGCATCGCGCGCACGATGTCCATCCCGCCTGCCAGCAGCAGCTCCAGCATGTTATCCATGGAGCTGGAGTCAGAGCCGGTTTCGTTCACGAACGGCGCGGCATCGTGCAGATCCGGGATCAGCGGGGTCTGGAACTTATAGGTACGGGCACGGGCCCACTGGCGGTTACCGGTGATGGTGTTGATTTCGCCGTTGTGCGCCAGATAGCGGAACGGCTGAGCCAGCGGCCAGCGAGGTACGGTGTTGGTGGAGAAGCGCTGGTGGAACAGGCAAATGGCCGATTCCAGACGCAGGTCCGCCAGGTCCAGGTAGAAGCGCGGCAGATCGGCCGGCATACACAGACCTTTATAGATGTTCACCAGGTTCGAGAGGCTACAGACGTAGAACTCTTTATCGTCCTGAAGACGTTTTTCAATGCGGCGGCGTGCGATGAACAGACGGCGTTCCATATCACGCGGACGCCAGCCCGCAGGCGCGTTAACAAAAATCTGTTCAATACGAGGCAGCGAGGAGAGGGCGATTTCACCGAGTACCCCTTCGTTAGTTGGCACATCGCGCCAGCCGACAATGGACAGGGTTTCACGCTGAAGTTCTTCTTCGACGATGCGGCGTGAGGCGGCCGCTTTTTCAGGATCCTGATTCAGGAACAGCATGCCGACAGCGTAGTTTTTGGCTAAACGCCAGCCGCGCTCTTCCGCCACGATGCGGAAGAAACGATCGGGTTTTTGCAGCAGCAGGCCGCAACCGTCGCCGGTTTTACCATCGGCAAGGATGGCGCCACGGTGCTGCATACGGGCCAGTGCGTGAATAGCGGTACGCACCACCTTGTGGCTAGGTTCGCCTTCTATGTGGGCGATCAGGCCGAAACCACAGTTATCCTTCTCAAGGGATTTATCGTACAACATATCAGTGAACCTCCCCAGGCTCGTCGGGCTTCCCACTGAACGTAACCGTGGCGCACAGGCACAGAAAGAGCGTGGCGACGGGGCTGGCGTTTCATACGCGGACCTCGCATTCGCCCTCTTTTTCATCCTTTCGCGCAGGTAAACAAGTTTGAGGACTTGCTTCAGAGGGAATCTCAATTACTGCATAAATATGATGAGCAGGCCGCTCATCCAGAAAGCTTCCAGCGGATTTCCAACTTATCGGGAATTGGTACACAGGTCAAATGGCAATCTTATTTATACAAAAATGTGCTAAAGAGTATTTATTCTATTGATTTAAAAAGATATTTAGCTATTTTTACAAGCGCTGAAAGCGTTGGGAAGTGCCTGAAGAGTGTGATCTGACTCACTGTATGAAAGCGGTATTATCGATGCAGCGTGCTGAAATGCTGATTTATAGCAGAATAATACGCTGGTGATCTGTTCGGACCCGCATAAAATCACTGTTTTTCAGTATTGGCGCTATAAATGAAAAAAACAATCAGAACATAAGGAAAAGTAATTACGCGCTGGGTGAATTAAATCTCGGTTATCTTGATTATTTATTCATATAGATAAAGGCCGTCCAGGGCGATTGATCCAGGTCATCGCCGACGGAGGCTAAAAATGGCAGGCTTGTCCCCTTTCTTCGGGACGGTCTATCAGATTATGCAGTTACAGAAATTAGTCAATATGTTTGGTGGGGATCTTTTGCAGCGCTATGGGCAAAAGGTTCATAAGCTGACGCTGCACGGCGGCTTTAGCTGTCCGAACCGCGATGGCACCATCGGACGTGGCGGCTGTACGTTCTGCAACGTGGCCTCGTTTGCGGACGAGGCCCAGCAGCATAAATCCATCGCGGAGCAGCTCGCGCATCAGGCCAGCCTTGTAAACCGAGCAAAGCGGTATCTGGCCTATTTCCAGGCCTATACCAGCACATGGGCGGAAGTGCAGGTGCTGCGTTCGATGTATCAGCAGGCGGTTGCTCAGGCGAACATTGTCGGGCTGTGCGTCGGTACGCGCCCGGACTGCGTGCCCGACGCGGTGCTGGATTTACTCAGCGAGTATAAAGAGCAGGGCTACGAGATTTGGCTGGAGCTGGGCCTGCAGAGCGCGCACGACAAAACCCTGCACCGTATTAATCGCGGCCATGATTTTGCCTGCTACCAGCGCACCACGCGCCTTGCCCGCGCGCGTGGGCTAAAAGTCTGCTCGCATCTGATAGTCGGCTTGCCCGGCGAAGGGCAGCAGCACGGCCTTGAGACGCTGGAAAAAGTCGTTGAGACAGGCGTGGACGGTATCAAGCTGCATCCGCTGCATATCGTGAAGGGCAGCACAATGGCGAAAGCGTGGGAAGCGGGGCGCTTAAGCGGCATTGAGCTCGACGACTATACCGCGACGGCGGGGGAGATGATTCGCCACACGCCGCCGGAGATTGTTTACCACCGACTCTCAGCCAGCGCGCGCCGCCCAACGCTGCTGGCACCGCTCTGGTGCGAGAACCGCTGGACGGGAATGGTAGAGATCGACCGCTATCTGCATGAGCACGGCGTGCAGGGGTCGGCGCTGGGAAGGCCGTGGGTACACCGTCTACCGTCGACGGCCGCCTAACAGGCTTCCCAGCATGCCGCGCACAATCTGATTCGTGACCTGCCGCGCTGCGCTCTTCGCCATGGTTTGCACCACGCCATCGCGCTTGCCGCCGCGCGGTCCGGTGGTGCCAAACAGAATGTCTTTTAGCCCGCCGAGAATGCCGTCATCCACGGCGACAGACTGCCCTTTGGCCGCGGGCGCATCCTGGGCATCTGTGGTTGCCTGCACCCCTTTTTGCAGCATCTCAAACGCGGATTCGCGATCCACCTCGTCTTCATACTTTCCGTAAACGGGGGAGTGGTTAATCAGGCCGTTGCGTTCGTCATCAGTGACCGGGCCCATGCGTGAACAGGGTGCTATCACCATCGTACGTTCCACAACGGTTGGGCTGCCCTTCGCGTCCAGGAAGGAAACCAACGCTTCACCGGTGCCCAGCGCCTGAATCTCGGCTTCGGTATCAAACGCCGGATTGGCGCGCATGGTTTGCGCGGCGGCTTTGACGGCTTTCTGATCTTTGGGAGTATAGGCGCGCAGGGCGTGCTGCACCCGGTTACCCAGCTGTCCCAGCACGTTGTCAGGAATATCGGACGGGTTTTGCGACACAAACCAGACACCGACGCCTTTGGAACGGATCAGGCGAATAACCTGCTCAATTTTGTCCAGCAACACCTGTGGCGCATCGTTGAACAGCAGGTGCGCTTCGTCAAAGAAGAACACCAGTTTTGGCTTCTCAAGATCGCCTGCCTCAGGCAGTTGCTCATAGAGCTCGGAGAGCATCCACAGCAGGCTGGCAGCGTAAAGCTTCGGCATCTGGTAGAGCTTCTCTGCGCTCAGGATATTGATGATGCCTTTGCCGCTGCTGTCGGTGCGCATCCAGTCTTTGATGTCCAGCATGGGCTCGCCGAAGAAGTGCTCGGCACCCTGCTGCTCCAGCGTCAGTAACCCACGCTGAATGGCGCCGACTGAGGCGCTGCTGATATTGCCGTACTGGTTCTGGAACGATTTAGCGTTATCGCCGATATACTGGGTAATGGCCCGCAGGTCTTTGAAATCGAGCAGCAGCAGACCCTGGTCATCGGCAATGCGGAAGATAATATTCAGCACGCCGGACTGCACGTCGTTGAGATTCAGGAGGCGGGCCAGCAGCAGCGGACCGAGATCGGAGACGGTGGCGCGCACCGGGTGACCTTTTTCACCAAAGATATCCCATAACACTACCGGATTGCCGTGCGGCGTCCAGTCCGTGATGCCGATGTTTTTCAGGCGTTCGAGCAGTTTTTCCGACGCCGTACCCGCCTGAGCCACCCCGGTTAAATCGCCCTTCACGTCAGCCATAAAGACCGGCACGCCAGTCTCCGACAATGACTCCGCCAGCTTTTGCAGGGTGACGGTTTTACCCGTCCCGGTTGCGCCTGTGATCAGGCCGTGACGGTTTGCCATTGCGGGCAGTAAAAACAGCTCTTTTTCCAGCGTCCTGGCGATTAACAATGGTGTACTCATGATGCACGTCCTCTCGTAGTCCTGGGTGGAGTATAGGCAACCTGACGGCGAAATGTCTGCGTAAATTCCTTACTTTGCGGCGCATTATCCAGTGCGGACTATGCTTTTGCATACGGTAAACAAATTTTTGGGAAACTATGTCCAGATTCTTTTTTAACGACCGCAAACAGCTTGTCAACGATGCCATTGAAGGCATACTCCTCTCCGCGCCGCACGGTAATCTCGTCAAACTTGATATCGATCCGGCCATCCGCGTAGTGGCGCGCGGCGACTGGGATAAAAGCCGCGTAGCGGTCATCTCCGGCGGTGGTTCCGGTCACGAACCGGCGCATGCGGGATTCGTCGGTAAAGGGATGCTTACGGCGGCAGTGTGTGGCGATCTGTTCGCCTCTCCGAGCGTGGATGCGGTGCTGAACGCCATCGTTGCGGTCACGGGCGACCGTGGCTGCCTGCTGATCGTGAAAAACTATACCGGCGACCGTCTTAACTTTGGTCTGGCCGCTGAAAAAGCCAAACGCTACGGCCTGAAGGTGGAGATGGTTATCGTGGCGGATGACATCGCCCTGCCGGACAACAGGCAGCCGCGCGGCATCGCGGGAACCGCGCTGGTGCATAAGATTGCCGGGTACGCGGCAGAGCAAGGGAAATCGTTAAGCGAAGTGCAGGATATTGCGCAACAGGCCTGCGATAACCTCTGGAGCCTGGGGGTGGCGATGCAAACCTGCAACCTGCCGGGTAGCGATGAAGAAGAAGGAAGGATCAAACAGGGCCATGTGGAGCTGGGGCTGGGCATTCACGGCGAGCCTGGGGCATCCGTGGTGGATACGCAGAACAGCAGGGCGATTATCGACACGTTAATCACGCCGCTGAAGGCCCAGGCGGGAACGGGGCGCTTTGCGGTACTGATCAATAACCTCGGCGGCGTGTCGGCGCTGGAGATGGCTTTGCTGACCAAAGAGCTGGCGCACTCGGCGCTGAAAGACGAGATTGCCTGGCTGATTGGCCCCGCGCCGCTGGTCAGCGCGCTGGATATGAAAGGCTTTTCGCTGACGCTGCTGAAGCTTAACGATTACTTCGAAAAGGCGATCCGCTCCGAGGTAGAAACGCTGGGCTGGCAGAAACCCGTCGCGTTTGCGCCGCTGCGAACCGTCCCGCATAGCGCCATCCACGACCGCGTGGAATACGCCCCGTCGGACAATCCGCAGGTGCGGGCATACGTTTCCGCGGTGACGAAGACGCTGAGCCAGCTGGAAAACCGCCTGAATGCGCTGGATGCGAAAGTCGGCGATGGCGATACCGGCTCTACCTTTGCGCAAGGCGCGCGGGATATTGCGCAGCGTCTTGAGGAGAACGCCCTTCCTCTTAACGAGGTATCGACGTTACTCCTGCTGGTGGGCGAGCGGCTGGCAACCGTAATGGGCGGATCGAGCGGCGTATTAATGTCGATCTTCTTCACGGCGGCCGGGCAAAAGCTTCATGACGGACAATCGCTTGCGGATGCGCTGCTGAGCGGGCTGGCGCAAATGAAGCAGTATGGCGGGGCAGATCTCGGCGATCGCACGCTGATCGACGCGCTGCAGCCAGCGCTTGAGGCGTTGCAGAAAGGCGATGTTCAGGCAGCAGCGCAGGCGGCGCAGCAGGGGGCGGAGTCAACGGCGAAAATGGAGAAAGCCGGTGCGGGGCGCTCGTCGTATGTGAACAAAGAGAATCTGGACGGCGTGATGGACCCGGGGGCGGTTGCGGTGGCAGAGGTGTTTAAGGCCATGGTGGAAGCAAAACGGTAACAGCCGTTACCGTTTTTAGTGTTTGCACCCTCTCCCACAGGGAGAGGGTTGGGGCGAGGGCTCCAGGCCGCACATACCCCAGCACCGTCAGATTAAAAATCCGCTTTCAACACCACGCGGTAACGGGCTTTACCGTCACGCACGTGCTGGATGGCTTCATTGATTTTTGACATGGGATACAGCTCGGTGGTTGGCGCCACTTTAGTGCGTCCGGCAAACTTCATCAGCTTGCGCAGTTCGTATGGCGTACCGGTTGCAGAGCCGGATACGCTGCGATCGCCGCCGATCAGGGTAAATGCCGGAACCGGCAGCGGCTTCATCACCGCACCTACGGTGTGGAAGTTACCGCCATAGGCCAGCGCTTCAAAGTACGGCTGCCAGTTAAGATCGACGTTCACGGTGTTGATGATCAGATCGAACTGTCCCGCCAGCGCGTTCAGCGCGTCAGGATCGCGGCTGTTCACCACTTTATCCGCGCCCATCGCCAGCACTTCTTGCTCTTTTGCCGGGTTAGAGCTGAACGCAGTAACTTCACAGCCCATCGCATGCAGCAGCTTGATGGCGATATGGCCCAGTCCGCCAATACCAATCACGCCTACGCGGCTGGTGGCGGTGACGTGGTGCATCAGCAGCGGTTTAAAGACGGTAATACCGCCACACAGCAGCGGGCCGGCGGATTCAATATCGATGCTCTCCGGCAGCGGGATAACCCATTGCCAGTCGGCGCGCAGCTTATCGGCAAAGCCGCCCTTGTTCAGAATGGTAGGAACAGCGCCTTCCGTGCAGTTAACCTGATTACCGCTGATACAGGCGTCGCAGTGGCCGCAGCTGCGTGCCGTCCAGCCAATGCCCACGCGCTGGCCAACCTTCAGCCCTTTGTCCTGCGCGGCGCTACCGAGCGCTGCAACGCGGCCAATGACTTCGTGACCGGCAACCAGCGGATAGCTGGAGAAGCCCCATTCGTTGTCGATCATGGAGAGATCGGAGTGGCAGATCCCGCAGTAATCAACCTGTACCTCGACGTCTTCCGCTTTTAGTTCGCCCGCATCATATTCGTACAGCTCAAGCTCTGCACCCGCCTGCGGTGCGGCGTAGCTTTTTATCTTCGACATCGCGTTTCCCCTGTTTTGGTGTGAACTGTGAGTGTAGAGCATTCAGTTTACAGCCGCTTAACAGAAGAGGGCAGGAACAAAATTTACAGACTTTTCAGCATTCTGACTTCGCAGTCGACGTGGCCAGTGCAGCCCAGCGGCGCATCGATATGCTCAAAGCCAAGACGTTCATACAGGCCAATGGCCTCTTTAAGGAAGGCGGTGGTTTCTAGATAACAGCGTTTAAAGCCCTGCGAGCGCGCCTGTTCCAGGGCAACCAGCGCCAGCTTTTTCGCCAGGCCCTGGCCGCGTATAGTCGGCAGGAAATACATTTTCTGTAGTTCACAGATATCCGGCTCGCTGCAAAGCAGTGGCGCGATGCCGCCGCCGCCCACCACCCGACCGTCCTGCTCGATGACCCAGTAAGCATGGCCTGGCTGGCTATAAAGCTGGAAAAGTTCGTCCAGATTGGGGTCGGCTACGGTATAGCCTTTGTCGGCGGTCAGGCCATACTCGGCAGAGACCGTGCGGATAACGGCGGCGATTGACGGGTTGTCTTGCACAGCGATCCGACGCATTGTCGTCGCGACGGGGGTAATCACGCTCATAGCATTACTCATGACAAAAATTGACACACAGCTGCTGTTAATAGCACCGCAGGAAGGGGAGTGCAAGCGAGGAGTTTTCAAGAAGAAAACCCCTTACGCCCTGAAGCGTAAGGGGTAAAGCATTACAGGGCTGCGATAACGGCCTGCTGCTCGATCAGTTTGGTTTTCGCATCGGCGAAGGCAACCAGGCGCTCACGCTCTTTGGCGATGACCGCTTCCGGCGCGCGGGCCACAAAGCCTTCGTTCGCCAGCTTGCTTTCGATTTTGCCAATCTCCACATCGACTTTCGCCACTTCTTTCGCCAGGCGAGCCAGCTCAGCGTCTTTGTCGATCAGGCCCGCCATCGGGATCAGCAGCTCGGCGCCGTCGATGATTTTGGTCACGGAAACCGGACCTTTGTCATCCGCAGGCAGCACGGTGATGCTTTCCAGACGCGCCATGGTTTTCAGGAAGGTGTTGTTCTCGTTTACACGACGAACGGCAGCCTCGCTGCAGCCGCGCAGCAGCAGCTCAAGCGGTTTACCTGGCGCGATGTTCATTTCAGCACGGATGTTACGTACCGCAACGATTGCCTGTTTCAGCCACTCGGTATCCGCTGACGCGGCTTCATCGACTTTCGCCGCATCGAATTCCGGGAACGGCTGCAGCATGATGGTATCGGCGTTGATGCCGGCAATCACCTTCACGCGCTGCCAGATGGTTTCGGTGATGAACGGAATTACCGGATGCGCCAGGCGCAGCAGACCTTCCAGAACGGTAATCAGCGTGTTGCGCGTGCCGCGCAGCTCTGCTTCAGAACCGCCGTTCATTACCGGCTTCGCCAGCTCCAGGTACCAGTCACAGAACTGGTTCCAGGTGAATTCGTACAGGATGCCCGCCGCGATGTCGAAGCGGTAGCTGTCCAGCGCGTCGCGGAACGCTTTCACCGTCTGGTTAAATTCCGCCAGGATCCAGCGGTCTGCCAGAGATAGCGTCATTTCGCCGCCGTTAAAGCCGCAGTCCTGATCTTCAGTGTTCATCAGCACGAAGCGGCTGGCGTTCCACAGCTTGTTACAGAAGTTCCGGTAACCTTCCAGACGCTTCATGTCCCAGTTAATGTCGCGGCCGGTGGAGGCCAGCGCCGCCAGGGTGAAGCGCAGGGCGTCGGTACCGTGAGCCTCAATGCCGTTCGGGAACTGCTTCTCGGTGCGCTTGCGGATTTTATCAGCCAGCTGCGGCTGCATCATGTTGCCGGTACGTTTTTCCAGCAGATCTTCCAGAGAGATACCGTCAACCATATCCAGCGGGTCAATAACGTTACCCTTGGATTTGGACATCTTCTGGCCTTCATCGTCACGGATCAGACCGGTCATGTAGACGGTGTGGAACGGAACCTGCGGTTTACCGTCTTCGTCTTTAATGAAGTGCATGGTCATCATGATCATGCGGGCGATCCAGAAGAAGATGATGTCGAAGCCGGACACCATTACGCTGGTTGGGTGGAACTGACGCAGCGCGTCGGTGTTCTCAGGCCAGCCGAGGGTGGAGAAGGTCCACAGCGCGGAGGAGAACCAGGTATCCAGCACGTCTTCGTCCTGGCGCAGCGCCACGTCGGCACTCAGGTTATTTTCCTGACGCACTTCGTCTTCACTGCGGCCAACGTAAACGTTGCCTTCATTGTCGTACCATGCCGGGATTCGGTGACCCCACCACAGCTGACGGGAGATACACCAGTCCTGAATATCGCGCATCCAGGAGAAGTACATGTTTTCGTACTGCTTCGGCACGAACTGAATGCTGCCGTTCTCAACCGCTTCCACGGCCGGTTTTGCCAGCACGTCGGCACGCACGTACCACTGGTCGGTCAGCATCGGCTCGATCACCACGCCGCCACGGTCGCCGTACGGCACGGTCAGATCGTGAGGTTTGATCTCTTCGAGCAGGCCGAGCGCGTCAACGGCGGCCACGATGGCTTTACGCGCGGCAAAGCGCTCCAGCTTCTGGAACTCAGCCGGAATGTCGCTTGAGTAAACGTCGGATTCGTTGCCTTTGGTGTCGTACACTTCTGCACTTTCACGGATATCGCCGTCGAAGGTCAGAATGTTGATCATCGGCAGGGCGTGACGACGTCCCACTTCATAGTCGTTGAAGTCGTGCGCCGGGGTGATTTTCACGCAGCCGGTGCCTTTTTCCATGTCGGCGTGTTCGTCGCCCACAATCGGAATACGGCGGTTTACCAGCGGCAGCACCACAAATTTGCCGATCAGATCTTTATAACGCGGATCTTCCGGGTTGACGGCCACGCCGGTATCGCCCAGCAGGGTTTCCGGACGAGTGGTCGCGACGACCAGGTAGTCTTTACCGTCTGCGGTCTTTGCGCCGTCGGCCAGCGGATAGCGGATGTGCCACATGGAGCCTTTAGACTCGCGGTTTTCCACTTCCAGGTCAGAGATCGCGGTGCGCAGTTTCGGATCCCAGTTTACCAGGCGCTTGCCGCGGTAAATCAGGTCTTCTTTGTACAGACGGACGAAAACTTCTTTCACGGCATTGGAAAGGCCTTCGTCCATGGTGAAGCGCTCGCGCTCCCAGTCCACGGAGTTGCCAAGGCGGCGCATCTGACGGGTAATGGTGCCGCCGGATTCCGCTTTCCACTGCCAGATTTTATCGATGAACGCGTCGCGACCGTAGTCGTGGCGGGTTTTACCTTCTTCAGCGGCAATTTTACGCTCAACCACCATCTGGGTTGCGATACCCGCGTGGTCGGTCCCCGCCTGCCACAGGGTGTTTTTGCCCTGCATGCGCTGGTAGCGGATCATGGTGTCCATGATGGTCTGCTGGAAAGCATGCCCCATATGCAAACTGCCGGTGACGTTCGGCGGCGGGATCATGATGCAGAAGGACTCTTTGCTTTCGTCGCCGTTAGGCTTGAAATAGCCCTGCTGTTCCCAGTGCTCGTAAAGCGGCTGTTCGATATCGCGTGGGTTATATGTCTTTTCCATTATTTCCAGGTTGCCGTATTCAGGTTAAAACCGGCCAGGCGGTACGCTTTATAGCGTTCGCGCGCCAGTTGTTTCAAAGATTCTTCGTAAGGGACAAAGTCTACCACTTCTGTGAAAGCGGTGGCAAAATCTGCAAAGTCTGTGCGCAGGCTAATGAGAATGTCGCGCGCGCTGCTGTTGCGCTTTTGCGGCCAGGCAATTTCAACCGGCGCTCCGCCGCGCGGACCTTCGCCCGACAGGTTATGCGGAACAAAACTCTCCGGCGGGCGCGCCCATAGCGCTTCATCAAGGCGAATCGCCTGCTGCTCATCTTCACAGGCAATCAACACGCGTTTACCCGCGCGCCAACGTTCTGCGGCAATTTCACACACCAGCTGTTCTACGGCGCTGAGGCCGTCCTGATGGGTGTCGTTGTCCAGAAGGTAGAACGTTGCATTCTTCATATGTGGGGCTTCTTGTGCTCATTTTAAATGCTTAAGCCGGGCGTCGGCTGCGCCTTACCCGGCCTGCGGTTTACTGCCGTACCGTGTTACTCGTCGCCGTTAAAACCCGCACGGTTCAGCAGGAACTGCGACAGCAGCGCAACCGGACGACCGGTCGCGCCCTTGGCTTTACCGGAGCGCCATGCGGTGCCGGCGATGTCCAGGTGCGCCCAGTTGTATTTACGGGTGAAGCGCGCCAGGAAGCAGCCCGCGGTGATGGCCCCGCCAGGGCGACCGCCGATGTTCGCCATGTCCGCGAAGTTAGACTCCAGCTGTTCCTGGAACTCATCGCCCAGCGGCAGGCGCCACGCGCGGTCTCCAGCCTGTTCAGACGCGCCGATAAGCTCGTGCGCCAGCGGATTGTGGTTCGACATCAGGCCGGTGATGTGGTGGCCCAGCGCAATCACGCAGGCACCGGTCAGGGTGGCCACGTCGATTACCGCTTCAGGGTCGAAGCGCTCAACGTAGGTCAGCACGTCGCACAGCACCAGGCGGCCTTCGGCGTCGGTGTTAAGCACCTCGACGGTCTGGCCTGACATGGTGGTCAGCACGTCGCCCGGACGATAAGCGCGCCCGCCAGGCATGTTTTCGCAGCCAGCCAGCACGCCGACCACGTTAATTGGCAGCTGAAGCTCTGCAACCATGCGCATGACGCCGTATACCGCCGCCGCGCCGCACATGTCGTATTTCATCTCATCCATGCCCTCAGAAGGCTTGATAGAGATACCGCCGGAGTCGAAGGTCAGGCCTTTACCGACGAGCACGATCGGACGCGCATCTTCAGACGGATTCCCTTTGTACTCGATGACCGACATCAGGGATTCGTTCTGCGAGCCGTTACCGACCGCCAGATAAGAGTGCATCCCCAGCTCTTTCATCTGCTGTTCGCCGATAACGCGGGTGATGACGTTTTTGCTGTAGGAGTCAGCCAGCTGGCGCGCCTGAGACGCCAGATAGGCGGCGTTACAGATGTTTGGCGGCATATTGCCGAGATCTTTCGCAGCTTTAATACCGGCAGCAATCGCCAGGCCGTGCTGAATGGCGCGCTCGCCGCTGGTCAGCTCGCGACGGGTTGGCACGTTAAAGACCATCTTGCGCAGCGGGCGACGCGGCTCGCTTTTGGTGGTCTTCAGCTGATCGAAGCTGTAGAGGCTCTCTTTTGCGGTTTCGACAGCCTGGCGCACTTTCCAGTACGTGTTGCGGCCCTTCACGTGCAGCTCGGTCAGGAAGCAGACGGCTTCCATCGAACCAGTATCATTCAGTGTATTAATCGTTTTCTGAATAACCTGCTTGTACTGGCGCTCATCAAGCTCACGTTCTTTACCGCAGCCAATCAGCAGAATACGCTCGGACAGGACGTTCGGAACATGGTGCAGCAACAGGGTTTGCCCTGGTTTGCCTTCCAGTTCGCCACGGCGCAGCAGGGCGCTGATATAGCCGTCGCTGATTTTATCGAGCTGCTCGGCGATCGGGGAGAGTCGGCGTGGTTCGAAGACGCCCACAACGATGCAGGCACTCCGCTGTTTCTCCGGGCTACCGCTTTTTACACTGAACTCCATGCACTACGCTCCTGAATCTTAAAGACAACGGCGGCGGCTACGGATAGAATTGAAACCTTTCGTAACTCATGTCCGCCGTTGTGGTGACTTCGTGTTAATCTTACGTTACTACGGTTTCGACACGTCAAAAAATGTCATGAAGCGCGAATCCGCCGGGTTTTTTAATCTTAGCGATGATTTCGACGACTCAAGAGAATAAATGACGTTTAAGCCATGAAACAAGCTAAATTCCTGCATAAGACGAGTTTTAACGGGCGTATTTAAAGTGATAATCATAAGATATCTGGTTCGGGAGACGCTGAAGAGCCAACTGGCGATCCTCTTTATCCTCCTTCTGATCTTTTTCTGTCAGAAGCTGGTCAGGATCCTCGGCGCGGCGGTCGATGGCGAAATCCCAACGAATCTGGTGCTTTCCCTGCTCGGGCTTGGCGTGCCGGAAATGGCGCAGCTCATCCTGCCGTTAAGCCTGTTCCTCGGTTTGCTGATGACGCTGGGTAAGCTCTATACCGAAAGTGAAATCACCGTGATGCACGCCTGCGGCCTCAGTAAAGCCGTACTGGTGAAAGCCGCCATGGTGCTTGCGCTGTTTACGGGCATCGTTGCTGCCGTCAACGTGATGTGGGCAGGGCCGACCTCTTCCCGTCATCAGGATGAAGTGCTGGCAGAAGCGAAAGCTAACCCCGGCATGGCGGCGCTTGCGCAGGGCCAGTTCCAGCAGGCAACCGACGGTAACTCTGTTCTGTTTATCGAAAGCGTTGATGGCAGCCGATTTAACGATGTGTTTCTTGCTCAGTTGCGCCCGAAAGGCAACGCTCGCCCTTCCGTGGTGGTAGCGGATTCCGGCCAGCTGGCGCAGCGTAAAGATGGCTCTCAGGTTGTCACGCTAAACAAAGGAACGCGTTTCGAAGGCACGGCAATGCTGCGTGACTTCCGCATTACGGATTTCCAGAACTACCAGGCTATTATCGGTCACCAGGCCGTTGCGCTCGATCCTACGGACACCGAGCAGATGGATATGCGCACCTTGTTTAACACCAATACCGATCGTGCGCGTGCCGAGCTGCACTGGCGTATTACGCTGGTATTCACAGTATTTATGATGGCGCTGATGGTCGTGCCGCTGAGCGTGGTGAACCCGCGTCAGGGCCGCGTGCTGTCCATGCTGCCGGCGATGCTGCTGTATCTGGTGTTCTTCCTGCTGCAAACCTCAATCAAGTCTAACGGCGGGAAAGGCAAAATCGACCCGATGATCTGGACCTGGGTCGTGAATGGTTTGTATCTGCTGCTGGCAGTAGGACTCAACTTATGGGACACGGTGCCTGTGCGTCGTATTCGTGCCCGGTTTACGCGTAAAGGAGCCATCTAATGCAGGCGTTTGGCGTACTTGACCGCTATATCGGTAAAACCATTTTTACCACCATCATGATGACGCTGTTCATGCTGGTGTCGCTCTCCGGCATTATCAAATTTGTCGATCAGCTGAAAAAAGCCGGGCAGGGCAGCTACGACGCGCTGGGCGCCGGAATGTATACCCTGCTCAGCGTACCAAAAGATGTGCAGATCTTCTTCCCGATGGCGGCCCTGCTGGGGGCGCTGCTGGGGCTGGGCATGCTGGCACAGCGTAGCGAACTGGTGGTGATGCAGGCGTCGGGCTTTACCCGTATGCAGGTAGCGCTGTCGGTGATGAAAACCGCGATCCCGCTGGTGCTGCTGACCATGGCGATTGGCGAATGGGTTGCGCCGCAGGGCGAACAGATGGCGCGTAACTACCGCGCTCAGGCCATGTACGGTGGTTCACTGCTTTCCACGCAGCAGGGGTTATGGGCCAAAGATGGCCAGAACTTCGTTTATATCGAACGCGTGAAAGGGGATGACGAGCTGGGCGGCGTGAGTATTTATGCCTTTAACGACCAGCGTCGTTTACAGTCCGTGCGCTATGCCGCCTCTGCCAAATTTGATGCGAACAACAAGCTGTGGCGTTTATCGCAGGTTGATGAGTCTAACCTGACCGACCCGAAACAGATCACCGGCTCGCAGACGGTGAGCGGCACCTGGAAAACCAACCTGACCCCGGACAAACTTGGCGTCGTGGCGCTTGACCCGGATGCGCTCTCCATCAGCGGTCTGCATAACTACGTGAAGTATCTGAAATCCAGCGGGCAGGATGCGGGGCGTTACCAGCTCAACATGTGGAGCAAAATCTTCCAGCCGCTGTCCGTTGCGGTAATGATGCTGATGGCGCTGTCGTTCATCTTTGGTCCACTGCGTAGCGTGCCGATGGGCGTACGCGTGGTAACCGGTATCAGCTTCGGCTTCGTCTTCTACGTCCTCGATCAGATTTTTGGCCCGCTGACGCTGGTGTATGGCATTCCGCCGATTATCGGTGCGCTGCTGCCGAGCGCCAGCTTCTTCCTGATCAGCCTCTGGATGCTGCTTAAACGTTCCTGATATTTCCTTTTCCTCGCTCCCGGCACCCCGGGGGCGAGGCTAATCACCTGTTTCACCCCGCACTTTTTCTCACAACCTGCAACGCCTCGCTCTGAATTTGAGTATTATTGAGCGATAAAGTCGTGAAGGGATCCTCTATGAAGCAAATTCGAATGCTGGCCCAGTACTACGTAGACCTGATGATGAAGCTCGGGCTGGTGCGTTTTTCCATGCTGCTGGCGCTGGCGCTGGTGGTTCTGGCGATAGTGGTACAGATGGCCGTGACCATGGTCCTGCATGGTCAGGTCGAGAGTATCGACGTGATCCGCTCCATCTTCTTTGGCCTGCTGATCACGCCCTGGGCGGTCTACTTCCTCTCCGTGGTGGTCGAGCAACTGGAAG
Organism: Enterobacter cloacae complex sp. 2022EL-00788; assembly: GCF_026627565.1. Classification (NCBI taxonomy): domain Bacteria; kingdom Pseudomonadati; phylum Pseudomonadota; class Gammaproteobacteria; order Enterobacterales; family Enterobacteriaceae; genus Enterobacter; species Enterobacter cloacae complex sp. 2022EL-00788. Next base: position 326,832 of record NZ_JAPNMC010000004.1, on the reverse strand, counting down.
AATCCCGACAGCGCCTGTCGAGGCTGGTGGAAAAGCTGGAGGAGATGCGCGAGCGCGATCTCAAGCTCAACGTCCAGCTCAAGGACAACATTGCCCAGCTGAATCAGGAAATCTCAGATCGTGAGAAGGCCGAAGCCGAGCGTCAGGCCACGCTGGAGCAGCTCAAAATTGAGATGAAAGAGCGCGAAGTCACGCAGATCCAGCTTGAACAACAGTCCTCTTTCCTGCGCTCGTTCCTGGATGCCTCTCCGGATCTGGTTTTCTATCGTAATGAAGATAAAGAGTTCTCCGGCTGTAACCGGGCTATGGAACTGTTGACCGGAAAAAGCGAAAAGCAGCTGATCCACCTGAAGCCTCAGGACGTCTATTCCGAAGAGGCGGCGGCAAAAGTGATGGAGACGGATGAAAAGGTGTTCCGTCATAACGTCTCGCTGACCTACGAGCAGTGGCTGGATTATCCCGATGGACGCAAGGCCTGCTTTGAGATCCGCAAAGTGCCTTATTACGACCGCGTTGGCAAGCGTCATGGCCTGATGGGCTTTGGCCGCGATATCACCGAGCGTAAGCGCTACCAGGACGCGCTGGAGCGCGCCAGCCGTGACAAGACCACCTTCATCTCCACCATCAGCCACGAGCTGCGCACGCCGCTTAACGGCATTGTAGGGCTGAGCCGGATCCTGCTGGATACCGACCTCACCAGCGAGCAGGAAAAATACCTCAAAACGATCCACGTTTCAGCGGTTACGCTGGGGAATATCTTCAATGATATTATCGACATGGATAAAATGGAGCGCCGTAAAGTTCAGCTCGATAACCAGCCTGTTGATTTTACCGGCTTCCTCGCGGATCTGGAGAACCTGTCAGGTTTGCAGGCTCAGCAAAAAGGGCTGAGCTTCGTGATGGAGCCGACGCTGCCGCTGCCGCATAAGGTGGTGACGGACGGCACGCGTCTGCGTCAGATCCTGTGGAACCTCATCAGTAACGCCGTGAAGTTTACCCAGAAGGGGCAGGTTGCGGTGCGCATTCGCTACGACGAAGGGGACATGCTGCACTTTGAAGTTGAGGATTCGGGTATCGGCATTCCTCAGGAGGAGCAGGATAAGATCTTCGCCATGTACTATCAGGTCAAAGACAGCCACGGCGGTAAGCCGGCAACGGGCACGGGCATTGGCCTGGCGGTATCGAAACGGCTGGCGAAAAGCATGGGAGGGGATATCACCGTTGCCAGCCAGCCGGGTAAAGGCTCAACCTTTACGCTTACCGTGCACGCGCCTGCCGTAGCTGAAGAGGTGGAAGATACCTTTGAGAACGACGATATGCCGCTGCCAGCCCTGCACGTTCTGCTGGTGGAAGATATTGAGCTGAACGTTATCGTCGCGCGGTCGGTGCTGGAAAAACTCGGCAACAGCGTGGATGTGGCGATGACCGGCAAAGCCGCGCTGGAGATGTTCACGCCGGGCGAGTACGACCTGGTGCTGCTCGATATTCAGCTACCGGACATGACCGGGCTGGATATCTCCCGTGAGCTGACGCGCAAATATGCCCCTGACGAGCTGCCGCCGCTGGTGGCGCTGACCGCGAACGTGCTGAAAGATAAAAAAGAGTACCTCGATGCCGGCATGGACGATGTGCTCAGCAAGCCGCTTGCGGTACCTGCCCTGACGGCGATGATCAAGAAGTTCTGGGATACCTGTGATGAAGAGGAGAGCACCATGACGTCAGTTGATAGCGCCAAAGCCCAAACGATACTGGATACCGCCATGCTGGAGCAGTATATCGATCTGGTGGGACCAAAACTGATCACCGATGGCCTTGCCGTGTTCGAGAAAATGATGCCGGGCTATCTGAACGTACTGGAGTCAAACCTGACGGCGCGTGACCAGAAGGGCATCGTAGAAGAGGGGCATAAAATCAAAGGCGCCGCCGGTTCCGTCGGGTTACGCCATCTCCAGCAGCTGGGCCAGCAGATCCAGTCGCCTGATTTACCTGCCTGGGAAGACAACGTCGGTGATTGGGTTGAGGAGATGAAGCAGGAGTGGCAAAACGATGTGGCGGTGCTGAAAGCCTGGGTCGAGTCCAGAAAAAAATGACCCCGGCTATACCGGGGTGCGCGAATACTGCGCCAACACCAGGGAAATCGTGGCTGCGCCTGATTTTTATGGGTGGTTTTCGCATGGGCGCCGCCTGAAATTTGAGGCCGCACGCAGATAAGATAGCAAATCTTAAACAGTTTGTTACATGAATCAGTGAAATGTGTGAAGCATAGCGTTTTAATCAGAATTTTTAATGTGCTTCAGCGAGTTGCATAGAAGGATCGACAGAATGAAAAAGATTGGTGTCGTGCTGAGCGGATGTGGTGTTTACGACGGGTCAGAGATACATGAGGCCGTATTAACGCTGCTGGCCTTATCCCGCCGTGAGGCTGACGTTATCTGCTTCGCGCCGGATAAAGCTCAGGCAGACGTGATTAATCATCTTACCGGCGAGCCGATGGCCGAAAGCCGTAACGTGCTGGTTGAAGCAGCGCGTATTGTGCGCGGCGACGTTCATCCGCTGGCGCAGGCCGATGCCGCTGAACTCGATGCCCTCATCGTGCCGGGCGGCTTTGGCGCGGCGAAAAACCTGAGCACCTTTGCAGCGGAGGGCGCGGCCTGTCAGGTCGATCCCGATCTGAAAGCGCTTTCGCAGGCGATGCATGCGGCAGGTAAGCCGCAGGGCTTTATCTGCATCGCCCCGGCCATGCTGCCGAAAATTTTTGATTTCCCGCTGCGGCTGACGATCGGAACCGACATCGATACCGCTGAGGTTATCGAGGATATGGGCGGTGAACACGTGCCTTGCCCGGTAGACGACATCGTGGTGGATGAGGATAACAAAATCATCACCACGCCGGCGTATATGCTGGCGCAGACCATCGCCGAGGCCGCCACGGGCATTGAAAAGCTGGTGGACAGAGTGCTGGTTCTTACCGAATGAGCCGTAAATTTACCCCCGCCAGGTGGTTAAAACGGCTTCTGTTGCGGATAGTGCTGGTCCTGGCGGTTTTCTGGGGCGGAGGCATTGTGCTGTTCAGCTTCGCGCCCGTCCCGTTTTCCGCCGTGATGGCGGAGCGTCAGGTGAGTGCCTGGCTCTCGGGTGATTTCGGCTACGTTGCCCATTCAGACTGGGTGAGCATGGATGCGATCTCCCCGTGGATGGGGCTGGCGGTCATTGCCGCAGAGGACCAGAAGTTCCCGGAACACTGGGGCTTTGACGTGGCGGCCATCGAAAAGGCGCTTGATCACAACGAGCGCCATGAGAACCGCGTACGCGGCGCGTCGACGCTTTCCCAGCAGACGGCAAAAAACCTGTTCTTATGGGACGGTCGCAGCTGGGTGAGAAAAGGGCTGGAGGCCGGGCTGACGCTGGGGATTGAGACGGTGTGGAGCAAAAAACGGATCCTGACCGTCTATCTGAATATCGCGGAGTTTGGCGACGGCGTGTTTGGGGTCGAAGCCGCGTCGCAGCGCTATTTCGGCAAGCCCGCCAGCAGGCTGACGATGTCCGAAGCGGCGCTGCTTGCCGCCGTTCTGCCGAACCCTATCCGTTTCAAAGCCAGCGCCCCGTCAGGCTACGTGCGTAGCCGCCAGGCGTGGATCATGCGCCAGATGCAGCAGCTAGGTGGGCAAGGCTTTATGGAGAGAAAGGCGTTAATGTAGGGCGGGTACGCGGTGCGCTACCCGCCAGCAAAGCAGACGTTAGTCTTCGTCAAACCCGGCATTAAACAGCGCAATCACCGCCGCCAGCGCCTCTTCTTCCTGCGGGCCGGTGGCTTCAACTTCAATCTGGCGACCTTTGGCAGAATCCAGCATCAGCAGCGCAATCACGCTGTTGGCTTCTGCCTCGGTTCCCTCGTCGTTGCGCAGCAGGACTTCAGCATCAAAACCCTGCATCAGCTCAAAAAGCTTCATCGCCGGGCGCGCGTGCATACCCAGCTTGTTGGTGATTTCGACGGTCTGTTTTACGGTCATGTTTTACGTTTTTCCAGCGTGCGATGACGGGACTGGACGTTCTTCCCGCGCGAGCGGAAGTAATCGGCCAGCTGTTCGGCAATGTACACCGAACGATGTTTACCGCCGGTACAGCCAATCGCCACAGTCAGGTAGCTGCGATTGTTTGTTTCCAGCATAGGTAACCATAGCTCAAGGTAGCTTCGCGTCTGGTAGATAAAATTGTGTACTTCTGTGTGTCGGTCAAGGAACGCCGCCACCGGTTTATCCAGGCCGGTCATTGGACGCAGTTTTGGATCCCAGTGCGGGTTCGGCAGGAAACGCACGTCGAAAACGTAATCCGCATCGATAGGAATACCGTGCTTAAAGCCGAAGGATTCAAACACCATCGTCAGTTCGCGCTCGCGCTTGCCGAGTAAACGGGTACGCAGCATTTCCGCCAGTTCATGGACGGACATTTCAGAGGTGTCGACAATCAAATCGGCGCGGGAGCGCAGCGGCTCCAGCAGGTCGCTCTCTTTATCAATGGCGCTTTCCAGCGACAGATTTTTACTCGAAAGCGGGTGCAAGCGACGCGTATCGCTGTAGCGGCGGATCAACGTATTGCGGTCAGCATCAAGGAACAGTAGCTGAGGCGAGAAATAATCTGGCAGGTTGTTCATCGCCTGCTCGAAGATTTCCGGTGATTCCGGCATGTTACGAACGTCGATACTGACGGCGGCAGAGATTTGTCTGTCCGCAAGCGTTCGCGCCAGGTCAGGTAACAACACTACCGGTAGGTTATCTACGCAGTAAAAACCCATGTCTTCCAGCGCGCGCAGGGCCACGGACTTTCCGGACCCCGAACGACCGCTGACGATCATCAGCACCATATTCCGTTTCTCCTCAGGGCAGCAGTTCTGAAAGCCATCTCCCGATTATGCCTCATCCTGATTGCCTTCTGCTTCAGTGATAATTTGATAGAGCTCCTCATCACTTTGCGCGGAGCGCAGACGGCGACAAATGGTTTTATCCGCCAGACGTTTGGCAACCAGCGACAGCGTGTGCAGGTGGGTTTTGGTCTGATCGGCAGGAACCAGCAGCGCGAAGAGCAGATCGACAGGCTGGTTATCGATAGCGTCGAAGGCAATCGGCGTTTCCAGTTGCACAAACACGCCCACGGCACGCAGCGTATCTTCTTCCAGCTTGCCATGCGGGATCGCAATGCCGTTGCCGATGCCGGTACTGCCCATTTTTTCACGGGTCAGAATGGCTTCAAACACGATCTGCGGCGGCAGACCCAGCTGTTTTGCGGCCAGTTCACTGATAATTTCCAGCGCACGTTTTTTGCTCTGGCAGTGAACGCCACTGCGGGTACATTCCTGGTTAAGGACGTTGCTCAGTTGAAGAGCGGAATCGTTGTTTATCATAATTTCACCTAAGCGCTAACCGTACAAATGGCCTGTTGTGTTTCACAACAGGCCGTCCTGCACCCGTTAACTGCCCGGACAATTAGTGTTGTTTCAGTTTATCTTTATGTTTATTGAGCTGTCGCGCAAGCTTATCAATCAAGCCGTCGATAGCCGCGTACATGTCTTGCCCTTCCGCACTGGCATGGAGTTCCCCTCCGTTGACGTGCAGGGTCGCATCCGAGATATGAGTCACTTTCTCCACTTTCAACACAACGTAGACCTGATTGATTCTCTCGAAATACTGCTCAAGTTTCGCGAACTTCGCGTTCACAAAATCGCGTAAAGCCTCAGTAATCTCGACGTTGTGTCCGGTGATATTGAGCTGCATAGTGTCTTCCTTATCGGTTGTGTCAAACCAGTTGTTTACGCTGGTTAGACGGCGGAATGGATAAAGACTCTCGATACTTCGCGACAGTACGACGTGCCACCATGATACCCTGATCGGACAGCATGGTGGTTAACTTACTGTCACTTAGTGGCTTCGCGGGGTTCTCCGCGGCGATCAACTTCTTCACCAGTGCGCGAATGGCCGTTGACGAGGCTTCGCCGCCGCCTTCGGTACTCACGTGGCTGGAGAAGAAATACTTAAGCTCAAAAATGCCGCGTGGACTGTGCAGATACTTTTGCGTGGTCACGCGGGAAATGGTTGATTCATGCATCTCGACGGCCTGGGCGATGTCGGCCAGCACCATCGGTTTCATAAACTCTTCGCCCTGTTCAAAGAAGGCCTGCTGTTGTTCAACAATACAGCGGCTGACGCGCAGCAGCGTGTCGTTACGGCTCTCCAGACTCTTTATCAGCCAGCGTGCTTCCTGCAGGTTGCTGCGGATGTACTGATTATCGGCATCGTTACGCGCGCTGGTGCACATGGAGGCGTACTGCTGGTTGATTTGCAGGCGAGGAATACTGTCGGAGTTCAGTTCAACGACCCAGCGGCCGTTGTGTTTTCTCACCAGCACATCAGGAATGACATACTCTGGCTCGCTGGTCTGAATCGACTGCCCCGGACGCGGATCGAGCGACTGGATCAGGTTCACCGCTTCCTTCAGCACCTCTTCTTTCAGGCGCGTGACGCGCATCAGCGTGCGGAAGTCGTGATTCGCCAGCAGATCCAGATGATCGCTGATAATGAGCCGCGCTTCGTCAATCCACGGCGTCTCTTTGGCAAACTGCGAGAGCTGGATCAGAAGGCAGTCGCGCAGATCTTTTGCGGCGACGCCAATCGGGTCGAAACGCTGAACGCGTTTCAGAACGGCTTCGATCTCTTCCAGTTCAATCTCGTCGTCGCCGATGCTTTCAAGAATGTCGTCCAGCGTCACGGTCAAATAGCCCGTGTCGTCAACGGCATCGACAATCGAGGTGGCAATCGCGCGATCGGTATCGGAGAAAGGGGTCAGCTCTACCTGCCACATCAGGTAGTCCTGAAGTGACTGGGTGGTTTCGCCCTGATAGACCGGAAGTTCATCGTCCTGATAGTCTGCACGCGTACCGGAAGGAGTGCCTGCGGTGTAGATTTCATCCCAGCTGGCGTCCAGCGGCAGCTCGTCCGGCATCTCTTTTTGTTCGAGCGCGTCGACGGTATCGAGCGTTTCAGTGTCCTGCGTTTGCTGGGTATCTACCTCGTCATGAAGATCGGTTTGCTCCAGCAGCGGATTGCTGTCCAGCGCTTGCTGGAGCTCCTGCTGGAGTTCTAACGTGGACAACTGCAACAGACGGATCGCCTGCTGTAGCTGCGGCGTCATTGCCAGTTGCTGGCTGAGCCTTAATTGCAAACCTTGCTTCATGTTCAGCGCGTTTTTCTCCGGTTCGGCGTGATTTAACCTCTACCCTATCAGAGTCTGAAGTCTTCCCCAAGGTACACGCGCTTAACATGCTCATCTTCGAGGATTTGCTGCGGCGTACCGTGGGCAATCAGATGGCCCTGGCTCACGATGTAGGCGCGCTCGCAGACGGCCAGCGTTTCACGAACGTTGTGGTCCGTGATCAGTACGCCAAGCCCGCTGTCGCGCAGATGCTCAATGATGCGTTTGATATCAATAACGGAGATGGGGTCAACGCCCGCAAAAGGTTCATCCAGCAGGATGAATTTCGGGTTTGCTGCCAGCGCGCGCGCAATCTCGACGCGACGGCGTTCACCGCCAGACAGCGCCTGACCGAGGCTATCGCGCAGGTGTTCGATATGGAACTCTTCCATCAGCTCGTTCGCACGGTCAGTGCGCTGCTCGTTGGTCAGATCGTCACGGATCTGCAACACGGCCATCAGGTTATCGAAGACGCTTAAGCGGCGGAAAATGGATGCTTCCTGAGGAAGATAGCCGATGCCGCGGCGCGCGCGGGCATGCAGCGGCAGCAGGCTGATGTCTTCATCATCGATAATGATGTTGCCGGCGTCACGCGGAACAATGCCTACCACCATGTAGAAGGTGGTGGTCTTGCCCGCACCGTTAGGACCAAGCAAACCCACAATTTCGCCGGAGTTGACGGTCAGACTGACATCTTCGACGACGCGGCGGCCCTTATACGCTTTCGCGAGGTTTTTTGCAGTTAATGTTGCCATAGCGAATTAGTTACTCTTTTTCTGTGCCGGAGCCTGACCGTTGTTTTTGTCCTGCAACTGCGAAGGAACAAGCACGGTGGTGACGCGTTTGCCTTTCTCGCTGGAGGCCTGCATTTTCTGCTCTTTCACCAGATAGGTGATCTTGTCGCCTTTGATATTGCTGTCCAGCTGTTCCAGATAAGCATTACCGGTGAGGATGACCAGATCCTTCGCCAGTTCATAGTGCATATGCGAGGCATGGCCTTTTACCGGCTTGCCGTTATCCTGCATCTGGTAGAAGGTGGCCGGATTACCATAACCATCAATAATTTCTTTGCCCTGCTCGCCGCCCGGACGGGTCACGACAACTTTGTCGGCATTGATTTTAATGGTGCCCTGGGTCACAACGACGTTGCCGGTGAAGGTGACGACGTTACCCTGCATATCCAGAGACTGCGTATCAGATTCAATATGAATCGGCTGTTCGGTATCGCCAGTCACAGCAAGCGCGGGAAGACTGGCCGCCAGCAGCGCGCTGGCGATAACAACTTTAAGGCTGAGTTTGTTTGTTTTGAATTTCATAGGAGGTTCTAACCTTTTCAATCAGCTCGGCGTTTTTGCTGCGTAAGTTCCCGCGCATTCTTAGACCGCTGGAATTAAATGTTGTGCCATACAGGGTGACTAAATCCTGCGACGTGACATCCTGGGTGACCAGGTTGATCTGGGCGTTATCCGTCGTAATTTTGCGCAACTGAGCGTCCGCAGTCAGGGCGTTGACTTCAACGTGACCATACAGATAGAGCATACGGTCATTCGTCAGTTTTGCCCGGTCAGACTTGATTGACCACGTCGGCACTTTGTCCGTATCAAAGGTGGTCAGGACCGGCTGGGTAAACCACGAGGTGCCGTCATCTGAAAAATATTCTACATGCTGAGCAATCAGGCGATAGTTCAGCGCGCCTTCAGGGCTATAGACCACGGTATCGCTGTGATCGCTTTTGTAGGTAGGGTCACTCGTGTTGACCACGTCCGTTTGCGCATCATCGCGGTCGGCGAGGTTCACGCCAATCAGTACCAGGACGGCAAGCGAAAGCAGAATGATAACCCAACGTCTGGTTTTACTCATATCGATTGCCCTTTCGCCTCATCAAGCTTGCCCTGCGCCAGCAGAAGCAGATCGCAGACTTCACGGACGGCACCACGGCCACCCTGAATATGGGTAACATAATCAGCACGCGGGATCAGCAGCGGGTGCGCGTCAGCCACGGCGATGCTCAGACCGACCTCCGCCATTACCGGCCAGTCGATCAAATCATCCCCGACGTACGCCACATTCTCTGGCGCAATAGCCAGTTTTCCCAGCAGGTCCCGGAAGGCAACCATCTTATCAGATTGCCCCTGATAGAGATGAGTAATGCCCAGCGTTTCACACCGATCCTCTACCAGTTTAGCCTTCCGCCCGGTGATGATCGCCACGTCAATGCCGGAGGTGAGCGCACAGCGGATACCGTAACCGTCACGAACGTTAAAGGCTTTCAGCTCTTCGCCGTTATTGCCCATATAAATCAGACCGTCGGAGAGCACGCCGTCCACATCGAGGATCAGCAGACGGATATTTTCCGCCTTTGCCATCATGTGGGCGCTCACCGGGCCATAACAGGTTGCAAGGGATGCACCCGCATTACTCATTGTCTTATCCTTCATTACACTACGCCTGCGCGCAGCAGATCATGCATATGTACCACACCCAGCAGTTGGTCGCCATCGGCAACCATCACTGAGGTAATATGGCGGGACTGCATCAGGTTCAGCACATCTACCGCCAGCGTGCCCGGACGGACGCGGATGCCGCCTGGCGTCATCACATCAGCGATGCCCAGCGTGCGAACATCCACTCCCATATCGAACACCCGGCGCAGGTCACCGTCGGTGAAGATGCCCTGAATCTTCATCAGATCGTCGCAGATTACCGTCATGCCCAGATTTTTACGGGTGATCTCCAGTAACGCATCGCGCAGAGAGGCCTCTTTGCTGACGTGCGGGATTTCATCGCCGGTGTGCATAATATCGTTAACCCGCAGCAGCAGTTTGCGCCCGAGCGCGCCGCCAGGGTGAGAAAGGGCGAAATCTTCTGGCGTGAAGCCCCGGGCTTCCAGCAGCGCAACGGCAAGGGCATCGCCCATCACCAGCGCGGCGGTCGTACTGGAGGTAGGCGCCAGCCCCAGCGGACACGCTTCTTTAGGCACCTTCACGCAAAGGTGGATATCCGCCGCGCGGGCCATGCTGCTTTCCGGGCGGCTGGTCATGCAAATCAGCGGCACCTGAAGGCGCTTGAGCACCGGGATCAGCGCCAGGATTTCATTCGATTCCCCGGAGTTGGACAGGGCGATAACCACGTCCTGCGGCGTCACCATGCCCAGATCACCGTGCGCCGCCTCACCCGGGTGCACGAAGAATGACGAGGTGCCGGTACTGGCAAACGTCGCCGCCATCTTGCGCCCAATATGGCCGGACTTACCCATCCCCATCACCACGACTTTACCGGCACAGTAGAACATCTTCTCACAGGCCAGACTAAAATCCTGATTAATGTACTGATCTAACTGCGCCAGACCTTCACGTTCAATCTCCAGAACGTCTTTGCCTGCTTTCTGAAAGTCAAAACCCGGCTGCAATTCTATTTGCGACATAATGCGTTTCCGTTTACCCAGAGAGAAGAGGCGAGAGCCAGTACAGCATCGCCATCCATACGATAAATCCACCCGTCAGCAGCGCGCCTGCGCCCTTGCCAATCTGCTCTTTTCGCCGCCAGCAGAGCAGGGCGAAAATTACGCTGACCAGCAGCATCACACCGTAATCGCGCGTGAAGACCATCGGGTTAAACGGCCCCGGCGAGATTAGCGCCGGCAGCCCCGTCACGATCGCGATATTGAAAATATTCGAGCCGATAATATTGCCGATGGCGATATCATCTTCCCCTTTACGCGCTCCGGCGATGGCGGTGGCCAGCTCGGGCAGGCTGGTGCCGATGGCAATCACCGTCAGACCGATTGTCAGTTCGCTCATCGCAAACGCGTTCGCCAGCACCGTCGCGTTGTCGACGACCATCCGCGTGGCCATCGGCATGATGATCAGCGCCACGCCCAGCCACAGCAGGGCGACGGGTAAGGTGCCCTCCCGGGGCAGCTCGGCGAGATGCTCACGCGTGAGGCTATCGTTGCCCTGTTTTTCCGCCAGGCGAGCGATTTTAACGCTATAAAGTAACCAGATCCCGGCCAGGGCGAGGAGGAATATACCGTCTCCGACGCTCAGTACCCCGTCGTAAAGCACGCAGCCTGCCAGCAGACTGACGACCAACATTAGCGGCAATTCGCGGCGCAAAACATCAGAATGCACGCGAAATGGATGGAGTAATGCGGCTAAGCCTAAAATCAGTAATATATTGACGATGTTAGAGCCAATCGCGGTACCAATAGCGAGGTCGACCTGGCCATGCAGCGATGCTGAAACAGAAACGATGATTTCAGGAAGCGAAGTGCCTACACTAACCACCGTCATCCCAATAATGATGGGCGGCATGCCGATGAGTCGACAGAGAATTGATGCGGCAAAGACCAAACGGTCAGCACTGTAGACCACCAACAGTAAACCAATTATTAACAGTGCTGTTGCTAAAAGCATCAAAAGTCCTTTCTTCAGGTATACTCGCTGGTCCACTGCGCACGAATATTGGCGCCAGATGAAGTCTGAGACGTAACGAATTCCTAATTTTGACTTTATGCGCCGGAAAAGTAAAACAAATGCCAGCTTTAGCTAACCCCAATAGCGAATATTCTGTAAAAATGCGGGGTTTAGGGCTGATTTACGCTTCATGCCAGCCGTGAAGCAAGGTAAGAAAGGAACCATAAATGAGCCAAACGATGGCGAATATAGTCGATGTCCGGGGCGTCAGTTTTTCTCGCGGCAACCGGTTAATATTTGATGATATTTCGCTGACCGTGCCGCGTGGTAAAATCACCGCCATCATGGGGCCGTCAGGGATCGGTAAAACGACGTTGCTGCGTCTTATCGGTGGGCAAATCCCTCCTGATAGCGGCGAAATCCTCTTCGACGGCGAAAACGTCCCGGAGATGTCTCGCTCGCGCCTCTACACGGTTCGCAAACGAATGAGCATGCTCTTTCAGTCGGGCGCGCTGTTTACTGACATGAACGTTTTTGACAACGTGGCCTATCCATTGCGCGAGCACACCCATCTTCCGCCTGCGCTGCTGCAAAGCACGGTGATGATGAAGCTTGAAGCCGTGGGGCTGCGGGGCGCTGCGAAGCTTATGCCGTCTGAACTCTCGGGTGGGATGGCGCGCCGCGCCGCGCTGGCGCGCGCTATTGCACTGGAACCCGATCTCATCATGTTCGACGAACCGTTCGTCGGGCAGGACCCTATCACCATGGGCGTGCTGGTGAAGTTAATTTCAGAGCTGAACAGCGCCCTTGGCGTCACCTGCGTGGTGGTTTCTCACGACGTGCCGGAAGTGCTGAGCATTGCTGATTACGCCTACATTGTGGCTGATAAAAAGATCGTCGCCCACGGCAGCGCCCAGGCGTTGCAGGAGAATGGCGATCCGCGCGTGCGGCAGTTCCTGGACGGTATCGCGGACGGGCCTGTGCCTTTCCGCTATCCGGCGGGTGACTATCATGACGATTTACTGGGAATAGGGAGTTAAGCCACTCATGCTGTTAAATGCGTTGGCTGGTCTTGGACACCGTGGCCTAAAAACCATCAGTACGTTCGGGCGTGCCGGATTAATGTTGTTCAACGCGCTGGTGGGCAAGCCGGAGTTCCGCAAGCACGCGCCGTTGCTGGTGCGGCAGCTTTATAACGTCGGCGTTTTGTCGATGCTTATCATCATCGTGTCGGGCCTGTTTATCGGCATGGTGCTGGGGTTGCAGGGGTATCTGGTGCTGACTACCTACAGCGCGGAAACCAGCCTTGGCATGCTGGTGGCGCTCTCGCTGCTGCGTGAGCTTGGGCCGGTCGTGGCCGCGCTGCTGTTCGCCGGACGTGCCGGGTCGGCGCTGACGGCGGAAATCGGCCTGATGCGCGCAACCGAGCAGCTCTCCAGCATGGAGATGATGGCGGTCGATCCGCTGCGCCGGGTCATTTCACCGCGCTTCTGGGCCGGGGTAATCTCCTTACCGTTACTGACTATCCTCTTTGTGGCGGTAGGTATCTGGGGAGGCGCGCTGGTTGGCGTTAACTGGAAAGGGATTGACGCCGGATTCTTCTGGTCTGCCATGCAGGACGCCATCGACCTGCGGATGGACTTGATTAACTGTCTGATCAAGAGCGTGGTTTTCGCTGTGACGGTTACCTGGATTGCGTTGTTTAACGGTTATGATGCCATTCCAACGTCGGCGGGCATTAGCCGTGCAACGACACGTACTGTCGTACATTCGTCGCTGGCCGTTTTGGGTCTGGATTTTGTGCTCACCGCACTGATGTTTGGGAATTGAGTTCATGCAAACGAGAAAAAATGAAATTTGGGTCGGCGTGTTTCTGCTTCTGGCGCTGCTGGCCGCGCTGTTTATCTGCCTGCGTGCGGCGGACATTACCTCTGTCCGCACCGAGCCGACGTACCGCATCTACGCGACCTTCGATAACATCGGCGGCCTGAAGGCGCGCTCACCGGTTCGTATTGGTGGCGTCGTTATCGGCCGGGTCTCAGACATTACGCTGGATGAGAAAACCTATCTGCCGCGCGTCGCGATGGATATTGAAGAGCGCTACAACCACATTCCGGACACCAGCTCGCTTTCCATCCGCACTTCCGGCCTGCTGGGGGAGCAATACCTGGCCCTTAACGTTGGTTTTGAAGATCCTGAGCTGGGAACGACTATCCTTAAAGACGGTAGCGTAATCCAGGATACCAAGTCAGCGATGGTGCTGGAAGATATGATTGGTCAGTTCCTTTACAACAGTAAAGGGGATGATAAAAAGTCTGACGATGCCCCTGCGCAGAGTGAAGACCACACCAACGTCGAACCGACGCCAGGCGCGACGAATTAATTTCAGGAGAAGTCCATGTTTAAACGACTGTTAATGGTTGCCATGCTGGTTATTGCCCCTCTTACCGCGGCGCACGCTGCGGATCAGAGCAATCCGTACAAGCTGATGAATGAGGCCGCGAAGAAAACCTTCGACCGTCTTAAAAATGAACAGCCTAAAATCCGCTCTAACCCTGACTATCTGCGCGATGTGGTAGACCAGGAGCTGCTGCCGTACGTGCAGATCAAATATGCCGGCGCGCTGGTGCTGGGCCGTTACTACAAAGATGCGACCCCGGCGCAGCGTGAGGCTTACTTTGCCGCGTTCCGTGAATACCTGAAGCAGGCTTACGGCCAGGCGCTGGCGATGTACCACGGCCAGACCTATCAGATTGCCCCTGAACAGCCGCTGGGCGATGCCACCATCATTCCTATCCGCGTGACGATCGTCGATCCAAACGGTCGCCCACCGGTTCGTCTGGACTTCCAGTGGCGTAAGAACAGCCAGACCGGAAACTGGCAGGCGTACGACATGATCGCCGAAGGCGTCAGCATGATCACCACTAAACAGAACGAGTGGAGCGATCTGCTGCGCACCAAAGGCATTGATGGCCTGACTGCACAGCTTCAGTCTATCTCTCGTCAGAAAATTACGCTGGACGAGAAGAAGTAATGTCGCAGCAACTTAGCTGGGCGCGCGACGGCGAGACGCTGGCGCTGATGGGGGAGCTGGATCAGGATCTGCTTAACCCGCTGTGGGAGGCTCGCCATAACGCGATGCAGGGCGTGACGCGGATTGACTTACATGGCGTAACGCGGGTGGATACCGCCGGGATTGCCCTGCTGGCGCACCTGGTTGCCACGGGTAAGAAGCAGGGGAGCAACGTTACCCTGGCGGGGGTAAGCGATAACGTCGTTACCCTTGCAAAGCTTTACAATTTGCCTGAGGACGTATTACCTCGCTAACTTTTTCAGTACGTTACTTCCGAAAGCCCCGTCAGTTTACTCGTCGGGGCTTTTTGCTTGTTTAAGACCGCGTCACTTTGCTCTAAGATGTTGGGCTTGTTTTCACTATCAGATGATGTAGACCCCATGGAAAATAATGAAATCCAGACTGTGCTGATGAATGCACTCTCCCTTCAGGAAGCCCACGTCTCCGGCGATGGCAGTCACTTCCAGGTTATTGCTGTGGGTGAGATGTTCGACGGAATGAGTCGCGTGAAGAAACAGCAGGCTGTGTACGCGCCGCTGATGGAATATATTGCGGATAACCGCATCCACGCCCTGTCGATTAAAGCGTTCACCCCACAGGAGTGGGCCCGCGATCGCAAACTAAACGGTTTTTGAGCTGAGGGCGAAACGCCCGCAGCACGGTTGAATTTATAAGAGAGCAAACGATGGATAAATTTCGTGTACAGGGGCCAACGCGTCTCCAGGGCGAAGTCACAATTTCTGGCGCTAAAAACGCCGCGCTGCCCATTCTTTTCGCTGCGCTGCTCGCAGAAGAGCCGGTAGAGATCCAGAACGTACCGAAGCTGAAAGATATCGACACGACCATGAAGTTGCTCGGCCAGTTGGGCACCAAAGTGGAGCGTAACGGTTCCGTCTGGATCGATGCCAGCAACGTGAACAACTTCTCAGCACCGTATGAGCTGGTGAAAACCATGCGCGCATCCATCTGGGCGCTTGGCCCGCTGGTGGCACGTTTCGGTCAGGGACAGGTTTCTCTGCCGGGCGGTTGTGCCATCGGCGCGCGTCCGGTCGATCTGCACATCTTCGGCCTGGAAAAGCTGGGCGCAGAGATCAAGCTGGAAGAGGGTTACGTTAAGGCGTCCGTGAATGGCCGTCTGAAAGGCGCGCACATTGTCATGGACAAGGTGAGCGTGGGCGCAACGGTCACCATCATGTCGGCTGCTACGCTGGCGGAAGGTACCACCATCATCGAAAACGCCGCTCGCGAGCCGGAAATCGTTGATACCGCGAACTTCCTGGTGGCGCTGGGTGCGAAAATTAGCGGACAGGGTACTGACCGCATTACCATCGAAGGCGTTGAGCGTCTGGGTGGCGGCGTGTATCGCGTACTGCCAGACCGTATCGAAACCGGTACCTTCCTGGTGGCCGCGGCTATTTCTGGCGGTAAAATTGTCTGCCGCAATGCACAGCCTGATACCCTGGATGCGGTGCTGGCGAAGCTGCGCGATGCGGGTGCGGATATTGAAATCGGTGAAGACTGGATCAGCCTGGACATGCATGGCCAGCGTCCTAAAGCCGTTAATGTGCGCACTGCGCCACACCCGGCATTCCCGACGGACATGCAGGCGCAGTTTACCCTGCTGAACCTGGTGGCTGAAGGCACGGGCTTTATCACGGAAACCATCTTCGAAAACCGTTTCATGCACGTACCGGAACTGATCCGTATGGGTGCGCATGCTGAAATCGAAAGCAACACGGTAATCTGTCACGGCGTTGAAAAACTGTCCGGTGCGCAGGTCATGGCGACCGATCTGCGCGCGTCTGCGAGTCTGGTACTGGCAGGCTGCATTGCGGAAGGCACTACCGTTGTCGATCGTATCTACCACATCGATCGTGGTTACGAGCGTATCGAAGACAAACTGCGCGCGCTGGGTGCAAATATCGAGCGTGTGAAGGGCGAGTAATCTTTCCGGCATCCCCCTGCCAGACCAGGCCGGGGGATTGCTGTTCCTGTCAGTCCGGGTGCATCAGTCCTGATGTGCTTTCTTCACTTTGCTCTGGCGCATCATGCGCGTTCTGTCGATAAATTCATGGGTAACGGGATCGTGGTAGCGTGACGGCCAGATTATCCACGGATGCGTTTCCAGCGCCGTTGCGATAATCAGCTCCCCCTTTGGCCATGGGCGGGTCAGCGCGTTTGCCAGCGTCGACGAGCTCAACCCATTACGACGTGATTCGGCAGCCAGCGATGTCCCTTTTTTACGCAGCGCCGCAATAATGTCAGCAGAATGCCAGTCGATGAATTTTGTATCCATAATGCTGTCCTTGTGTTCGTTATCGTCCACGCCTTTTCGTGTGAAAAGACAGCATTACTATACCCACTTCGAACATGCGATTTAAAAAGTTCATGTTACGAGAAGCAATATTCAGAATAAGGCACGGCTTTATGCATGCGGCCTGTAACCGGATGAATTTACACGAATATGGAATTTACTGGAGCATACTAAAATCTCCCTGCGGGGCGCAGGGAGAGGAGGGAGGAATTAACGATCGCGCTGAACGGCGATGTGAGCAAGGCCTATAAGCGCATCACGCCACGGGCTGTCAGGGATCACCTGAATCGCGGCGATGGCTTTATCCGCTTCTTCTTCAGCACGCTGACGCGTCCATTCCAGCGAGCCGCAGATTGCCATTGTTTCCAGTACTGGTTCCAGAAGATGGCGACCATTTCCCTGCTCGATTGCTTCACGGATCATCTGCGCCTGTTCCGGCGTGCCATTGCGCATGGCGTGGAGCAGCGGCAGCGTTGGTTTGCCTTCGTTCAGGTCATCACCGACGTTTTTGCCGAGCGTTTCGCCGTCTGCGCTGTAGTCCAGCAGATCATCGATCAGCTGGAACGCCGTGCCGAGGTAACGGCCGTAGTCCTGAAGGCCTTTTTCCTCCGCTTCGCTACAGCCTGCCAGAATGCCAGAGCACTGCGCGGCCGCTTCAAACAGGCGCGCGGTTTTGCTGTAAATCACGCGCATGTAGTTTTCTTCGGTGATGTCCGGGTCGTTGACGTTCATCAGCTGCAGGACTTCACCCTCAGCAATAACGTTGACAGCCTCTGACATCACTTCCAGCACCTTCAGCGAGCCCAGGCTGGTCATCATCTGGAAGGCGCGGGTATAGATAAAATCCCCCACCAGGACGCTTGCCGCATTGCCAAACGCCGCGTTGGCGGTGGCTTTACCGCGGCGCATATCCGACTCATCCACAACATCGTCGTGAAGCAGGGTGGCGGTGTGGATAAATTCGATCAGCGCTGCGATCGTGACGTGAGCATTTCCCTGATAGCCAACCGCGCGAGCGGCCAGAATGGCAATCATCGGACGAATGCGTTTGCCGCCGCCGCTGACGATGTAATAGCCCAACTGATTGATCAGCTGAACGTCAGAGTTGAGTTGCTCCAGGATTGCTGCATTTACACCCGCCATATCTTGCGCGGTTAACTCATTGATTTTTTCTAAATTCATCGCAAAAGCCGGGCTTTTTATCCTGTTTATCCCACACGATATGGGTTCACAAAGGGTTTCGGTTTATAAATAGTATTGCTGATTGTACTGAAAAAACGGCGCAGATAAACGTTACCGTACGTGTTGTGTTTTTTTTCTTCATGTATTGATGCTAGCACTTGTCAAAGGCTCGCGTTTTGCGTAATATTCGCGCCCTATTGTGAATATTTATAGCGCACTCTGAATCATACGAGGATGTGCGCGGAAGCGGAGTTTATATGTACGCGGTTTTCCAAAGTGGTGGTAAACAACACCGAGTAAGCGAAGGTCAGACCGTTCGCCTGGAAAAGCTGGACATCGCAACTGGCGAATCTGTTGAGTTCGCTGAAGTTCTGATGATCGCAAACGGTGAAGAAGTCAAAATCGGCGTTCCTTTCGTTGATGGCGGCGTTATCAAAGCTGAAGTTGTTGCTCACGGTCGTGGCGAGAAAGTTAAAATCGTTAAGTTTCGTCGTCGTAAACACTATCGTAAGCAGCAGGGCCACCGTCAGTGGTTCACTGATGTGAAAATTACTGGCATCAGCGCCTAAGACCTGAGGAGAGATTTAAATGGCACATAAAAAGGCTGGCGGCTCCACACGTAACGGTCGCGATTCAGAAGCTAAACGCCTGGGCGTTAAGCGTTTCGGTGGCGAATCCGTTCTGGCGGGTAGCATCATCGTTCGTCAGCGTGGCACCAAGTTCCACGCGGGTACTAACGTAGGTTGCGGTCGTGACCACACTCTGTTTGCTAAAGCAGACGGTAAAGTGAAATTTGAAGTTAAAGGCCCGAACAACCGTAAATACATCAGCATCGTTGCTGAGTAAGGTTTTCTCGGTCCGGTAACGGATTAAAGCCCCGCAACGTGTTGCGGGGCTTTTTACATTGGAAACCCGGAAAATTTTCTGTAGGGAAAACGGGCATGAAGCAGCAGGCCGGCATTGGTATTCTTTTGGCGCTCACCACCGCAATGTGCTGGGGTGCGCTGCCAATTGCAATGAAGCAGGTACTGGAAGTGATGGAGCCGCCTACGGTGGTGTTTTATCGCTTCCTGATGGCAAGCATCGGCCTGGGCGCCATTCTGGCTGTCAAAGGTAAGCTGCCACCGCTGCGCATCTTCCGAAAGCCGCGCTGGCTGGTGTTACTGGCTATCGCGACGGGCGGTCTGTTCGGTAACTTCATCCTGTTCAGCTCTTCCCTGCAATATCTTAGCCCCACGGCGTCACAGGTGATTGGTCAGCTTTCACCGGTCGGCATGATGGTCGCCAGCGTATTCATCCTCAAGGAGAAGATGCGCGGGACGCAGATTATCGGGGCAAGCATGCTGCTTTGCGGTCTGGTGATGTTCTTTAACACCAGCCTGATCGAGATATTCACCCGCCTGACGGATTACACCTGGGGTGTGATTTTTGGGGTGGGTGCAGCAACGGTCTGGGTGAGTTATGGCGTCGCGCAAAAGGTGTTATTGCGCCGTCTTGCCTCACAGCAGATCCTCTTTTTGCTGTACACTTTGTGTACACTTGCATTATTGCCGTTAGCGAAGCCGGGTGTTATCGCCCAGCTCAGCGACTGGCAGCTGGCGTGTCTCATTTTTTGTGGGCTTAACACGCTGGTCGGTTATGGCGCGCTGGCCGAAGCAATGGCGCGCTGGCAGGCAGCACAGGTGAGCGCCTTAATCACGCTTACCCCGCTGTTTACGCTGTTATTTTCAGATTTGTTATCAATGGCCTGGCCCGATGTCTTCGTCAAGCCGATGCTCAACCTGTTGGGCTATCTCGGTGCGTTTGTCGTGGTTGCGGGCGCGATGTATTCCGCCATTGGTCATCGTCTCTGGGGACGTTGGCGCAAAAATGAAGCGGTCCCCGCTCAGGCGAATGAGTTACGGAGAGTAAAATGAAGTTTGTTGATGAAGCGACGATTCTGGTCGTGGCAGGTGATGGCGGTAACGGTTGTGTAAGCTTCCGCCGTGAAAAATATATTCCTCGTGGCGGCCCTGACGGCGGTGACGGCGGAGACGGTGGTGACGTGTGGCTGGAGGCGGATGAGAACCTCAACACGCTGATCGACTACCGTTTCGAAAAATCTTTCCGCGCCGAGCGTGGCCAGAACGGCCAGAGTCGCGACTGTACCGGTAAACGCGGTAAAGACGTGACGATCAAAGTGCCGGTGGGTACGCGTGTGATCGACCAGGGCACGGGCGAAACCATGGGTGATATGACCAAACACGGTCAACGCCTGATGGTGGCGAAAGGCGGCTGGCACGGTCTGGGCAACAGCCGTTTCAAATCCTCCGTTAACCGTACCCCGCGTCAAAAGACAATGGGTACCCCGGGCGATAAGCGCGATCTGCAGCTGGAACTGATGCTGCTGGCAGACGTGGGCATGCTGGGTATGCCAAATGCCGGTAAGTCGACGTTTATCCGCGCTGTCTCTGCTGCGAAACCAAAAGTGGCGGACTATCCGTTTACGACGCTGGTGCCGAGCCTCGGCGTTGTCCGTATGGATAACGAGAAGAGCTTCGTGGTGGCTGACATCCCGGGTCTGATTGAAGGCGCAGCAGAAGGCGCTGGCCTGGGTATTCGCTTCCTGAAGCACCTTGAGCGCTGCCGCGTCCTGCTGCACCTCATTGATATCGATCCAATCGACGGCTCCGATCCGGTTGAAAACGCCCGGATCATCATCGGCGAGCTGGAAAAATACAGTGAGAAGCTGGCGGATAAACCACGCTGGCTGGTCTTCAACAAGATCGACCTGATGGACAAAGCGGAAGCCGAAGCGAAAGCTAAAGCGATCGCTGAAGCGATGGGCTGGGAAGATAAGTACTATCTGATCTCTGCCGCGAGCCAGGTTGGCGTGAAGGATCTCTGCTGGGATGTGATGACCTTTATCATCGAAAACCCGGTGGTTCAGGCGGAAGAAGCGAAACAGCCGGAAAAAGTCGAATTCATGTGGGATGACTACCACCGCCAGCAGCTCGAAGAGCTGGAAGCGGAAGAAGATGATGAAGACTGGGACGACGACTGGGATGAAGACGACGAAGAAGGCGTCGAGTTCATCTACAAGCACTAAATCCCGCATAAAGCCCCTTAACGGGGCTTTTTTTTATCCTATCTTCGCGGGTAGCCAGCAGCTGGCGATTAGGCCGCCCTCGGTGCCGTTCTCCAGCGTTAAACGACCATGATGGAGCTGCACGATGCGCTGTACGATGCTCAGCCCAAGGCCGCTACCACCGTAGCGCTGATCGAGGCGTCGGAAAGGTTCGGTGATCGACTGTCGGTGCGCATCGTCAATACCCGGACCCTGGTCTATAACGCTGACCCGGGTACCGTCCTCCGTCTCTGCTAACGTCACTTCAATCGTCGTCCCTGCCGGGCTGTAACGGGCGGCGTTCTCCAGCAGATTCCTTAACATCAGACGCAGCAGGACGGCATCGCCCTGTACCGTCAGCGGGCTGTAAGCAGGCCATATCACCGTATGCTCTCTGGCTTCATGCTCCAGGCCGAGCGGTGCAATGATCGTCTCCGTCCAGTTAACGGTTTCGTAGTGACCGCTTGCCATCGCCTGTCCGGCACGCGCCAGCATCAGCAGCTGTTCCACCGTATGCATAAGCTGATCGATGCGGCTTACCAGCGGGGCGGCCTGCGGCGATCCGGACTGAGCCATCAGTTCAAGATGGAGCCTGATACCCGCAAGCGGCGTTCGCAGCTCGTGCGCCGCGTCGGCGGTAAACAGGCGCTCCTGTTGAATAGTATGATCCAGCCGGGCGAGAAGCTGATTCAGCGAGGTCGTCACCGCGCCAATCTCTTCCATGTCGGAATACATCGGCAGGGGAGTGAGGTTATCCGCCGAGCGGTTCGCAAGGCTGACCCGCAGCTTATTGAGGGGGCGGGTGATCCAGGTTACCGCCCAGAATGAGAAGAAGAGGGTAAAACCGACCATCACCAGAGAAGGAACCAGCAGGGAGGCAATGGCTTCACGGATCTCTTTTTCGACATGGTTGTTGCGCGATTTCGCGGACAACGTTTCGTTCACCAGAAAACCGATTTGCTCGCGGCTCTCATGCCACAGCCAGATCACGCTAATCAACTGGAAAAATAACAGAATAACCGCCAGCAACACCATCAACCGCCGGCGCATACTGTTCATTTCTGGCTCTCCAGACGGTAGCCCACGCCGCGGACGGTTTTAATGCGATCTTTACCGAGCTTGCGCCGCAGATTATGGATATGGACTTCAAGCGTGTTTGATCCCGGATCGTCCTGCCAGGAGTAAATGTCCTGCTGCAGCGTTTCACGGTGCACCGTCTGCCCGCTGCGCATGATCAGGCGCGTAAGCAGGGCAAACTCTTTTGGCGTCACTTCCACCGGCTGGGACTGGCGCAGCACCTGCTGGGTTTGCAGATTAAGGGTAATATCCCCGTCCGTAAGCAGGTTGTCACTGTGGCCCTGATAGCGGCGGATCAGCGCCCGCACGCGGGCCTGTAGCTCGGCAAGGGCAAAGGGTTTTACCAGATAATCGTCAGCGCCAGAATCCAGCCCGTTGATTCTGTCCTCTATGGCATCGCGGGCCGTGAGGATCAGTACGGGGTTATCCACTCCGCGACGACGCCACTGGCTCAGCAGCGTCGCCCCGTCTTTATCCGGCAGGCCCAAATCCAGGATCACCAGGCTGTATTCGCCGCTCTGGATCAGGGCATCCGCTTCAGCAGCCGTGGCGGCACAATCCAGGGCGTAGCCTTCGTTCCCCAGCGCCAGCGCTAACCCTTCCTGCAATAACAGATCGTCTTCAACTATAAGTAGTTTCATCGCTAGTTATTCTGGTAGATATCCTTATAGAGCCTGCTTTCGAAGCGTACCAGTGGAATACGACGATTGCGCTGGTCGGTCGGTTCGACGGCATAGCCGGAAAGATACTGCACAAATGCCATGCGTTGCCCGCTGGCTGTCGTGATAAAACCAGCAAGGTTGTAAACCCCTTGCAGGGAGCCGGTTTTGGCTGACACTTTGCCATCCACGCCCGCGGCGTGAAGCCCCGCGCGATACTGAAGGGAGCCATCGTGCCCCGCAAGCGGCAGCATCGTAATAAAGTTTAGCTCAGCGTCGTGCTGCGCAATGTACTGCAGCACCTGCATCATGGTGGCCGGAGAAATCAGGTTATGGCGCGATAAGCCGGACCCATCGACGGCGATCGTATTGCCCAGATCGATACCCGCCTGCTGGCGCAGGATCTGGCGCACGGCATCAGAACCGGCACGCCAGGTACCCGGCACGCCAAAGCGTGCGTGCCCAATCATGCGGAACACCGTGTCGGCAATCATGTTATCCGACTTTTTCAGCATAATCTTAAGCAAATCATGCAGTGGCGCGGACTGCTTGCTGGCGATCACCGTACCTGGCTCGTTCACCTGCGTCTGGCGCAGCAGCGTTCCGGTGTAGGTTATGCCCGCCTGCTTGAGTTCGTCTTTGAAAATCGCGCCGGCATACCCTGCGCCGTCCTGAATGGCGAAGGCCAGCGGCAGGGGGTCAGCGCGCTGGGAAAGGCATCCCGTTAGCGTATAGCGGTTAAGATCGCCCGGTACCACGTCCAGCTCGCAATACTGTGCCTCCGGTGAGCCTTTCGCCAGCGTACGAACCTGGCTGAACATCGTGACCGGATAGTAGGACGCAACGCGGATGAAGGCTAAATCGTTCGGTTTTGGCGCACTGTAAAGCGAGACGGAGAAGCAGTTACGGTCGACGATCGCGGCGGCTGGCGGGGCGCTAAAGCACTGCGTCATGTCGTTCCACGGCCAGCCCGGCGCTTTATCGTGGCTGGCGAAAATAGAGGTGTCGATCAGCACGTTGCCATCGATTTTTGTCACGCCGGATTTTTTCAGCGCCGCCACCATGTTGCGGACATCCTGGCGCTTAAAGGTGGGATCGCCACCAAAACGGGCGATAAGATCGCCTTTCAGTTCACCGCCCTCGACGTTACCTTTGGTTTCAAGGGTGGTGGTAAAACGGAAGTCAGGCCCGAGCTGGAGCAGGGCGGCGAGGGCGGTGATCACCTTCTGGGTACTGGCAGGCAGCGCCATCTGTTGACTGTGATAGTCAATTGCGGGAGCCTGCGCGCCAACCTTCTGCACCATCAGGGCAAGGTTCGCGCCAGCGGGCAGCTGATTAATGTACTCATCAACATTCGCGGCCTGAACGGTGAACGTTATACTGGTAGTCAATCCGATGATAAAACTGGAAAATCGCATAATCTCGCGCTAACAACCCGAAAACAAACCGTCATACTACGGTGCATGGCACCGTAAAGTAAACGATGACCCATAGTGAACTTCGCGGTAAAATACGTATCAAATTGAAAAATTGCTGCTGACCTGGGGCGTTGCTCCCGGGTCGGTTTTCTTTTTGCTTCTGGCCTGTTCAGGTGGGCTGGAGCAGGGAACACTGCTCCCAACAGGAATGTTTAAGAGGTATAACAAATGCAAGCTATTCCGATGACCTTACGTGGTGCCGAAAAACTGCGCGAAGAGCTGGATTTTCTGAAGTCCGTACGTCGCCCTGAAATCATCGCCGCTATCGCGGAAGCGCGTGAACATGGCGACCTGAAAGAAAATGCTGAATACCACGCGGCGCGTGAGCAGCAGGGTTTCTGTGAAGGGCGCATTAAGGATATCGAAGCGAAACTGTCCAATGCACAGGTAATCGATATCACTAAAATGCCAAACAATGGCCGCGTGATCTTTGGTTCTACCGTTAGCGTCCTGAATCTCGATAACGACGAAGAGCAGACCTATCGCATCGTGGGGGATGATGAAGCAGACTTCAAACAGAATCTGATTTCAGTGAACTCACCGATTGCTCGCGGCCTGATTGGCAAAGAACAGGACGATGTGGTCACCATCCGCACGCCCGGCGGTGAAGTGGAATACGAAATTATTAAGGTAGAATACCTGTAATTCGCTTCTCTACTAAGATGTTGATACATTGTAAAGAAAAGAAAAAGGCCGCATAGCGGCCTTTTATCAACTCAAGGAGCATGGCATTTTGCTCGCCTGCTGAAAGAAATCCCTCGTTTCACACACAAAATGTGTTCGATTCAGGATATCCTTAGCGTGGCAGCGAGATTTTACGCTCTTTAGATGGGCGATAGAGCACCAGCGTTTTACCGATGACCTGTACATTACAGGCGCCGGTTTCGCGCACGATGGCTTCCACGATCAGGTTTTTAGTGTCTCTGTCTTCAGAGGCGATTTTCACCTTGATCAGCTCGTGGTGTTCCAGCGCTTGTTCAATCTCGGCAAGCACCCCTTCGGTCAAACCATTGTTGCCAAGCATCACTACAGGCTTGAGCGGATGTGCCAGACCTTTAAGGTGCTGTTTTTGTTTAGTACTCAGATTCATCGTATATTTTTGCTTACGTTGGGATTGAAAACGGTTCATTCTACCGCCATCTCCCTTATATCGCCAAATAGCTGCGTAGAAATTTACGTCACCGGCAAGCAACGATGAACCAGGACGGAAATGTTAAATGACAGGTAAAAAGCGTTCTGCCAGTTCCAGCCGCTGGCTTCAGGAACACTTTAGCGATAAATATGTTCAACAGGCGCAGAAAAAAGGGTTGCGTTCCCGCGCCTGGTTTAAACTTGATGAAATACAGCAAAGTGACAAACTTTTTAAACCGGGAATGACCGTGGTCGACCTCGGTGCGGCACCTGGCGGATGGTCCCAGTATGCGGTAACGCAGATCGGCGGAACGGGCCGAATCATCGCATGCGATCTTTTACCAATGGATCCCATTGTCGGTGTCGACTTCCTTCAGGGCGACTTTCGTGATGAATTAGTGCTTAAAGCGTTACTTGATCGTGTAGGTGACAGTAAGGTCCAGGTTGTCATGTCGGATATGGCACCAAATATGTGCGGAACACCGGCGGTGGATATCCCCCGCGCCATGTATCTGGTGGAGCTAGCGTTAGAAATGTGTCGTGATGTACTAGCGCCTGGTGGTAGTTTTGTTGTGAAGGTGTTTCAGGGCGAAGGTTTCGAGGAGTATCTTAAGGAAATTCGCTCCCTGTTTGCGAAGGTCAAAGTTCGTAAGCCGGACTCTTCCCGGGCCCGTTCCCGAGAAGTGTATATTGTAGCGACCGGGCGAAAATGATAACCGGTAGATTTCAGGCGAAAGTTTGAATGAAACTGGATATAGAGTATCCTGACGCTGTTTTTAACACAGTTGTAATATGAGGTTAATCCCTTGAGTGACATGGCGAAAAACCTAATACTCTGGCTGGTCATTGCCGTTGTGCTGATGTCAGTATTCCAGAGCTTTGGGCCCAGCGAGTCGAATGGCCGCAAGGTGGATTATTCTACCTTCCTGCAGGAGGTCAATCAGGACCAGGTTCGCGAAGCGCGTATCAACGGACGTGAGATCAACGTTACCAAGAAAGATAGTAACCGTTACACGACTTACATCCCGGTGAACGATCCTAAGCTGCTTGATAACCTTCTGACCAAAAACGTCAAAGTGGTAGGCGAGCCGCCAGAAGAACCAAGCCTGTTGGCTTCTATCTTCATTTCCTGGTTCCCGATGCTGCTTCTTATCGGCGTCTGGATCTTCTTTATGCGCCAGATGCAGGGCGGCGGTGGCAAAGGTGCCATGTCGTTCGGTAAGAGCAAGGCGCGTATGCTGACGGAAGATCAGATCAAGACCACCTTTGCTGACGTTGCAGGCTGTGACGAAGCAAAAGAAGAGGTGGGTGAGCTGGTTGAATACCTGCGCGAGCCGAGCCGTTTCCAGAAGCTGGGCGGTAAGATCCCGAAAGGCGTGCTGATGGTTGGCCCTCCGGGTACCGGTAAAACCCTGCTGGCGAAAGCCATCGCGGGTGAAGCGAAGGTGCCGTTCTTTACTATTTCAGGTTCTGACTTCGTTGAAATGTTTGTCGGTGTCGGTGCATCTCGTGTGCGTGACATGTTCGAACAGGCCAAGAAGGCAGCGCCGTGCATCATCTTTATCGATGAAATCGACGCCGTTGGCCGCCAGCGTGGCGCAGGCCTGGGCGGTGGTCACGATGAACGTGAGCAGACCCTGAACCAGATGCTGGTTGAGATGGACGGCTTCGAAGGTAACGAAGGTATTATCGTTATCGCGGCAACTAACCGTCCGGACGTACTCGACCCTGCGCTGCTGCGTCCAGGCCGTTTCGACCGTCAGGTTGTGGTCGGTCTGCCGGACGTTCGTGGTCGTGAACAGATTCTGAAAGTGCACATGCGTCGCGTACCGCTGGCGCCAGACATCGACGCGGCAATCATTGCGCGTGGTACGCCGGGCTTCTCCGGTGCCGATCTGGCTAACCTGGTCAACGAAGCCGCACTGTTCGCCGCTCGCGGCAACAAGCGTGTGGTATCAATGGTGGAATTCGAGAAAGCGAAAGACAAAATCATGATGGGTGCGGAACGTCGCTCCATGGTGATGACGGAAGCGCAGAAAGAGTCCACGGCATACCACGAAGCAGGCCACGCCATTATCGGCCGCCTGGTGCCGGAACACGATCCGGTACACAAGGTAACGATTATTCCACGTGGTCGTGCGCTGGGTGTGACCTTCTTCCTGCCTGAAGGCGACGCGATCAGCGCCAGCCGTCAGAAGCTGGAAAGCCAGATTTCAACCCTGTACGGCGGTCGTCTGGCAGAAGAGATTATCTACGGTGCGGAACATGTTTCCACCGGTGCGTCGAACGACATTAAGGTGGCGACGAACCTGGCGCGTAACATGGTGACGCAGTGGGGCTTCTCCGACAAACTCGGTCCGCTGCTGTATGCAGAGGAAGAGGGTGAAGTATTCCTGGGCCGTTCTGTGGCGAAAGCGAAGCATATGTCCGATGAGACGGCTCGTATCATCGACCAGGAAGTGAAAGCGCTGATTGAACGTAACTACGCTCGCGCTCGTCAGATCCTGAACGACAATATGGACATCCTGCACTCGATGAAAGATGCGCTCATGAAATATGAGACCATCGATGCACCGCAGATTGACGACCTGATGGCTCGCCGCGAAGTGCGTCCGCCAGCAGGCTGGGAAGACCCAGGTGCTTCCAACAATTCTGACAACAATGGCACCCCGCGTGCGCCGCGTCCGGTCGATGAACCGCGTACGCCGAACCCGGGTAACACCATGTCAGAGCAGTTGGGCGACAAGTAAGCACGACTGTTGAAGCGTGTGTCTGTACCTCAAACCCTGGAGCTTGCTCCGGGGTTTTTCTTATCTGTTAAACCATATCTATACCAGGGATTTCGTCATGAAACTATTCGCCCAGGACTCGCATCTCGACCTTTCTCATCCCCATGTGATGGGGATCCTGAACGTCACGCCTGATTCCTTCTCTGACGGCGGCACGCACAACTCGCTCATCGACGCGGTTAAGCACGCAAATTTGATGATCAACGCGGGGGCCACCATCATTGACGTTGGCGGTGAATCAACGCGTCCTGGCGCGGCGGATGTTTCGGTGGAAGAGGAGCTGGCGCGCGTGGTGCCGGTGGTAGAAGCTATCGCTCAGCGCTTCGAAGTGTGGATCTCGGTAGATACCTCCAAGCCTGAGGTAATCCGCGAAGTTGCGAGAGTAGGCGCTCACATTATCAATGATATTCGTTCGCTGACCGAGCCTGGCGCTCTAGAAGCCGCTGCGGAAACCGGGCTGCCGGTGTGTCTGATGCATATGCAGGGACAGCCTAAGACGATGCAGGAAGCGCCAAAATATGAAGATGTGTTTGCCGACGTCAGCCGCTTCTTTACTGAACACATCGCACGCTGTGAGCGTGCGGGTATCGCAAAAGAGAAATTGCTACTCGACCCGGGCTTCGGTTTCGGTAAAAATCTCTCTCACAATTACGCGTTGCTTGCGCGCCTGTCAGAGTTTCATCAGTTCGGCCTGCCGCTGCTGGTAGGGATGTCGAGAAAATCGATGATTGGGCAGTTGTTGAATGTCGGGCCGGGCGAACGCCTGAGCGGCAGTCTGGCCTGCGCGGTGATAGCCGCAATGCAGGGCGCGCATATAATTCGTGTCCATGACGTAAAAGAAACAGTAGAGGCCATGCGCGTGGTGGAAGCCACACTGGCAGCGAAGGGAAATAAACGCTATGAGTAATCGTAAATATTTTGGCACCGATGGCATCCGCGGGCGCGTAGGCGACGCGCCAATCACACCTGATTTTGTCCTGAAACTGGGCTGGGCAGCAGGTAAAGTACTGGCGCGTCATGGCTCCCGTAAAATCATTATTGGTAAAGACACCCGTATTTCAGGCTATATGCTGGAGTCTGCGCTGGAAGCCGGGCTGGCAGCGGCGGGGCTTTCAGCTTCCTTTACGGGGCCAATGCCTACCCCTGCTGTTGCGTATCTGACCCGCGCCTTCCGTGCCGAGGCCGGTATCGTTATTTCGGCTTCTCATAACCCGTTCTACGACAACGGTATCAAATTCTTCTCCATCGACGGCACCAAGCTGCCGGATGATGTGGAAGAGGCGATTGAAGCGGAAATGGAAAAAGAGATCACCTGCGTTGACTCGGCTGAGCTGGGTAAAGCCAATCGCATTGTCGATGCTGCGGGTCGCTACATCGAGTTTTGCAAAGGCACCTTCCCGAACGAACTGAGCCTGGCCGACCTTAAAATTGTTGTGGACTGTGCAAACGGTGCGACTTATCACATTGCGCCGAATGTTTTCCGCGAGCTGGGCGCAAAAGTGATTACCATCGGCTGCGAGCCGGATGGCCTGAACATTAACGAAGAAGTCGGGGCAACCGACGTTCGTGCCCTGCAGGCGCGCGTGCTGGCCGAAAAAGCCGATCTGGGTATTGCCCTGGACGGCGACGGCGACCGCGTGATCATGGTTGACCATGAAGGCAACAAGGTCGATGGCGATCAGATCCTCTACATTATTGCCCGTGAAGGCCTGCGTCAGGGTCAGCTGCGCGGCGGTGCGGTTGGCACGCTGATGAGCAACATGGGCCTGGAGCTGGCGCTGAAGCAGCTGGGGATCCCGTTCGTGCGCGCGAAAGTGGGTGACCGCTACGTGCTGGAAAAACTCCAGGAGAAAGGCTGGCGTATCGGCGCGGAAAACTCCGGTCACGTGATCCTGCTCGACAAAACCACCACCGGCGACGGCATTGTGGCGGCGCTTCAGGTTGTTGCCGCGATGGCGCGTAACCATATGAGCCTGCA
Organism: Enterobacter cloacae complex sp. 2022EL-00788; assembly: GCF_026627565.1. Lineage (NCBI taxonomy): Bacteria > Pseudomonadati > Pseudomonadota > Gammaproteobacteria > Enterobacterales > Enterobacteriaceae > Enterobacter > Enterobacter cloacae complex sp. 2022EL-00788. The sequence goes on along the minus strand of NZ_JAPNMC010000004.1, from coordinate 296,388 downwards.
CGATCTTTGCAGCGGTATGAAAATGTTCCCGCAGATCCTGGTGAACGTGCGTTTCACCGCGGGTAAAGGCGATCCGCTGGAAAATGATAACGTCAAAGCAGTGATGGCAGACGTTGAGGCTGCCCTCGGTAACCGTGGTCGTGTCCTGCTGCGTAAGTCCGGTACTGAACCGCTGATCCGCGTGATGGTGGAAGGTGAAGACGAAGCGCAGGTGACTGAATTTGCTCACCGCATTGCGGACGCCGTTAAAGCTGCATAATTTTTCAGAATAAGTGTTTAAAAAGGCGGCGTTTGCCGCCTTCGTTTTAAGCAATAAATGGCTTTTTGCTGTTTTTTTCCGCAGTTGATACAATGCGTCGAAAATGCCCTTGCGAAGGTGATTCGCTTTGGTTAGTATTCACACCCGCTTCAGTGGGAAACAAAATCCTGCTAATTGGTCGAAGCATTGGTATGCGGCAAATCCGCAAGGAACAGGTTGATTATGTACGAAGCTCTTTTAGTTATTTTCCTTATTGTAGCCATCGCTCTCGTAGCGCTGATTATGCTGCAGCAAGGTAAAGGCGCTGATATGGGAGCCTCCTTCGGAGCAGGCGCTTCCGGTACGCTGTTCGGTTCAAGTGGTTCTGCGAACTTCATGACCCGCACGACGGCGATTCTGGCTACGCTGTTCTTCATCATCAGTCTGGTGCTGGGCAATATCAACAGCAACAAGACCAGTAAAGGAAGCGAGTGGGAAAACCTGAGCGCGCCAGCGAAAACTGAGCAGACTCAGCCAGCTGCACCGGCTAAGCCGACCAGCGATATCCCGCAGTAAAAGTATTCCGTACCGAGGTGGTGGAATTGGTAGACACGCTACCTTGAGGTGGTAGTGCCCTAACGGGCTTGTGGGTTCGAGTCCCATCCTCGGTACCAATATTCCAGAAGAAAGACGTCGCAAGACGTCTTTTTTTTCGTCTGTAGATCGTGTCTGGTACTCGTTCGCCTGGTGCTGGCGCGCTTACCGGATCTGTGCAAGCCCCAATAAAAAAGGCGCCATCAGGCGCCTTCTGTATTTCTGGTGAGCGTTACTTCTTATCGCTGTGTTCCAGGTTCTCAACCTGCGGCAGCCCGTTACCCGAGCTTGCAGAGAGCAGTCCGTTCTCAACGTAGTTGAACAGCTTCTCACGGGTATCGGTGATGTCCAGGTTACGCATGGTCAGCTGACCAATACGATCGTCCGGGGAGAATACAGAATCACCTTTCTCCATGGTAAGACGCTCTGCTTTATAGGTCAGGTTGTCAGACACGGTATTCAGGATGGAGTAATCGTTACCGCGACGCAGTTCCAGCGTCACTTCGCCGGTAATCGCGCTGGCCACCCAGCGCTGCAGGGCATCACGCAGCATCAGCGCCTGCGGATCGAACCAGCGGCCCTGATACAGCAGTTTGCCCAGCTGACGACCGTGAGAGTGATACTGTTCAATGGTGTCTTCGTTGTGAATGCCGGTCAGCAGACGCTCATAAGCGATGTGCAGCAGCGCCATCCCCGGAGCTTCGTAAATGCCACGGCTTTTCGCTTCGATGATACGGTTTTCAATCTGATCGCTCATACCCAGACCGTGACGACCGCCGATGCGGTTTGCTTCAAGCATCAGCTCAACATCGTCAGAGAAGGTTTTGCCGTTCAGGGCAACCGGATGACCGCGTTCGAAACGCACGGTCACTTCTTCTGCCGGGATCTTCACGCTCTCGTCCCAGAACTTCACGCCCATGATCGGGTTAACAATTTTTACGCTGGAGTTCAGAAATTCCAGATCTTTCGCTTCGTGCGTTGCGCCCAGCATGTTGGAGTCGGTTGAATAGGCTTTTTCAACGGACATCTTGTAGTCAAAACCGCAGGCAATCATAAACTCGGACATTTCATGACGGCCGCCCAGCTCGTCGATGAAGTCGGTATCCAGCCACGGTTTGTAAATCTGCAGCTCGGCGTTGGTCAGCAGGCCATAACGATAGAAGCGTTCAATATCGTTGCCTTTATAGGTACTACCGTCACCCCAGATGTTCACGCCATCTTCTTTCATGGCGGCGACCAGCATGGTGCCGGTGACTGCCCGGCCCAGCGGGGTGGTGTTGAAATAGGTCAGGCCGCCGGTCGTGTTATGGAATGCACCGCACTGGATAGCGGCGATACCTTCTGCAACCAACTGCTTACGGCAGTCAATCAGACGTGCGTTCTCTGCGCCATATTCCATGGCACGACGAGGGATCGCGTCATAATCTTCCTCGTCCGGCTGACCCAGGTTCGCTGTATATGCATAAGGAACCGCTCCCTTCTGGCGCATCCACAGCAGTGCAGCGCTGGTATCCAGGCCGCCAGAAAAAGCGATGCCAATACGTTGTCCTACCGGGAGATGCTTGAGAATCGTCGTCATATAATAAAACCCTGCTTGATTGACTGATAAGAGACCGCTTTCGCTCTCGATGCATGTTTATGCAAAATAAGTGAGTATTCATTTAATCATCTTTTATCGATGACCGAAAGAGACGCGTGCGTTTTTTGTCAAAATTTCCCTTTGATTGCCCTGGCAGATGTTGGGTTGACAGGTGGGGTCAACTATCAATATACTGAACGCCGATTTTACGTCCCGTCTTCGGTACCAAATCCCAGCATTATTTGCAAATTCTGTCCAAAACGCGTAGAATTTGCCACGTTTCAGGCGCGGGGTGGAGCAGCCTGGTAGCTCGTCGGGCTCATAACCCGAAGGTCGTCGGTTCAAATCCGGCCCCCGCAACCACTTTCCCATAAAGTTCTTTTTCAAATATACTGTGAAGACTTAGAGCCTTCGTAGCTGGATTTGAAAAAATTCTTTCGGAGAGTGCTCCAGGCCACAGTCGTGGCTATAGGGTTCAGTTATCTAAAGCCCCGATTTATCGGGGTTTTTTGTTATCTGACTACAGAATAACTGGGCTTTACGCCCTTTTTTTATGTCTTGGGGGTGGGCTTGTCCACATTAGAGCAAAAATTAACAGAGATGATTACTGCACCGGTCGAAGCACTGGGCTACGAACTGGTCGGCATCGAATTCGTTCGCGGCCGCACATCGACGCTGCGCATCTATATTGATAGTGAAGATGGCATCAATGTTGATGATTGCGCTGATGTTAGCCACCAGGTGAGTGCGGTTCTTGACGTTGAAGACCCAATTACCGTTGCGTACAACCTGGAAGTTTCCTCACCTGGCCTCGATCGCCCGATGTTCACGGCCGAGCACTATGTGCGCTTTACCGGTGAAGAAGTGGCTCTCGTTCTGCGTATGGCCGTACAGAACCGCCGTAAATGGCAGGGAATTATCAAAGCCGTTGATGGTGAAATGATCACGGTTACAGTCGAAGGCAAAGATGAAGTGTTCGCGCTGAGTAATATCCAGAAGGCGAACCTGGTTCCCCACTTTTAACAGTCTGGATTGAGGTGAAAAGCCCGCGATGAACAAAGAAATTTTGGCTGTTGTTGAAGCCGTCTCCAACGAGAAATCACTGCCGCGTGAGAAGATTTTCGAAGCGCTGGAAAGTGCACTGGCTACAGCAACCAAGAAAAAATACGAACAAGAGATCGATGTTCGCGTAGAAATCGATCGTAAAAGCGGTGACTTCGATACATTCCGTCGTTGGGTAATCGTTGAAGAAGTGACCCAGCCGACTAAAGAGATCACCCTGGAAGCTGCACGTTTTGAAGACGAAAGTCTGAACGTGGGTGACTACGTTGAAGATCAGATTGAATCTGTCACCTTCGACCGTATCACCACCCAGACCGCGAAGCAGGTTATCGTGCAGAAAGTTCGCGAAGCCGAGCGCGCGCTGGTTGTCGATCAGTTCCGCGATCAGGAAGGCGAAATCATCACCGGCGTGGTGAAGAAAGTGAACCGCGACAACATCTCTCTGGAGATCAAATCCGAAGGGATGCCGGGGAACGCAGAAGCCGTGATCCTGCGCGAAGACATGCTGCCGCGTGAAAACTTCCGCCCAGGCGACCGTATCCGTGGTGTGCTGTATGCCGTACGCCCTGAAGCGCGTGGCGCACAGCTGTTCGTGACCCGTTCTAAACCAGAAATGCTGGTTGAACTGTTCCGTATTGAAGTGCCGGAAATCGGCGAAGAAGTTATCGAAATCAAAGCGGCGGCCCGCGATCCGGGTTCCCGTGCGAAAATTGCGGTGAAAACCAACGACAAGCGTATCGACCCGGTCGGTGCTTGCGTCGGTATGCGTGGTGCACGTGTTCAGGCGGTTTCTACCGAACTGGGCGGCGAGCGCATTGATATCGTTCTGTGGGACGACAACCCGGCACAGTTCGTGATCAACGCAATGGCACCGGCTGATGTGGCGTCTATCGTGGTTGACGAAGACAAACACACCATGGATATCGCTGTAGAAGCGGGCAACCTGGCGCAGGCGATTGGCCGTAACGGCCAGAACGTACGTCTGGCGTCACAGCTGAGCGGCTGGGAACTCAACGTGATGACCGTTGATGACCTGCAGGCCAAGCATCAGGCTGAAGCCCACGCGGCGATCGATACCTTCACCAAATACCTGGACATTGACGAAGACTTCGCCACTGTGCTGGTTGAAGAAGGTTTCTCTACGCTGGAAGAACTGGCCTACGTGCCAATGAAAGAGCTGCTGGAAATTGACGGTCTGGATGAACCAACCGTTGAAGCCCTGCGTGAACGCGCTAAAAACGCACTGACCACCCTGGCACTGGCTCAGGAAGAAAGCCTTGGCGATAAGAAGCCGGCTGATGACCTGCTGAATCTGGAAGGTCTTGATCGTGCGATTGCGTTCAAGCTGGCTGCCCGTGGTGTTTGTACGCTGGAAGATCTCGCTGAGCAAGGCGTTGATGACCTGGCCGATATCGAAGGTTTAACCGACGAGAAAGCCGGCGAACTCATCATGGCCGCACGTAATATTTGCTGGTTCGGCGACGAAGCGTAATAAACTGTAGCAGGAAGGAACAGCATGACTGATGTAACTGTAAAATCGCTGGCTGCTGAGATTCAGACCTCCGTGGACCGCCTGGTACAGCAATTTGCTGATGCAGGGATCCCGAAGGCCGCTGATGACTCGGTGACCGCGCAAGAAAAACAAACCTTGTTAGCGCACCTGAACCGTGAACACGGCTCTACGCCTGACAAGTTAACGCTGCAGCGCAAAACGCGTAGCACGTTGAACATCCCTGGTACCGGTGGCAAAAGCAAATCGGTACAAATTGAAGTCCGCAAGACGCGCACCTTTGTAAAACGTGATCCGCAAGAGGCAGAACGCCTTGCTGCGGAAGAGCAGGCACAGCGTGAAGCGGAAGAACAAGCTCAGCGTGAGGCAGAAGCCACTGCCAAACGTGAAGCAGAATTAAAAGCTGAACGTGAGGCCGCAGAAAAAGCGAAACGCGACGCCGGTGAAAAAGCGAAGCGTGACGCTGCGGAAAAAGACAAAGTGAGCAATCAACAGACCGACGAAATGACCAAAACTGCCCAGGCTGAAAAAGCCCGCCGTGAAAATGAAGCTGCCGAGCTGAAGCGTAAAGCGGAAGAAGAAGCCCGCCGCAAGCTTGAAGAAGAAGCTCGCCGCGTCGCCGAAGAAGCGCGTCGCATGGCAGAAGAAAACGAGAAGAACGGTGTGAATACCGCTGAACCAACTGAAGACAACAGCGATTATCACGTCACCACTTCTCAGCATGCGCGCCAGGCAGAAGACGATAACGACCGTGAAGTTGAAGGTGGTCGTGGCCGTACTCGCAGTACAAAAGCGGCGCGTCCTGCGAAAAAAGGTAACAAACACGCTGAATCTAAAGCTGACCGTGAAGAAGCACGCGCAGCGGTTCGCGGTGGTAAAGGCGGTAAGCGTAAAGGTTCCGCTCTGCAGCAGGGCTTCCAGAAGCCAGCTCAGGCCGTCAACCGTGACGTTGTGATCGGCGAAACCATCACCGTTGGCGAACTGGCTAACAAGATGGCGGTTAAAGGCTCTCAGGTCATCAAAGCGATGATGAAGCTGGGCGCAATGGCCACCATCAACCAGGTCATCGACCAGGAAACCGCACAGCTGGTTGCCGAGGAGATGGGCCACAAAGTTATCCTGCGTCGTGAAAACGAGCTGGAAGAAGCAGTAATGAGCGACCGTGACACAGGTGCTGCGGCTGAACCGCGTGCACCGGTTGTAACCATCATGGGTCACGTTGACCACGGTAAAACCTCTCTGCTTGACTACATTCGTTCTACTAAGGTTGCCTCCGGCGAAGCGGGTGGTATTACCCAGCACATCGGTGCTTACCACGTAGAAACTGAAAACGGCATGATCACCTTCCTGGATACCCCGGGCCACGCAGCGTTTACCTCAATGCGTGCTCGTGGTGCTCAGGCAACGGATATCGTTGTACTGGTTGTTGCTGCCGACGATGGCGTGATGCCACAGACCATTGAAGCTATCCAGCACGCGAAAGCGGCGCAGGTGCCTCTGGTTGTTGCGGTCAACAAAATCGATAAGCCAGAAGCCGATATGGATCGCGTGAAGAATGAACTGTCCCAGTACGGCGTTATGCCGGAAGAGTGGGGCGGTGAAGCGCAGTTCATCCCTGTATCTGCAAAAGCGGGTACCGGTATCGACGACCTGCTGAACGCTATCCTGCTTCAGGCTGAAGTTCTGGAGCTGAAAGCGGTTCGTAAAGGTATGGCAAGCGGCGCGGTGATCGAATCCTTCCTGGATAAAGGTCGTGGTCCGGTTGCAACCGTTCTGGTTCGCGAAGGTACTCTGCACAAGGGCGACATCGTTCTGTGTGGTTTCGAATACGGTCGCGTTCGTGCGATGCGTAACGAACTGGGTCAGGAAGTGCTGGAAGCCGGTCCGTCCATTCCAGTGGAAATCCTTGGCCTGTCCGGCGTGCCGGCTGCGGGTGACGAAGTGACCGTCGTTCGTGACGAGAAGAAAGCGCGTGAAGTGGCTCTGTATCGTCAGGGTAAATTCCGTGAAGTTAAGCTGGCTCGTCAGCAGAAATCTAAACTCGAGAACATGTTCGCGAACATGACCGAAGGCGAAGTTCACGAAGTGAACATCGTTCTGAAAGCGGACGTTCAGGGTTCTGTGGAAGCGATCTCCGACTCCTTGCTGAAACTGTCCACCGACGAAGTGAAAGTGAAGATCATCGGTTCTGGCGTAGGTGGTATCACCGAAACCGACGCCACGCTGGCAGCAGCGTCCAACGCTATCCTGGTTGGCTTCAACGTTCGTGCTGACGCTTCTGCGCGTAAAGTTATCGATGCTGAAAGTCTGGATCTGCGTTACTACTCCGTCATCTATAACCTGATCGACGAAGTGAAAGCGGCGATGAGCGGCATGCTGTCTCCTGAGCTGAAACAGCAGATCATCGGTCTGGCTGAAGTACGTGACGTGTTCAAATCACCGAAATTCGGTGCGATCGCGGGCTGTATGGTTACCGAAGGGACCATCAAGCGTCACAACCCAATCCGCGTACTGCGTGATAACGTGGTTATCTATGAAGGCGAGCTGGAATCCCTGCGCCGCTTCAAAGATGACGTTAACGAAGTCCGTAACGGCATGGAATGTGGTATCGGCGTGAAGAACTACAACGACGTTCGCGTTGGCGATATGATCGAAGTGTTCGAGATCATCGAAATTCAGCGTACCATCGCTTAATCTTCTTCGACGGAAGATTGACTGACGTAAGCCGGGATCGCCTCGCGCCACCCGGCAATAATTTTAAAAGGGGCTTTAGCCCCTTTTTTGTCTGGAGAATTTATTATGGCGAAAGAATTTGGTCGCCCTCAGCGCGTCGCGCAGGAGATGCAGAAAGAGATCGCACTCATTCTGCAACGTGAAATCAAAGATCCACGCGTGGGTATGATGACCACCGTGTCTGGCGTGGAAATGTCCCGCGACCTGGCGTACGCCAAGGTGTTCGTGACGTTCCTGAACGACCAGGATGAAGACGCGGTTAAGAACGGCATTAAAGCGCTGCAGGAAGCCTCTGGTTTCATCCGCTCTCTGCTTGGCAAAGCGATGCGCCTGCGTATCGTGCCAGAGCTGACCTTCTTCTACGACAACTCGCTGGTCGAAGGTATGCGCATGTCCAACCTGGTGACCAGCGTGGTGAAACATGACGATGAGCGTCGTGTTAACCCGGCGGACGACAGCAAGGAGGACTGATGAGTCGTCCTCGTCGTCGCGGTCGTGACGTGCATGGCGTACTGCTGCTGGATAAACCGCAGGGTGCATCCAGCAACGACGTGCTGCAAAAAGTAAAGCGTATTTATAACGCCAACCGCGCGGGCCACACCGGCGCGCTGGATCCGCTGGCTACCGGCATGCTCCCGATTTGCCTGGGTGAAGCGACAAAGTTTTCCCAGTATCTGCTGGATTCAGACAAGCGCTACCGCGTGATTGCCCGGCTTGGCCAGCGCACGGATACCTCCGATGCGGATGGTCAGGTGGTGGAAGAGCGTCCGCTGACCTTCAGCGCAGAGCAGCTTGATGCGGCGCTGGAAAGCTTCCGGGGCGATACGCTACAGGTGCCGTCGATGTATTCGGCACTGAAGTACCAGGGCAAGAAGCTCTACGAATATGCGCGTCAGGGCATTGAGGTTCCGCGCGAAGCCCGTCCGATTACCGTGTATGAGCTACTGTTTATTCGCCATGAAGGTGATGAGCTGGAGCTGGAGGTCCACTGTTCGAAAGGGACCTACATTCGTACCATCATCGATGACCTCGGCGAAAAGCTGGGCTGCGGCGCGCACGTGATCTATCTGCGTCGTCTGGCGGTCAGCACGTACCCGGTCGAACGCATGGTGACGCTTGAGCATCTGCGCGCGCTGGTTGAACAGGCAGAAGCGCAGGGAATCGCGTCAGCAGAGTTGCTGGATCCGCTGCTGATGCCGATGGACAGCCCGGCGGCGGACTTCCCGGTTGTTAATCTTCCTTTAACATCGTCCGTTTACTTTAAGAACGGAAACCCGGTACGCACAGCGGGGGGACCGCTTGAGGGCCTGGTGCGCGTGACGGAAGGTGAGGAAGGCAAGTTTATCGGTATGGGCGAAATGGACGGTGAAGGGCGCGTAGCGCCGCGTCGTCTGGTCGTCGAATATCCGGTCGACGCTTGACGGTGATTACGCCTCACCTTGCGATAAGCAGGGGAGACGAGTAGAATATCGCCGCTTAACGCCTGGTAAATTGTTTAACAATCTGCGGGGCGTACATGGGATAGCTGAATTAGAGATCGGCATCCTTACATTCTTTATACTTTGGAGTTTGAAAATGTCTCTAAGCGTTGAAGCTAAAGCTAAAATCGTTTCTGAGTTTGGTCGTGGTACTAACGACAGCGGTTCTACCGAAGTTCAGGTTGCACTGCTGACTGCACAGATTAACCACCTGCAGGGTCACTTTGCAGAGCACAAAAAGGATCACCACAGCCGTCGTGGTCTGCTGCGTATGGTTTCTCAGCGTCGTAAGCTGCTCGACTACCTGAAGCGTAAAGATGTTGCACGCTACACCGCGCTGATCGAGCGTCTGGGTCTGCGTCGCTAAGTCTTGCGAGTTTCAGAAAAGGGGGCCTGATGGCCCCTTTTTTCAACCAGACGGCAGCAATTCAATGGAAACTATTGTATTGTTGCTATAAATGATCTTCATTGCAGAGGTTCGCGCGGCTAATGAGAGGCTTCACCCATGGGGGTGTCGGTTGTCATTAGTCGCGAGGATGCGAAGAAGGTCGGGTTAAATCGTCAGCACACCTGTGGTGTGCTGACAATCATTTGAGAAAGGACAGAATTTTGCTGAATCCGATCGTTCGTAAATTCCAGTATGGTCAGCACACCGTCACGCTGGAAACCGGCATGATGGCACGTCAGGCTACTGCTGCCGTTATGGTAAGCATGGATGACACTGCTGTATTCGTTACCGTAGTTGGCCAGAAAAAAGCTAAACCAGGTCAGGACTTCTTCCCGCTGACCGTTAACTACCAGGAGCGTACCTACGCTGCCGGTAAAATCCCGGGTGGCTTCTTCCGTCGTGAAGGCCGCCCAAGCGAAGGCGAAACCCTGATCGCGCGTCTGATTGACCGCCCGGTTCGTCCGCTGTTCCCGGAAGGCTTCGTAAACGAAGTGCAGGTTATCGCGACCGTTGTTTCCGTTAACCCACAGGTTAACCCGGACATCGTAGCAATGATCGGTGCATCCGCAGCCCTGTCACTGTCTGGGATTCCATTCAATGGCCCAATCGGTGCTGCCCGCGTCGGTTACATCAACGACCAGTACGTGCTGAACCCAACTCAGGAAGAGCTGAAAGAGAGTAAGCTGGACCTGGTTGTTGCCGGTACTGAAGCCGCGGTTCTGATGGTTGAATCTGAAGCGGAACTGCTGAGCGAAGACCAGATGCTGGGCGCTGTGGTATTTGGCCACGACCAGCAGCAGGTTGTTATCCAGAACATCAACGACCTGGTGAAAGAAGCCGGTAAACCACGCTGGGACTGGCAGCCAGAAGCGGTAAACGACGCGCTGAACGCACGCGTTGCTGCACTGGCAGAATCTCGTCTGAGCGATGCTTACCGCATCACTGACAAACAGGAGCGTTACGCTCAGGTTGACGCGATCAAATCTGAAACCATCGCGACGCTGGTTGCTGAAGATGAAGCGCTGGACGCTAACGAGCTGAGCGAAATCCTGCACGCTATCGAGAAAAACGTTGTTCGTAGCCGCGTGCTGGCAGGCGAGCCGCGTATCGATGGCCGTGAAAAAGACATGATTCGTGGCCTGGACGTGCGTACTGGCGTTCTGCCACGTACCCACGGCTCTGCGCTGTTCACCCGTGGTGAAACGCAGGCGCTGGTTACCGCGACCCTGGGTACTGCACGTGACGCACAGATCATCGACGAACTGATGGGCGAGCGCACTGACAGCTTCCTGTTCCACTACAACTTCCCTCCGTACTCTGTGGGCGAAACCGGTATGGTTGGCTCACCGAAGCGTCGTGAAATTGGTCACGGTCGTCTGGCGAAGCGCGGCGTGCTGGCAGTTATGCCAGAAGCAGACAAATTCCCGTACACCGTACGTGTTGTGTCTGAAATCACCGAATCCAACGGTTCTTCTTCCATGGCTTCCGTGTGTGGTGCCTCTCTGGCGCTGATGGATGCAGGCGTGCCAATCAAAGCCGCCGTTGCGGGTATCGCAATGGGTCTGGTGAAAGAAGGCGACAACTACGTCGTGCTGTCTGACATTCTGGGCGACGAAGACCACCTGGGTGATATGGACTTCAAAGTGGCGGGTTCCCGCGACGGTATCTCTGCCCTGCAGATGGATATCAAAATTGAAGGTATCACCAAAGAGATCATGCAGGTTGCTCTGAACCAGGCTAAAGGTGCGCGTCTGCACATCCTGGGCGTGATGGAACAGGCGATTAACGCGCCGCGTGGCGACATTTCTCAGTTCGCACCACGTATCCACACCATCAAGATCAATCCAGACAAGATCAAGGATGTTATCGGTAAGGGCGGTTCCGTAATCCGTGCGCTGACCGAAGAAACTGGCACCACCATTGAAATCGAAGATGACGGTACTGTGAAGATCGCAGCAACCGACGGCGAGAAGGCAAAATTCGCTATCCGTCGCATCGAAGAGATCACCGCAGAAATCGAAGTGGGCCGTATCTATGCGGGTAAAGTAACCCGTATCGTTGACTTTGGCGCGTTCGTTGCCATCGGTGGCGGTAAAGAAGGTCTGGTACACATCTCTCAGATCGCTGACAAGCGCGTTGAGAAAGTGACCGATTACCTGCAGATGGGTCAGGAAGTACCGGTAAAAGTTCTGGAAGTCGATCGCCAGGGCCGTATCCGTCTGAGCATCAAAGAAGCAACCGAGCAGTCTCAGCCTGCTGCGGCACCGGAAGCTCCGGCTGCTGAACAGCAAGGCGAGTAAGGTTGCCGTTTGCCCTCCGCGATAGCGGAGGGCTTATTATCAGGCAGGACGCCTTGTTAAGCCGCCGGGGGACAGGACGTTCATCCAATAGTTGTCTTCGGGAGTGGGAAATGAAGCCTTTTTTGCGCTGGTGTTTCGTTGCGACAGCTTTAACGCTGGCAGGATGCAGCAACTCTGCCTGGCGTAAGAGCGAAGTCCTCGCAGTGCCACTGCAACCGACTTTGCAGCAGGAAGTGATTCTGGCACGCATGGAACAAATTCTTGCCAGTCGGGCTTTAACCGATGACGAACGCGCACAGCTTTTATATGAGCGCGGAGTGTTGTATGATAGTCTCGGTCTGAGGGCATTAGCGCGAAATGATTTTTCACAAGCGCTGGCAATCCGACCTGATATGCCTGAAGTATTCAATTACTTAGGCATTTACTTAACGCAGGCAGGCAATTTTGATGCTGCCTATGAAGCGTTTGATTCTGTACTTGAGCTTGATCCAACTTACAACTACGCGCACTTGAATCGCGGTATCGCATTGTATTACGGCGGTCGTGATAAGTTAGCGCAAGATGATCTGCTGGCGTTTTATCAAGACGATCCTAATGATCCTTTCCGCAGCCTGTGGCTTTACATCGTTGAGCAGAAGCTCGATGAGAAGCAGGCCAAAGAAGCACTACAACAGCGCTTCGAAAAATCGGATAAGGAACAGTGGGGATGGAACATTGTCGAGTTCTACCTGGGCAACATTAGCGAAGCAACGCTGATGGAACGCCTCAAGGCGGACGCAACGGATAACACCTCGCTCGCTGAGCATCTCAGTGAAACCAACTTCTATTTAGGTAAGTACTACCTAAGTCTGGGGGATATGGACAGCGCTACGGCACTGTTCAAATTAGCGGTTGCTAACAACGTACATAACTTCGTTGAGCACCGTTATGCATTGTTGGAATTATCGCTCTTGGGCCAGGAGCAAGACGACCTGGCAGAATCGGACCAGCAATAGCTGACGACATAAACATCAGCCCGTAATCTTTTTGATTGCCATCACCTTCACTGGTGAGGGCGTTGTTGTTCGTCAATACACCTAATTTGAGCCGGTTCACACTTTTCAATGAAAATTGCTAATCATTTTCACGATGAGCTAAGTAGACTGGCCGCCATTAATATCGAGGCACTTGTACTACATGGCTGAATTCGAAACCACTTTTGCAGATCTGGGCCTGAAGGCTCCTATCCTTGAAGCCCTTAACGATCTGGGTTACGAAAAACCATCTCCGATCCAGGCTGAGTGTATCCCACACCTGCTTTCTGGTCGTGACGTGCTGGGCATGGCCCAGACCGGTAGCGGTAAAACTGCAGCATTCTCGCTGCCGCTGCTGAACAACATCGATCCGGACCTGCGTGCACCGCAGATCCTCGTCCTGGCTCCAACCCGTGAACTGGCTGTTCAGGTTGCTGAAGCAATGACGGAATTTTCTAAACATATGCGCGGCGTAAACGTGGTAGCCCTGTACGGCGGCCAGCGTTATGACGTGCAGTTACGCGCCCTGCGCCAGGGCCCACAGATTGTTGTCGGTACGCCGGGCCGTCTGCTGGATCACCTGAAGCGCGGTACCCTGGACCTCTCTAAGCTGAGCGGCCTGGTACTGGATGAAGCAGATGAAATGCTGCGTATGGGCTTCATCGAAGACGTTGAAACCATCATGGCGCAGATCCCGGAGGGTCATCAGACCGCTCTGTTCTCTGCAACCATGCCAGAAGCGATCCGTCGCATTACCCGCCGCTTCATGAAAGAGCCGCAGGAAGTGCGTATTCAGTCCAGCGTGACCACTCGCCCGGACATCAGCCAGAGCTACTGGTCTGTATACGGCATGCGTAAAAACGAAGCGCTGGTGCGTTTCCTGGAAGCGGAAGATTTTGATGCGGCGATTATCTTCGTACGTACCAAAAACGCGACCCTGGAAGTGGCTGAAGCGCTGGAGCGTAGCGGCTACAACAGCGCAGCGCTGAACGGCGACATGAACCAGGCGCTGCGCGAGCAGACTCTGGAGCGTCTGAAAGACGGTCGTCTGGATATCCTGATTGCAACCGACGTGGCAGCACGTGGTCTGGACGTTGAGCGTATCAGCCTGGTGGTAAACTACGACATCCCGATGGACTCCGAGTCTTACGTTCACCGTATCGGCCGTACCGGTCGTGCAGGTCGTGCGGGCCGCGCGCTGCTGTTCGTTGAGAACCGCGAGCGTCGTCTGCTGCGTAACATCGAACGCACCATGAAGCTGACTATTCCAGAAGCTGAGCTGCCAAATGCAGAACTGCTGGGCAAACGCCGTCTGGAAAAATTCGCCGCGAAAGTACAGCAGCAGCTGGAAAGCAGCGATCTGGATCAGTACCGTGCGCTGCTGTCGCAAATTCAGCCAACCGCTGAAGGCGAAGAGCTGGATATGGAAACCCTGGCCGCAGCACTGCTGAAAATGGCGCAGGGCGAACGTAGCCTGATCGTGCCACCAGATGCACCGATGCGTCCTAAGCGTGAGTTCCGTGACCGTGACGATCGTTTCGAACGTCGTGGCGACCGTAACGATCGTGGTCCACGCGGTGACCGTCCAGAGCGTGGTGGTGAAGACCGTCCACGTCGCGAGCGTCGTGACGCTGGCGAAATGGAGCTGTATCGCATTGAAGTGGGCCGTGATGATGGTGTTGAAGTTCGTCACATCGTTGGCGCGATCGCTAACGAAGGCGACATCAGCAGCCGTTACATCGGTAACATCAAGCTGTTTGGCTCACACTCTACCATCGAGCTGCCGAAAGGTATGCCGGGCGAAGTACTGCAACACTTTACCCGCACCCGCATCCTGAACAAGCCGATGAACATGCAGCTGCTGGGCGATGCACAGCCACGTCCTGACCGCGGCGGCGAACGTCGTGGCGGCGGTCGCGGTTTCGGTGGCGAACGTCGTGAAGGCGGTCGCAGCGAAGGTCGCACTGGCGAACCTCGTCGTTTCTCCGGCGAGCGTCGTGAAAACCGCGGCCCACGCCGTGAAGAAGGCACCAGCCGTCGTCGTTTCGGTGACGCATAAGCCTTTCGCTTCTGACGTAAAGTAAAATATACAGCCCCGATAGTCGCTATCGGGGCTTTTTTTATTCCTTTTGTACTCTTGTACTGGTACAGTGCATCGCATTAAAATGCAAACCACATTTTTGACTGGAGATAAGGCTGTATGGCGACACTAACCACCACCCAAACGTCACCTTCGCTGCTTGGCGGCGTGGTGATCATCGGCGGAACCATTATTGGTGCCGGGATGTTCTCCCTGCCAGTGGTTATGTCCGGTGCGTGGTTCTTCTGGTCGCTGGCGGCGCTGGTCTTCACCTGGTTCTGTATGCTGCATTCCGGGCTGATGATCCTTGAAGCCAACCTCAACTACCGCATTGGCTCCAGCTTCGACACCATCACCAGGGATCTGCTGGGCAAAGGCTGGAACCTGGTCAACGGTCTCTCCATTGCGTTTGTGCTGTACATCCTGACCTACGCGTACATTTCGGCGAGCGGCTCGATTCTGCATCATACCTTCGCGGAGATGTCGCTGAACGTGCCCGCGCGTCTGGCTGGATTGTGCTTTGCGCTGGGCGTGGCGTTTATCGTCTGGATGAGTACCAAAGCGGTGAGCCGCATGACGGCAATCGTGCTGGGCGCAAAGGTCATTACCTTCTTCCTGACCTTCGGCAGCCTGCTCGGGCACGTCACGCCCGCCACCCTGTTTAACGTCGCGGAAGTGAACACCTCCTACACGCCGTACCTGCTGATGACCCTGCCGTTCTGCCTGGCGTCGTTCGGCTACCACGGTAACGTGCCGAGCCTGATGAAGTACTACGGCAAAGATCCGCGCACCATTGTGAAATGCCTGGTTTACGGCACGCTGCTGGCGCTGGGGCTGTACGTGATTTGGCTGCTCGGGACGATGGGCAATATCCCGCGTCCGGAATTTATCGGCATTGCGCAGAAGGGTGGTAATATCGACGTGCTGGTTCAGGCGCTGAGCGGCGTGCTGAACAGCCGCAGCCTGGATCTGCTGCTGGTCATCTTCTCCAACTTTGCCGTGGCGAGCTCTTTCCTCGGCGTGACGCTGGGCCTGTTTGACTATCTGGCGGACCTGTTTGGCTTCGATGACTCGGCGGCGGGCCGCTTCAAAACCGCGCTACTGACCTTCCTGCCGCCGGTTGTGGGCGGCCTGCTGTGGCCGAACGGCTTCCTGTATGCCATCGGTTATGCGGGACTGGCGGCAACCATCTGGGCGGCGATTGTGCCGGCGCTGCTGGCACGTAAATCACGTAAACGCTTCGGCAGCCCGACGTTCCGCGTCTGGGGCGGCAAGCCGATGATTGCGCTGATCCTGGTGTTTGGTGTGGGAAACGCGCTGGTCCACGTGCTGTCGAGCTTTAATCTACTGCCGGTGTATCAGTAACCGCCTCTTTTCGCCCTCTCCCGGTGGGCTGAGGGTTCCCCACAAAACAATGCCTGCACGGAGGACCCCCTCTCCCTTGAGGGAGAGGGCTGGGGTGAGGGGGAACATATGGTTGTAGAGGTAATTCCGTTCACTTTAAATTCCTTGCTACTCTGTAACGGCATGACTTGTGAACGTGCCATGGCGGCTCAGTCGCCGCCGCCCTGGCAACCCGGGCTCCCGGCGGTAAATCGCCGCTTCGCGGTGCCTTCGGCTTATTCCTTCCGGCTTATCGGGGACGGGCGGATGTAACGTCCCTGTAAAGCCGCCCTCTCGGCGCATCCCTGCGCCTCGCCCCGGCCTGCAGGAAACGCCTCAGCGATTTACAGCCGGACCAGGGCGTCGCTGTAATTCATTTATTTTCCTGAAACAACATTCGTCGCTTTCGGTAAAAAAATTACTGGGGATCCCTCAGCCCGAAGGGAGAGGGAGAAAACCGTAGGCCGGATAAGGTGAAGCCGCCATCCGGCAAAAAAACTATCCCACCAACTCTTCTTTCACCTGCATCGCCAGATCAAAGGAATGCAAACGCGCCTGGTGATCGAAAATCTGGCCGTTAACCATAATCTCATCCGCCTGCGTTTCGCGCAGTACCGCTTCCAGCCCGTGACGAATTTTCGTCTTATCGCCTACCAGCGACATGCTCAGCGCCTGCTGCACGCCATACTGCTCGGAGGCGGACCACAGCTGATGCATATTCTCCACCGGTGGCGGCAGCTGGCCCGTCTCGCCACGACGCAGCTTCACGAACGCCTGCTGCATGGAGGTAAACAGGAATTCCGCATCGCGATTGCTGTCGGCTGCAATGATGTTGATGCACACCATCGCATACGGTTTCTCCAGACGTGCAGACGGTTTAAAGTTCGTGCGGTAGAGATGCAGCGCCTGGTGCAGCATATCCGGTGCGAAGTGGGAGGCAAACGCAAACGGCAGGCCCAGCTGAGCGGCGAGCTGCGCGCTGTAGAGGCTTGAGCCTAACAGCCACACGGGGATTTGCTCGCCGTAACCCGGAACCGGGCGCACGTGCGGGTTTGGATCCCGCGCGTCGAACCAGTCCACTAGCTCCGCCACGTCGCGCGGGAAGTTATCGATATCGCCGTTCATATGGCGGCGCAGGGCGCGCATGGTCGGCTGGTCGCTGCCCGGCGCACGGCCAAGCCCCAGATCGATTCGGCCTGGATAAAGGGTATTCAGGGTCCCAAACTGCTCGGCAATCACCAGCGGGGCGTGGTTCGGCAGCATGACGCCGCCAGAGCCGAGGTGCAGGGTGGTGGTATTCGCCGCCAGATAGCCAATCAGCACCGAGGTGGCGGCGCTGGCGATGCCGACCATGTTGTGGTGCTCCGCCAGCCAGTAGCGGTGATAGCCACGCTTTTCGGCAAGCTGAGCGAGGTCGAGAGAGTGCGTGAAGGCTTCTCTTGCCGAGGAGCCTTGTGGGATCGGCGCCAGATCCAGCACCGAAAACGGAATGGTTTTATCAGTCATAACAGCTCACTTTGTCGACGGTGAATCTTTAATACTGCATTAAAGTTTACTAACCGTTGTTAACAAAGTGAGCCTTTTTTAGGCCTGAAGTTCTAGCCCGGCCAGACGTTTCCAGTAACCGTTACAGTCGCTGTTTGCCGTCAGCGGCAGCGGCGACGCGCCGTTTTCATTGGCGCGGAAGGCGTCCAGCATCGCGAACACGCTGGTATCCAGCGGCGAAAGACGCACTATATCCACCAGCCCGTCCATCGACGCCAGCTCGTTACCGAGGTTGTAGACGTAGCCGCTCATGGTCTGAATGCCGTTGAGGACAAACACCTGCTGGTTCTCCTGCGACAGCATGCTGCGCCCGTTAGGGTACTTAATGCAGCAGGTTTCACACTCGTCTTTCGGGCGGTCTTCGGAGCGCGCGGTGAAGCAGCGGGCAGAATAGGCCAGCGGGAGATGGCCATAGCTCAGCACTTCCACTTCAAACTGATTGCGAATGCCAAGCTCTTCACACTGAGCGAGCAGGTTTGCCAGCCAGTCGCGGGAGAGTTCCACCGGCATGCACCAGCGCGTCATCCCCTGTTTGAGCAGCAGGCGCAGGGTCACCGCGTTATAGCAGTTCAGCGCATGTCCGGCGACAAACGGTAGCTTACGCTCGGCACACATGTTCACCACGCCGAGATCGCTCGCCTCCAGCAGAAACTCGCCGTTTTCCACGTAGCGCTTCAGCTCGCCCAGTTCCGATGACGCCTGCACCAGCGCCAGCGTGGAGAGCACCACCTGCTTGCCGCTGCCTGCCAGGCTTTTTGCCATCTCCAGCCAGTCGCCTACTTTGGTGGCGCGGCGCTTGCTGCACACCGCTTCGCCGAGGTAAATCACGTCGGCGCTGCTGGTCGCCGCCTGTTGATAAAAATCTTCCAGCGTCTCTTTTGGCCAGTAGTAGAGCACCGGCCCTAATGAATATTTCATGGTTATCTCACTGCCATTTACGGTGATACGCGCCGAGCGTGGTTTGCGTGCCTTCGGACATTGCGCCGAGGGTTTCCATCCACGCCGGCTGCGCGGCGTAATTCTGCGGGTCCGCCATGCAGCGGTCGATGGCCTGACGCCACACCTTCGCGACCTGGCTCACGTAGGCCGGGCTGCGCTGGCGGCCTTCGATTTTCACCGAGGCAATATTGGCGGCCAGCAGTTCCGGCAGCAGCTCCAGCGTGTTGAGGCTGGTGGGCTCCTCCAGCGCGTGATAGCGCTCGCCGTCCACCAGATAGCGGCCTTTGCACAGCGTCGGGTAGCCCGCATTTTCCCCGTCCTGATAGCGGTCAATTAACACTTCGTTCAGGCGCGACTCCAGCCCCTGCGGCGTTTGCTGCCAGCGAACGAAGCGGGCAGGCGAGCAGGCGCCCACGGTATTTGGCGATTCCCCGGTTAAATAGGAGGAGAGATAGCACCGGCCTTCGGCCATGATGCACAGGCTACCGAAGGCAAAAACTTCCAGCGGTACTGGCGTGACGCGCGCCAGTTGCTTAACCTGATGAATAGAGAGCACGCGCGGCAGCACCACGCGAGCCACGTCAAAATGTCGATGGTAAAAACGCACCGCCTCTTCGTTCGTCGCGGATGCCTGAACCGAGACGTGGCGCTCAATGTGCGGGTAGCGTTCTGCCGCATACTCAAGCATGGCAAGGTCGGCCAGGATCAGCGCATCGGCACCCAGCTGGGCGGCCATATCCACGGCGCGCTGCCAGCGGGCATAGCCATCAGGATGGGCGAAGGTGTTGATGGCGATATGCAGCTTGCGGCGGTGCTGGTGAACGAAGTTAACGGCCTCCTGGAGCTTCTTCTCCGTAAAGTTAAGGCCAGCAAAATGGCGGGCGTTGGTATCATCTTTCAGCCCGATATAGACCGCGTCGGCCCCATTTTCGATGGCCGCCTTAAGCGCCGGAAGGTTTCCGGCAGGGCAGAGCAGCTCCATAATTTATCCCGATGTTGTCGATCGCAGGGATCGTAAAAAATGTTAACGAGCTGGGATTTTAATTAACCCATACGCGACAATTTTTGATTTAAGGCAGCTAATGGCGTATTGATGGCACCAATAATGAGGAGCACCGGACTACGGTTTGTTGATTTACGCCGCTATCTTCTTGTCGGGATATGGCAAAATAGCAGGATTATAGCTATCAGGGAGTAAAGCTCGTGCTGGATAAACTGCGTTCACGTCTCGTACAATTTGGTCCATCAATGCTGAGCGTGCCGGTAAAGCTGGCGCCGTTCGCGCTTAAGCGCCAGGTGCTGGAACAGGTATTGACCTGGCAGTTCCGTCAGGCGCTGCAGGACGGTGATCTGGAGTTTCTGGAAGGCCGCTGGTTAAGCATCGAAGTGCGCGATATCGGGCTGCGCTGGTTTACTTCCGTTGAGAACGATCGGCTGATCGTTCGTGAGTCCGCCGAGGCGGATGTAAGCTTTAGCGCCGACGCCAGCGATCTGCTGATGATTGCCGCGCGCAAGCAGGATCCCGATACGCTGTTCTTCCAGCGTCGTCTGGTGATTGAGGGCGATACGGAGCTTGGCCTGTACGTCAAAAATTTAATGGATGCCATTGAGCTTGAGCAGATGCCGAAGGCGCTGCGCGTGATGCTAATGCAAATGGCAGATTTCGTTGAGGCCGGGCTGAAAACCCCGCCGGACAGTAAACACACTTCAGTAGGTGAGCCATGCTGATTCGAGTCGAAATTGGGATTGATGCGCCGGGCATCGACGCGTTGTTACGCCGCTCTTTTGCGGGGGACGGCGAAGCGCAGCTGGTTCACGATCTTCGCGAAGATGGCCTGATTACCCTGGGCCTGGTTGCCACCGATGATGAAGGGCAGGTGGTCGGCTACGTGGCGTTCAGTCCGGTAATTGTTCAGGGCGAAGAGTTACAGTGGGTTGGCATGGCGCCGCTGGCGGTGGATGAAAACTACCGCGGCCAGGGCCTGGCACGTCAGCTGGTTTATGAAGGGCTGGATTCACTGAATGAATTTGGCTATGCCGCCGTCGTGGTGCTGGGCGAACCGGCATTCTACGAACGTCTGGGGTTTGAGCCGGCAGCCAAACACGATCTGCACTGCCGCTGGCCGGATACGGAAGCGTC
Source organism: Enterobacter cloacae complex sp. 2022EL-00788 (assembly GCF_026627565.1). Lineage (NCBI taxonomy): Bacteria > Pseudomonadati > Pseudomonadota > Gammaproteobacteria > Enterobacterales > Enterobacteriaceae > Enterobacter > Enterobacter cloacae complex sp. 2022EL-00788. The sequence continues at coordinate 275,346 of NZ_JAPNMC010000004.1, read as the reverse complement.
CTTCCTGGTCCATCCTCTGGCGGACGACGCGCTCGATGGCGTTAACGGCCTGGTTGAGTATCACGATCGTTTCAATCGCTTTTAAGCAGGCTGTCGCGTAGCGCCTCAAAAGAGCCATCCCCGTTGACGAGACGCTCTTTCTGGCGCTTCGTCAGCTGTTTGATGCGGTACTCCAGCCTGAGCGCCAGCGATCTGTCGCCCACGGCGGCTGAAAAAGCCAGCTTAAGCTCACCTTTCCCCCGCAGCGCTTTTGCCCCTTTTCCCGTTTGATGTTGTAAAAAACGCCGTTCCACATCGGTGGTGATCCCGGTGTAGAGCGCGTTATCGGCGGTTCGGACAAGATAGAGAAACCAGCACACGGTAAGCAGATTCAGTATGTTAAGGTGAACGCACCATAGCATGAGAGAGAGCGAAAATGGAAACACTGGCCGCCATTAGCCGCTGGCTGGCAAAGCAGCACGTCGTCACCTGGTGCGTCTGTAAAGACGGGGAGATGTGGTGCGCGAACGCGTTTTATTACTACGACCCCGAGCGCGTCGCCTTTTACGTGATGAGTGAAGATAAAACGCGGCATGCGCAGATGTCGGGCCCGCAGGCAAGCGTGGCGGGCACGGTAAACGGTCAGCCTAAAACCGTTGCGCTGATCCGCGGGGTTCAGTTCACGGGCGAAATCCGTCGTCTGGAAGGGGAGGAGAGCGACGCGCAGCGTAAACGCTACACGCGCCGCTTCCCGGTTGCCGCTGCGCTAAAAGCCCCGGTGTGGGAAATCCGCCTCGATGAGCTGAAATTTACCGACAACACGCTGGGCTTTGGCAAGAAGCTGCACTGGTTACGCGCCGAGCAGGCGTAACGCTTCGCGGTTAAACGCCGGGAGATCGTCCGGCGTACGGCTGGTGATCAGCTGGTCGTTGTCGTTAACCACTTCCTGGTCGTAAAACTCGGCGCCGGCGTTTTTCAGGTCAATGACGATCGGTTTCACCGCGGTCAGCTTGCGCCCGCGCACCACCTCCGCGCTGATCAGCAGCTGCGGGCCGTGACAGATGGCAAAGACCGGCTTACCGGTGCCGACGAAGTCGCGGGTGAAGGTGACGAAACGCTCGTCTCCGCGCAGGGAATCCGGTGAATGGCCGCCCGGTAGCAGCAGGGCGTCGAAATCAGACGGGCTGACGTTATCAATGGATTCGTCAATGGTCACGCTGGCTTCGCCCTTGTGGCCCTTCACGGTTTTACCCGCTTCTTTCTCGATGGTGACCACCTCGTGGCCCGCCTTGCGGAATGCCTCTGCTGGCGACGTAAACTCTGAATCTTCAAACTCGTCGGTAATCAAGACTGCGATTTTTTTACCCATGCTTCCTCCGTTGTTTTCGCTTCAGACTGTTTTTTTCCCGTTTGTGGTAAATACTTACCGGTAACAGACTTTTAAGTGTGGTAGAGCAGGCCCAGATCGCAAACGGACAATTCTGTAAAGGGGAAAAGATGAGTCAGGTACTGATTACCGGTGCTACCGGGCTGGTGGGTGGACACCTGCTGCGGCTGCTGATCCAGGATCGTCATATCAACTACATCGCCGCGCCGACGCGTCGGCCGCTGCTGGACGTCACCGGCGTCTTTAACCCGCACGATCCACAGCTCACCGACGCGCTGGCGCAGGTGCAGGATCCTGTCGATATCGCCTTTTGCTGCCTGGGCACCACCCGACGGGAAGCGGGCAGTAAAGAGGCGTTTATCCATGCGGATTACACGCTGGTGGTGGATACCGCCCTGACGGCGAAAAAGCTGGGGGCAAAGCATTTTCTGGTGGTCAGTTCCCACGGCGCCAGCGCCGGCTCGCCGTTTTTTTACAACAAGGTGAAGGGCAAAATGGAAGAGGCGCTGATTGCGCAGAAGTGGGAGCGCCTGACCATCGTTCGGCCTTCCATGCTGATGGGCTACCGTGACGAGCGGCGTTTTAACGAGTCATTTTTCGCTCCGCTGTTCCGCATCCTGCCGGGTAACTGGAAGTCCATCGAGGCGCGGGACGTCGCGCAGGCCATGCTGAAAGAGGCGCTGGCTCCGTCGCAGGAGGGCGTAAATATTATCCCGTCGGCAAAACTGCGTGAAATCGCGCAGGGCGAGGCGTAAACTTCCCCGGCTTATTAAATAACACCTTCCGGGGAATGGTATGACTGGTCAGTCTTCATCTCAGGCGGCAACACCCGTTCAGTGGTGGAAGCCCGCACTTTTCTTTCTCGTGGTCATCATTGGCCTCTGGTATGTGAAATGGCAGCCGTACTACGGTAAAGCCTTCACCGCCGCCGACACCCACAGCATTGGCAACTCTATTCTCGCTCAGCCAGATTCCAGCCCGCTAAAGGCGGCATGGGATTACGCTATGGTCTATTTTCTCGCGGTGTGGAAAGCCGCGGTGTTGGGCGTGCTGCTGGGGTCGTTGATTCAGGTACTTATCCCGCGTAACTGGCTGGTGAAAACCTTAGGACAGCCGCGCTTGCAGGGGACGCTGCTGGGGACGATTTTCTCCCTGCCGGGCATGATGTGCTCCTGCTGCGCCGCACCGGTGGCGGCGGGCATGCGCCGTCAGCGCGTGTCGATGGGCGGCGCGCTCGCCTTCTGGATGGGTAACCCCCTGCTGAACCCGGCGACGCTGGTATTTATGGGCTTCGTGCTCGGCTGGCACTTCGCGTTTATCCGGCTGGCGGCTGGCCTGCTGACGGTGGTGCTTGTCGCTACGCTGGTACAGCACCTGGTGAAAGACAACGAGGCCGGGCCTGCCTCCGTTGAGCTGGACGTCAGCGAGCCGCAGGGCAGTTTCTTTGCTCGCTGGGGCAAAGCGCTGTGGCAGCTGTTCTGGAGCACCATTCCGGTTTATATCCTGGCCGTACTGGTGTTAGGGGCAGCGCGCGTCTGGCTGTTCCCGCATGCGGATGGCGCTATCGACAACACGCTGATGTGGGTGATTGCGATGGCGGTGGCCGGGTGCCTGTTCGTGATCCCAACGGCGGCGGAAATCCCGATTATTCAGACCATGATGATGGCCGGGATGGGTACCGCACCGGCGCTGGCATTGCTCATCACGCTGCCGGCGGTGAGCCTGCCGTCGCTTATCATGCTGCGTAAGTCATTCCCGGCGAAAGCGCTGTGGCTGACGGCGGGGCTGGTGGCGTTGAGCGGGGGAATTGTGGGGAGCATGGCGCTGGTATAAAAAAAGCCCGGTGGCGCTACGCTACCGGGCTTACCGTCAGGTTCAGCTTACTTGATGTAGGTAAAGGCGGTGGTGACGTGCTTCACGCCGCTCACCCGGCTGGCGATATCCGCTGCCGCTTTCCCTTCACGCTCGGTCACCAGGCCCAGCAGGAACACTTCGCCGTTCTCCGTGGTCACCTTCACGTTTGAGGATTTCACCTGGTCAGTACCCAGCAGCTGGGAACGCACCTTGGTGGTTATCCAGGTATCAGATGACGCGGTGCCGAGGCCAATCGGCTTGCCCTGGCGGATCTCGTTAAACACTTCCGCCGTGCCTTCTACGCCCATCGCGATCTGCTTGGCGCGTGACGCCAGTTCAGGATTTGGCGCCTGGCCTGCCAGCAGCACTTTGCCCTGATAGGCCGTCACGTTGATGCGTGCTTCCTTCTTGATCTGTTCGTCTTTCGACAGCGCACTGTTCACGCGCAGCTCAAGCGTACCGTCATCCACCTGCGTCCCAACGGTACGCGGATCGGTCGCTGCTTTGGTGCCGACCGCTGCGGTACCGACTACAGCGGCGGCGATGCATCCCTGAAGCAGTAATGCAGACATCACGACTGCAAGGGCCGATAAAACCTTCATGAGAACTCCTTAGTCATCCTGGTGAGGGAAAAGCGTGTTATCGATCAGATCGCATAAGCAGTTCACCGTGAGCATATGCATCTCCTGGATGCGGGCGCTACGGTGCGAAGGAATGCGGATCTCCACATCCTGCGGCCCCAGCAGGCCAGCCAGCTCACCGCCGTCGTAACCGGTCAGGGCGACAATCGTCATGTCCCGGGTCACTGCCGCTTCAACCGCCTTAACGATATCCCGGCTGTTGCCGCGCGTGGAGATCGCCAGCAGCACGTCTCCGGCATGGCCTAAGGCGCGCACCTGCTTGGCGTAAATTTCGTCATGCAGACGATCGTTGGCAATCGCAGTTAAGACCACGTTATCGGTGTTAAGTGCGATGGCCGGTAAACTCGGGCGCTCGGTTTCGAAGCGGTTGATCATGCTGGCAGCAAAATGCTGTGCGTTGGCGGCGGACGTGCCGTTGCCACAACAGAGGATTTTGTTGCCGTTGAGCAGCGACTGAACCAGCGTCATCGCCGCGCGGGAGATCGCGTCCGGAAGGGCTTCCGCCGCGGCGATCTGCGTTTGAATGCTTTCTGTGAAGCACACTTTAATTCTTTCGAGCACGGTATCCCTTTAAAATCTTATTTAAGCGTCTTCGCCAAACGCGTTTTTAAGCCATTCGATCGCATTTCCGGTGAAGGCTACCACATCGAAACGGCAATCCACAGTATCAAAACTCCCATTATGGCGAGCAAGCCACAAGTGGGCAGTCTGTAATAATTTATGTTGTTTGGCGAGCGTCACGCTGGCGGCAGCACCGCCAAAACGGGACGACTGTCGGTAGCGTACTTCAACAAACACGGTGGTCTGACCGTCTTTCATGATCAGATCAATCTCGCCGCCGCGCCCGCGAACGTTGGCGGCGACAAAGCGCAGTCCTTTGCCTTCAAGCCAGCGGCGCGCCTTTAACTCCCACGCGTCGCCGGTCTGTTTGCGGCTTAACTGGCCGGGACAATCTGCCCCTGCTGGTATTTGAGCCATGATAACTTCCTGTTAATCACACAATCCTGGTTGGCGGTCAGATCGCCGGTATTACCGTTAAGCTCAAAGCCCGGTACCTGACGCATCTGGGTGAAGTGGTTCGCCAGCGCCCAGGCATCGACGCCCATCGCGTACAGGCGCGCCAGGGAGTAATCATTGCGCACCGCGCCCAGCGCCTGCTGCATCAACTGCGGGTTGCTGCCTGCCAGCATGGGGATCTCGCTGTATTGCAGTCCTTCCATCTCCAGACGGAAGTCCGGGCCAGCGGTGCCCTGCGCGCTGCGCGAGCTGGCGTAAAGGGTTGCGCCGCTCTGGCTACCGTTACGCATGGCGATCATGGGTTTGATAAAGGCGATCTCTTCAGGCGTGGCCACGATGTAGGCCGAATCCACTTTACCGACGCCGCTGATTTGCGCGTCGGTTGGCGGTGCCGGGATCGTCAGGCCGCCGATGGTAACGCTCTGCTGCTGCGGCAGGCTGGCGGACACCGGGCTACCGTTGAGGGCAATACCGGCACCGCCGTTTACGCCCGCTCTCAGTTCGGAAGCGGATCCAAATTTTTGCTGCAATACCACGCCGCCGCCGAGGGACTGCCACTCTTCAGCAAACGCGTTGGCTACGCGGTCTCCCAGCGTGCTGCGCGGGATCAGCAGCAGCGGCGCCTGCTTGCCCTGCTCGTGAATATGACGCGCCGCATCGCGGGCTTCATCCTCCGGTGAAAGGGCGAAGTAACAGATATTGGCGCGGTTCTGAACCTGCTCAGGCTGGTTAAGCGCCAGCACGTTCAGCGTGGTATTGCTCTTCATCAGCGTTTCCACGTTGTTTTTCAACAGCGGGCCGACAACGATGCTGGCGCCGTCCTGCTGAACCTGCGCCAGCACCTGGTCGAGCGGCTGAGCGCTGGTGTCGTAGATTTTCAGCTCTGCGCCCGGGTTGGCGCTGGTGGTTGCCACCGCCTGCTGCTGCGCTGCGGGCTGCTGTTCCGGCTGCACTGTTTGCGGCTGAGGCTGTTCGGCCGTGACGGGGGCCGGGGTTTCAGCCGGTGCCTGCGTCGCTACGGGCGCTGGCGTGGCGGCTGGCTGCGTGGTTGGCGCAGTGACCGGATTCTGCATCGTACCCTGCGCAGGGGTTTGCGCGGTGGTCAGGTCGTCGGTTTCAGCAGCCGACGGGCTGACGACGTCGTTCACGTTTGCCGCCTGCGCCGCTTGCGCAGGCACCGCGCTGCCGGTAACGGCGGTGGTGCCGTTTTTCGCCGCTTCAAAACCCTGCTGAATGGCGCGGCCAAATACCGCCGCCTGGCCGTTTAACGGCAGCAGCAGGGCGATTTTGCTGGTGGAGGCGGGCTTAAAGTTTTGCACGTTCACCAGCTGCGTTGGCAGCATTTTTGCTCCCGGGTTTTGCGGGTAGCGCTTTTGCCAGTCGGTAATGCCGGCTTTCAGCATGTTTGGATCGCTGCGGTTGTTGAACCACATCTGCTGAAGATCAAGCCAGCCCTGCAGGACGTTTTCATCGGCGTTAATGACCAGCGCCCGTGCCTGCTCCTGGCTCATGGAGGCGAGCGCCTGCCAGGTCGCATCAATATTTTTCTGCTTGTCCGCACCCGCGAGCAGAGGCTCCTGAGCAATGAGCGCCCGGAGCAGCGTCAGGGAAGGGCGGCCCTGTTCAGCGGTGATGCCGGCCTGCCAGAAACGGGCCTGCTGGTTTTTATCCAGCGCGCTCAGATCGATATTGCCGAGGATCTTCTTCGCCCCGTCGTAATCTTTCTGCGCCACTTTCAGCTCTGCCGACAGCAGCGTCTGCTCACGACGCTGCTCGTCGTTGAGCGACTGCGGCAGCTGGCTGAACAGTTCGGCGGCCTGCTGGGTTTTCCCTTCTTTCAGCAGTGCACGAATGGCGAGTAATTGCCAGTTGGTCTTGGTATCATTTGAGCTCTGCGACATTTGTTGCAGATAAAAGCCAGAATCAGCCTGAGCGGATCCCTGCATATGAGCAGTGCTCTGGTCGGGTGCCTGGGTGCCACAGCCTGAGAAGATCAGGGCTGCGAGCAGAAGCGGCACGCCGCGCGTGGCTTTTTTTCGAAGAAACGTTAACGGTACCATACTGTATCCAGTGATTTTTTTTACGCAATGCTCAATATTAAATCGGCAATACGGACGAAACAATGAAACAACACGAAACGGCAGATAATTCTCAAGGCCAGCTTTATATTGTACCTACTCCTATCGGGAATTTGTCTGATATTACCCAACGTGCACTCACTGTATTGCAAGCTGTTGATTTAATTGCTGCTGAAGACACGCGCCATACCGGTTTACTGCTGCAACATTTCGCGATTAACGCCCGTTTGTTTGCCCTGCACGATCACAATGAGCAACAAAAGGCCGAAACGCTGGTGGCGAAGCTTAAAGAGGGGCAGAACATCGCGCTGGTCTCCGATGCGGGCACGCCGCTGATTAACGACCCCGGCTACCATCTGGTGCGCACCTGCCGTGAAGCCGGGATCCGCGTTGTGCCGCTGCCGGGGCCGTGCGCCGCGATTGCTGCGCTGAGCGCAGCGGGCCTGCCGTCCGACCGTTTCTGCTATGAAGGTTTCCTGCCCGCCAAATCCAAAGGCCGCCGTGACGTGTTAAAGGATCTTGAAGCTGAGCCGCGTACCCTGATTTTCTACGAATCCACTCACCGCCTGCTGGAAAGCCTGGAAGATATGGTCACCGTCTGGGGCGAAGGCCGCTACGTGGTGCTGGCGCGTGAACTGACCAAAACCTGGGAAACCATCCACGGCGCGCCTGTCGGCGAACTGCTGGCGTGGGTGAAGGAAGATGAAAACCGCCGCAAGGGTGAAATGGTGCTGATTGTCGAAGGCCATAAGGCACAGGAAGACGCGCTCCCTGCCGACGCGCTGCGCACCCTGGCCCTGCTACAGGCCGAACTGCCGCTTAAGAAAGCGGCGGCACTGGCGGCGGAAATCCACGGCGTGAAGAAAAATGCGCTGTATAAGTATGCGCTGGAGCAGCAGGGGGAGTAAGCCATACTCCGCCTGTTCTTGCCGGGCGGCGCTGCGCTTGCCCGGCCTACAAAATTTAGAGTGTCGGAATAAATGTCGTAATAAATGTCGGAAAAGAAAATTGCGCAGGTTATCCGCCGCTCTGCGTCTTTCGCTAAACCGTAATGATCTCGGTACCTGTTTTAACCAACAGTTCTTTTTCGTGCTTTCCGATCCCATCATCCGTAATAACACAGTCTATTTTTTCCATCGGCAGCACCTGGTTGAATCCGCGGCGATTGAATTTGCTGGCGTCCAGAACGGCAATCACCTTATGTGCGGCTGCCGCCATCACGCTGCTAATCGAGTACCCTTCATTGAAGGTGGTGATGCCATTCGTCGCATCAATGCCGTCAGCCCCGACAAACATCAAATCAGCGCTAATGCCCGTTAGCGAACGCTCGGCGATGGTGCCGTGCATAGAGTGCGTTTTATGGCGCACGGTACCGCCGCAGACCACGAGCGTTATATCTTTGTTTTCCGAGAGGGCAAACGCGGCCGGCAGGCTATTGGTGATCACGGTGATATTGGCGCGTTTGGTCAGCGCTTCGGCAATGAGCATAGTGGTGCTTCCGCTGTCCAGAATGATGGTCATTCCCTCTTCAATCATGGCCGCGGCAGCCTGTGCGATGCGCTTTTTCGGATCGCTTGCCAGTTGATAACGATCTTCCAGCACCACTTCCTGATTTTCGCTTTCTGCCAGGTTGCTGCCGGGTCTTGCTGCTCCACCGTGAAAGCGGGTGACCAGTCCCCTTTCTTCCAGCAGGCGCAGATCCGTTCGGATGGTGACTTCCGAAATGCCAAACCTGTTTGAAAGATCCAGCACCATGACGCTGCCCTGAGCGTTGACGAGGTCAACGATTTTGTTGCGACGCTCAAATGAGTTCATATTGAATTGCCTGATAATTAACTGCCTCTATTCTAATCGAAGGTATGCGAAAGGTGTACGGTAATATTCGAAAGTAAATGTGAGCCAGCTCAGGTTGCTGGCTCCCGGGGTCAGTCGACGTGAAGCATAATTTTGCCTTGCATAGGCGAACCGTTTAGCTCCTGCACGGCCTGAGCAAAGCTCTCGTAGTCACCGATATGCGCAATTAACGGGGCCAGCTGCAGCTTTTTTTCCGTGAGCAGGCGGGTTGCCGTTTCCCACTCTTCACCCGGCCACGGGGCCGAATAGTTCATCCAGCTTCCCAGAAGCGTCAGCTCCTTGCGCAGGATTTTGCCAAAGGTCGTAGCGGATAAATGGAGGTCGTGATGCAAGGTGCCGACCAGGGCAACCTGAGCACGTGGCCCGGCAATATCGATGGCGAGCGAGACGGTTTGCGGCGTACCGGCTGTCTCCAGTACAAACTGATCGAACCGATGGTCGCTCAAGGCATTGAGGATATCGTCCGCGCTATGTGAGCGGCTATTGAACACCTGCGTTGCCCCCAGCGCTGCAGCCAGAGCGAGCTTATCTTCATTAATGTCAATCGCGGTCACGCTGCGGGCACCTAACGCCAGCGCACACTGCATCGCGAGCAGGCCGATCGTTCCTGCGCCGATAATGGTGACATTTTTACCCTCGCAGCCAGCGGCGAGATGAAACGCGTGTAGCCCCACGGTTATTGGCTCAATAAATGCGCCGTCTTCAATTGTCATGTCTGCAGGGAGGCGGAATAAATTTGCTCGCTTAACCACGATATATTCCGCGTTGCCGCCTTCACTACGAGATCCGACAAACTGATACTGCTTACAGAGCGAGAAGAAGCCTTTTTCACACTCCGGGCAGGCGAAACAGGGCTGGAGCGGGACGCAGGCAACCGCATCGCCAGCCTTAAGATCGTGCACGTCGGCACCACAGGCGTCGACGCGACCGCTAAACTCGTGGCCCAACGTTATAGGATAGTAATGTGCGCCTTGGTCAAAAATTCGCGGGATATCGGAGCCACATAGTCCTGAGCAGGCAATGCGCACCCGAACATCATCTGCCGCCTGAATGTGAGGGATTGGACGTTCTTCAACGCGCACGTTGCCCTCAGCGTGAATTACCACTGATTTCATATTCACTCCAGAAAAAAGAAGGGGAGCAGGGCTCCCCGGATATCACGAAACGGTCTGACGTTGCGGATTAGCAGCGTGCTTCTCCGCTTCTGTAAACACGCGGGCACGTCGCCAGGTGAGCAGGATGCCGGTGACGTAAATCGCGCCAATCACGATGAACCCTACTACGTTTTGCCACGTAAAGAGTTGGATGAGCAGCCAGGTCACGGGTGAGCCGCCCTGGTCCATAGAGGCCACCAGCCCACCTGCTTTCAGGGTGCCAGCGTTCTGCGCGAGCTGGGCGTGAAGGCCAATGGTCTGGGTCGCAATCCACAGCGTGATGCCCATGATGATGACGCCAGAGATAAGCGTGCGGAACAGGTTACCCTGGTGCACCGCGACCGCCATCGCCACAAAGAAGCCGATGGTGGCAAGGTCACCGAACGGCAGCACCTGATTTCCCGGCACCACAACAGCAATCAGAATGGTCAGCGGGATGAAAATCAGGCTGGCGGAGACGACGGACGTATGGCCCAGCAGCAGGGCCGGATCGAGACCGATTAAGAACTCCTGTCCACCAAACTTCGCCTGCAGACGTTTACGGGCATGTTTAGCAATCGGCGTAAGACCGTCCATGATCGGTTTGATGACGCGCGGCATCAGCAGCATCACGGCTGCGGTTTTCACGGCCAGCTGCAGAACAGATTTGGCGTCGTATCCTGCCAGCATGCCAATGGCCAGCCCCATAACAAACCCAACCGTAACCGGTTCGCCAAACGGACCGAAACGTTTTTGCACATCGTCAGCACTAAAATGAATACGCTTCAGGCCTGGGATTTTGTCGATAATGGCATCGACCAGCACGGCAATCGGACCAAGGTAAGCTGACGAGCCGTGAGGGATGGCGATCCCTTCCAGACCGAAAAAGTCCCGCGTATCTTTGGCAAACCAGTCTCCCAGCTTGTAAACAAACGCGGCGTGCGCCACAACGCCCAGGATCCCCAGCCAGTAAGAGCCGGTTGCCAGGTGCAGCATCGCACCGGTAAAGGTCATGTGCCAGATGTTCCAGATATCAACGTTAACTACGCGGGTCATGCGCGTCACCAGCATGACAACGTTGACCCCAATGGCAACAGGGATAGCGATAAGTGCTATTTGCGACGCCCAGGTCATCGGAGATGAACCCGGCCAGCCGATGTCTACCACGTGCAGGTTAATCTGGAACTGCTCAGCCATCGCTTTGGCCGCCGGACCGATGGAGTCAAGCATCAGGCCAATAACCAGCCCAATCCCGACGAAGCCGATGCCGATATGCAGGCCGGATTTAAAGCAATCGCCAGGCTTCATCCCCAGGAGTTTTGAAAAAATGATGATGACGATGGGCAGCATGACGGTTGGCCCCAGATCGAGGATGTACCGCATAATTTCGGTAAACATGATCTTACCTCTCGAGGATGGTCAGGATTTTTTGCTGCAGGGCTTCGATGCCGACACCCGAGACAAAAGGCATGCCGTGCACCACCGGAATGTCACCAAAAGATCTGTCGACTTTTGCCGTGGTGCAGATCAGGTCCGCGCCGTCCATATAGGTTTCAATTTCGGTCACCCGACACTGAACCAGATCCAGTTCAATGTGGTGTGCGTCGCACAGCTCTTTAATCTCTTCTGCTGCCATCGTTGAGGTTGCCACGGCACCGCCGCAGGCAACGATAACTTTACGTTTCATAGGGCACTCCTTTTTTATTATCAGACTGTTATGAAGCCTGGGCACAGGCGACAGGCTCCAGGATCGTCTTTTGGAAACGGTCGGCCAGATGTTCTGCAGGCGTCGCCAGCAGCATGTCCAGCACGTCCGGGTTTTGCAGCTCACTAAAAAGTCGGCGCAGCAACGTCATCTGCGCCGCAGGGTTTTCAACGATCAACGCGATGATGAGTGAAACCGCGACCTCGCCATCGCCGTCAGCCTGAAGAAAGCTCACCGGCTTATCCGGGCGAATCAGGTAAATCGCGGGGCGTTTAGCATGTACGGCTTCACAGTGCGGAATAGCAACGGCATGCCGTTCAAGGGCGATGCCGGTGGGATAATTTCTCTCTCTTTCCACAAGTGCGGCAGGGTAGGTGGCATGCACGACACCCTCTGCCAGCATCTCCTCGCCAATATGCGCCAGCGCCTGCTGGCAGTTTTCAAACTCAATTCCTGTACGGACAAAAACGTGACTCATACACTCTCCGGCGTCAGACGTGTTCAGGGGTACAGCCAAACTGATAGGCGCGTAATACATCCTGTATTTTGTCGATGATGAGATTTTGCGGCGTTGCCGCGATCGCATTCATCGACACTCTTTCGAACTGGACCGGCATAAATTGACTAATCAGGCCCAGAGGCAGAGAGATGGCGCTCAGGTTTGCGATTAACTTCTCTACGCTCTGGCGAATACGAGGGTGTGGCCAGTAGTAGCGAATGCGATCGGACAGGCTGAAATGAATATCAACCATTGCCTGGCTCCAGGTCGGGCGATAGTACTTCTTCCAGTAATCCGGCTCGTTCAGCATCACTTCGTCGATCACGTCCACAACATGGCTGCGTTGTTCCGGGGCGATGAGGGCGGTCTCCATTTGAGCGAGAGCAAAAAGGGCTTCGCGCAGAGCAAAGGTGAGCGCCGGGCCGACTTTCAGAATCGCAAAATGATCGCGAACCAGGGCGCGATAGGCCTGACGGGTCTGGTAGTCCGTTGAGTGTGCCTCATAGACCATCGGGGTCTTACGGATCCAGCCTGAAAGCGCCTCTGCTGCGTGCGGCTGGTAGTGAATAATTTGCGTATGGTCGAATTCCACCCCAGGCTGCACCACCATCGCAATGACGCGTGACAGGGCGTCGTCCAGACCGAGCGCGGCAAAGGCCACGCGGTGTGTTTCCAGGGTTTTTGCGGCATCTTCCACGCGGGTGACGTGAACGCTGTTGATGCTGCTGGCTTCGCCTCCCGGTACGGGGACTTCAGTACCAATGACGTAGGTCAATACGGCTTTTTGCGCGTCGCTTGCCGTCTCTTCTGCCGCCTGGCACAGACGCGCCGCGCGCTGTGCAACCACGTCAGGCGAGAGCGGGACAGGGTCGTCGGCACAGGACATTGAGGCATCCAGGTGGATCTTGCTGAATCCCGCCGCGACATAGGCTTTAATCAGTTCAACGGATTTCTCCATCGCCGCCTCTGCAGGTTCATTCTGCCAACAGTTTGGCCCCAGATGATCGCCGCCCAGAATCAGGCGCGCTTCAGGAAAACCGACTTCATTTGCAATATTTAAAACAAAATCTCGAAAGTCAGCCGGCTTCATGCCGGTGTAACCCCCAAACTGGTTAACCTGATTCGAGGTGGCCTCAATCAGCACCTTGTTGTTTGTCTGCAAATCAAAGCGCAGAGCTGCCTCGATCACCAGCGGATGGGCTGAGCAAACCGAGCAAATGCCGAGGTGTTCTCCCGCCTTGTGGCGAGCAATAATATCTTTCACGTTTCCTCCGGTGTGGGACGACAGGCTTTCGTATTTAGAGTTTTCCTTCACAGCCACAATCAGCAATGACCTTGCGCACCACCTCTTTCATGGCGAGCTTGGCGGGCACCATGTAGTGACGCGGGTCGCTGGCATCCGGATGTGAAGCGAGATAGGTTTTCAGTGCGTTTGAGAAGGCTATTTTGAGCTCTGTGGCGACGTTCACCTTGCAAATGCCCAGGCGAATCGCGGTACGGATATCGGCTGTTGATAAGCCGGAGGCGCCGTGCAGCACCAGCGGGATATCGACCTGATTGCGGATCGCCGCCAGACGTTCAAAGTCGAGTTTGGGTTCGGCAGCGTAGAGGCCGTGAGCAGTACCGATCGCGACGGCGAGAGAGTCGACGCCCGTTAATGTCACAAACTCGTATGCCTGTTGCGGATTGGTGTAGAGCGCATCTTTACTGTCGACGACCAGGTCATCCTCCTGACCGCCCAGGCGTCCAAGTTCGGCCTCGACGCTCACATCATAGCGGTGGCAGTAGTCCGTCACGCTTTTTACCAGCGCGACGTTTTCAGTGAACGGATGATGAGATCCGTCGATCATCGCTGAGCGGATCCCGCTCCGTACCTTCTGCGCGATATCGTCGATATCTTCATGATGATCGAGGTGGATCGCCAGCGGCTGGTTGTACGTTTTGGCCAGATCGCTGGCGATGGCGACCACGTTCCCGGTTCCGGCATAGCTAAACGTACCGGGCGTACCCGCGACGATCAGGGGCGATCGCATCTCAGAAGCCGTTTCGACGACCACCTGCAGCGTTTCAAGATTATGAATGTTGAATGCCGGAACCGCGTAACCTTCACGCTGGGCCTTTATCAGCATCGCTTTCGACGAGATGATATACATCTTTCCTCCGAAACCTTTCGTTTTGTTTATGCGAAAGACAATATAGGGTTTCGGAACGTTTTTTTGTGATTGATCTCTTAAAATGAAAGAATCGAAATAAAAGATAAGCATTCGAAAGTGCGGGGCAAAAAAAAGCATGGCCGAAGCCATGCTAAGGGAGGTTTACGGTAAACTCACGTCACCGGCGCCGGGTTAAACACCGCCAGCTGATTATGCAGCCCCCACTGGTCCGAGAAGGTTTTCTTCCGGCCACTGGCCACATCCAGAATGAAGTGGAACAGCTTCCAGCCCACGTCCTCAATGCTCTCTTCCCCGGTGGCGATAGTGCCCGCGTTGATATCCATTAAGTCATACCAGCGGTTTGCCAGCTCGGTGCGGGTTGCCATTTTGATCACCGGTATCGCCATCAGGCCGTACGGCGTGCCGCGCCCGGTGGTAAAGACCTGTACCGTAATGCCGGATGCCACCTGCTGGGTGCCGCAAACGAAATCGCTGGCGGGCGTTGCCGCGTAGATCAGGCCGCGCCTGGTTGGCCGCTGGCCCGGAGAGAGCACTTCTACAATCGCGCTCTGGCCGGATTTGGCGATTGAACCGAGGGCTTTTTCCACCACGTTGGCCAGGCCGCCCTTCTTGTTGCCCGGTGACGGGTTGGCGCTGCGGTCGGTTTTGCCCATATCGAGATAGTTATCGTACCAGGCCATCTCCTCCAGCAGGCGTTTGCCCACCTCCTCGTTGACCGCGCGCGGCGTGAGCAGGTGGATAGCATCGCGCACTTCGGTCACCTCGGAGAACATCACCGTGGCGCCGCAGCGCACGAACAAATCCGACGCGTAACCTACCGCCGGGTTGGCGGTGACCCCGGAAAACGCATCGCTGCCGCCGCACTGTGTTCCCACTACCAGCTCAGAGGCCGGGCAGGTTTCACGCTGGCGTCTGTTCAGCTTGTCGAGATGGCGCTCTGCCACCTGAAGAATATCGTCGACCATTGAACGAAAACCAACGTGATGCTCGTCCTGCAGACGAACGATGCTGGCATCGTCAACCGGAATGGCTTTCACATCCTCAGTACCCTGCAGCAGGCGTTCTGGCTGTAATTTTTCACAACCGAGGCCAATCACCATTACCTCGCCGCCAAAGTTCGGGTTGAGGGCGATATTGTGGATGGTTCTGATCGGTACGACCGCCGCCGGCGCGTTGATCGCCACGCCGCAGCCGTACAGGTGGTTCAGGCCCACCACGCCGTCCACGTTGGGGTATTTCGGCAGCAGATCGCGCTCGATGATTTTCACCACGTAGTCCACTACGCCCGCCACGCAGTGCACGCTGGTGGTGATGCCGAGCAGGTTTTTGGTCCCCACGCTCCCGTCCGCGTTGCGGTAGCCTTCGAAGGTATATCCCTCCAGCGGAGGCAGCGGCTCGGGCACCCGGGTCGCCAGCGGCAGCGTCTCCAGCGGCGGGGCCGTGGGCAGCTCAACCAGCGACTCATCAATCCAGCTGCCCTGCGGGATAGGGCGCACCGCATAGCCGATGACTTCGCCGTAACGCACGATTTCGCCGTGCGCCGGGATATCGACCAGTGCCACCTTATGCCCTTGCGGAATGTGCTCAATCAGCTCCAGCCCGTCCGGGAACCGGGTTCCTGCTGTTAAGCCATTGTCGTTGACGATAATCGCCACGTTATCGGTGTCGTGCACTTTAATATAGAACGCCGTCGGCGATGCCTGTCGAATTTCAATATCGGCCATTGTTCACGGTTCTCCAGCAAAATATCTGATTCTAAATATAGCCAGATGGTTAATAGTTTCTTATCTGAGAAATAAAGCATGTCAGGAGAGGAAAAGTGAGAATGTGATCGCGATCGCTCCCGAATCACTAATCCTTGATTCTGTGCATCAGCGCGCACTGCATTGTGCAAATGCTCAAAATAGTGTTCATGCAATGCCTGATAATTGAGCAATAAAACAATGTGCTGGCGTGAGGTGACGATTATACTGAATGACGATTTTATAACGCCGGAATTCAGTCAGAAAAATAAATATAACGCTGACGCTGCGTCGGAATAAATAAAAAGATACTGGCTAAAGCTGCGGAATTAAAAAGGTATAAGAAATGAATAACGATATCTTCCCGAATAAGTTTAAAGCGGCCCTCGCGGCGCACCAGATTCAGATTGGCTGCTGGTCCGCGCTGGCAAACCCCATCAGCACCGAAGTGCTGGGCCTGGCCGGGTTCGACTGGCTGGTGCTGGACGGCGAACATGCGCCTAACGATATCAGCACGTTTATTCCACAGCTGATGGCGCTGAAAGGCAGCCACAGCGCGCCGGTAGTGCGCGTGCCGACTAACGATCCGGTGATCCTCAAGCGTCTGCTGGATATCGGTTTCTACAACTTCCTGATCCCGTTTGTTGAAACGCAAGAAGAAGCGGCGCTGGCCGTGGCTGCTACCCGCTATCCGCCGGAAGGGATCCGCGGCGTCTCCGTCTCGCACCGCGCCAACATGTTTGGCACCGTGCCGGACTATTTCGCCCGGTCCAACAAGAACATCACCATTCTGGTTCAGATTGAGAGCCAGCAGGGAGTCGATAACGTCGACGCCATTGCCGCAACCGAAGGCGTGGACGGTATTTTCGTCGGCCCGAGCGATCTGGCTGCCGCCTTTGGCCACCTGGGCAATGCCGGCCACCCGGACGTGCAGCGCGCAATCCAGCATATCTTTGCCCGCGCGAAAGCGCACGGTAAACCGTGCGGCATTCTGGCGCCGGTCGAAGCCGATGCCCGCCGCTACCTGGAGTGGGGCGCAACGTTCGTTGCCGTGGGCAGTGACCTTGGCGTATTCCGCGCGGCGACGCAGAGATTAGCGGACGCTTTTAAAAAATAACCATCATTGAGGAAACAGATTATGACGCTGAAAGTAGGTTTTATTGGCCTGGGTATCATGGGCAAACCAATGAGCAAAAACCTTATTAAAGCAGGTTACTCGCTGGTGGTTTTAGATCGTAATTCAGACGCGGTGGCAGAGGTAATTGCGGCTGGCGCGGAAGCGGCGTCAACGGCAAAAGCGATTGCCGAACAGTGTGATGTCATCATCACCATGCTGCCTAACTCCCCGCACGTAAAAGAGGTCGCGCTGGGCGAGAACGGCATCATCGACGGCGCGAAGCCGGGCCTGGTGGTGATCGACATGAGCTCTATTGCACCGCTGGCGAGCCGTGAAATCAGCGAGGCGCTGAAGGCGAAGGGCGTGGACATGCTGGATGCGCCGGTCAGCGGCGGCGAGCCAAAAGCCATCGACGGCACGCTGTCGGTGATGGTGGGCGGCGATAAGGCCGTGTTCGACAAATACTACGACCTGATGAAGGCGATGGCCGGCTCCGTGGTGCATACCGGCGAAATTGGCGCGGGTAACGTCACCAAGCTGGCAAACCAGGTGATTGTGGCGCTGAACATTGCGGCCATGTCGGAGGCGCTGACGCTGGCCACCAAAGCGGGCGTTAACCCGGACCTGGTCTATCAGGCTATTCGCGGCGGTCTGGCGGGCAGCACCGTGCTGGATGCCAAGGCACCGATGGTGATGGATCGTAACTTTAAGCCAGGTTTTCGTATCGACCTCCACATTAAAGATCTGGCGAATGCGCTGGATACGTCACACGGCGTGGGGGCGCAGCTGCCGCTGACTGCCGCCGTCATGGAGATGATGCAGGCGCTGCGTACGGACGGTCTTGGTACCGCCGATCACAGCGCGTTAGCGTGCTATTACGAAAAACTGGCGAAGGTTGAAATTGCTCGCTAATGACGTCCTGCCCGGTGGCGCTGCGCTTACCGGGCCTACGGTCCAGGCATACCACTATGAAAATCGTAATCGCGCCAGACTCATATAAAGAAAGCCTGTCTGCTACCGAGGTTGCGCAGGCGATAGAAAAAGGATTTCGGGAAATCTTCCCCGATGCCCACTACGTTTCTGTCCCTGTTGCCGATGGCGGGGAGGGGACGGTTGAAGCGATGATCGCCGCCACGCAGGGTACCCGGCAGCAGGCAGTCGTCACCGGCCCGTTGGGTGAAAAGGTTAACGCCTGCTGGGGGATCTCCGGGGATGGCACAACCGCCTTTATCGAGATGGCCGCCGCCAGCGGTCTGGTGCTCGTTCCTCCCGCGCAGCGTAATCCCCTTGTTACCACAACGCGGGGCACGGGGGAGCTGATCCTCCGTGCGCTGGATAAAGGCGCGCGCAATATCATTATCGGTATCGGCGGGAGCGCAACCAACGACGGGGGCGCTGGCATGATGCAGGCGCTGGGCGCGCGGTTTTCGGATGCCAATGGAACGGAGATCGGCTACGGCGGCGGTAGCCTGATGGCGCTTAATAGCATTGATATTTCGGGGCTCGATCCGCGGCTACAGGGATGCGCGATCCGCGTTGCCTGTGACGTGACAAACCCGCTGGTGGGCGAAAGCGGCGCGTCGCGTATCTTTGGCCCGCAAAAAGGGGCCACGGAGGCGATGATCCTCGAACTCGACGCCAGCCTTAGCCACTATGCCGACGTTATCGGGAAATCGCTGCGCATCGACGTCAACCAGGTGCCGGGCGCGGGGGCGGCAGGCGGGATGGGCGCGGCGCTGATGGCCTTTCTGGGGGCCGAACTGAAAAGCGGCATTGAGATCGTCACCCAGGCGCTCAACCTCGAGGAACATATTCACGACTGCACCTGGGTGTTGACGGGCGAAGGGCGTATCGACAGCCAGAGCGTTAACGGCAAAGTGCCCGTTGGCGTGGCGAGCGTTGCCAAAAAATACCACAAGCCGGTGATTGGCATCGCCGGAAGCCTGACGCAGGACGTGGGCGTGGTACACCAGCACGGCATTGACGCAGTGTTCAGCGTGCTGACCAGCATCGGCTCACTGGATGAGGCGTTTCGCGGTGCGTATGACAATATTTATCGCGCCTCGCGCAATATCGCCGCGACATTGCAGGTGGGCATGCGCAGCCAGGGGTGACAGCGGGGCGCAAACCCTCTATACTGCGCGCCGAAGCTGACCAGACAGTCGCCGCTTCGTCGTCGTCCCTTTCGGGGGAGACGGGCGGAGGGGAGGAAAGTCCGGGCTCCACAGGGCAGGGTGCCAGGTAACGCCTGGGGGGGAAACCCACGACCAGTGCAACAGAGAGCAAACCGCCGATGGCCCGCGCAAGCGGGATCAGGTAAGGGTGAAAGGGTGCGGTAAGAGCGCACCGCGCGGCTGGTAACAGTCCGTGGCACGGTAAACTCCACCCGGAGCAAGGCCAAATAGGGGTTCACATGGTACGGCCCGTACTGAACCCGGGTAGGCTGCTTGAGCCAGTGAGCGATTGCTGGCCTAGATGAATGACTGTCCACGACAGAACCCGGCTTATCGGTCAGCTTCAACTTCTTAAGAAACCCCGCTTCGGCGGGGTTTGTGCTTTCCGCCACCTGCTGGCCTGGCAGGCGCCGCGCCGGGCGACATCAATTCCCGTTTTTGCGACGCTAAGCACATTTCACTATTAATCAGGCATCTTCTTTTATTCATCTTCCGCAGACGATCTCAATCACAAAATTTAACGCTATAAAATTCGAAAATTTCAGTGTTGATGGTATGTTGCGGTTGTTGTCGGTGTGATAAATAGTCTTTTCTCATTTGATAATCAGATATTGAATTCAAAAACATTTTCCTAGTGAATGTGTGACATGCCCCCTCTCTTTCATCCTGGACACACTAAATATTCCTGCCGAAGTTGATAAACCACAAAAATCTTTTAAAGAAATAATGCTGCTTTATTAACCTTTAATTGTCTGAAAGATAGTCTTTATTAATATTTATAATGCGAAAAACGTCTTCAAGGTTATTGCCATAAAATAAATTTATCCGGCCTGTTTTTGTTGATCGATATCAGCGGAATAGCGTATTTTCATAAAGATAAACTATTGATTTATATTGTTATAAATGCGTTCTCAGGAGTCGAAAAGAAAGGCGTTCTGGCAAATTGTGAGTAACAGCACATACCCCCTGAAACGATATTGGGTAGAATTCGCAGCGTCACAGGGAAATAAGCGCAGAATATTATGAATACTATTATTCTACCGAAAACTCAGCACCTCGTAGTATTTCAGGAAGTCATTAAAAGTGGCTCGATAGGTTCTGCTGCAAGACAACTGGGCCTGACGCAACCCGCGGTCAGCAAAATCATCAGCGATATCGAATCCTACTTCGGGGTGGAAGTGATGGTGCGCAAAAATACTGGCGTAAAGCTCACTGCCGCAGGCCAGGTGCTGCTGTCCTACGCTGAGTCAATCACCCGCGAAATGAAAAACATGGTGAGCGAAATCAACAGCCTCAGCTTCAGCACCGTCATGGACGTCTCCTTTGGCTATCCGTCGCTGATTGGCTTCACCTTCCTGTCTGAGATGATCAAGAAATTCAGGGAAGTGTTCCCGAAAGCGCGCGTCTCGATGTATGAAGCGCAGCTCTCGTCGTTCCTGCCCGCCATTCGCGACGGCCGCCTGGATTTCGCCATTGGGACGCTGAGCGACGGCATGCTGCTTCAGGATCTTCACGTCGAGCCGCTGTTTGAATCCGAGTTTGTGCTGGTGGCGAGTAAATCACGAACGTGCACCGGCCCGACAAGGCTGGCATCGCTCACGCATGAGCAGTGGGTGATGCCGCAAACCGATATGGGCTACTACAAAGAACTCCTGAATACCCTGCAAGACAACCACATCAGCATCGAAAACATCGTCCAGACCGATTCCGTCGTCACCATCTATAACCTTGTCCTTAACGCCGATTATCTGACGGTGATCCCCCGTGACATGATTGCACCATTCGGTTCGGATCAGTTTATCGTTCTGCCGGTTGAGGATGAATTACCCGTGGCGCGTTATGCCGCCGTGTGGTCGAAAAATTACAGTATTAAAAAATCGGCGTCGGTTCTGGTTGAACTGGCCAAACAATATTCGTCGATGAATATCGAAAGACGACGATAAAAATAATGACGTTTTAAAACACCCGGAGCGACGCTTTTTAACGCTCTGATACCCTGACTTTGCCTGAAAACAATGAATTATTATAAAGAGGATATTATGCACATTACCTACGATCTCCCGGTGACGATTGACGATATTCAGGATGCCAGAAAACGACTGGCGGGAAAAATATATAAAACCGGTATGCCGCGCTCAAATTACCTGAGCGAACGCTGTAAGGGCGAGATATTCCTGAAATTTGAAAATATGCAGCGTACCGGTTCGTTTAAAATACGCGGGGCGTTTAATAAGTTAAGCTCGTTAACGGACGCTGAAAAACGTAAAGGCGTGGTAGCCTGCTCCGCAGGAAACCATGCGCAGGGCGTGTCGCTCTCCTGCGCCATGCTCGGTATCGACGGCAAGGTGGTGATGCCGATGGGGGCACCGAAATCCAAAGTCGCCGCCACGCGCGACTACTCGGCGGAAGTGGTGCTGCACGGTGAGAACTTCAACGACACCATCGCCAAAGTGAGCGAAATCGTCGAGATGGAAGGCCGTATTTTTATCCCGCCTTACGACGATCCGAAAGTCATTGCCGGCCAGGGCACCATCGGCCTCGAAATACTCGAAGATTTATACGACGTGGATAACGTCATTGTCCCCATCGGCGGCGGCGGATTAATTGCCGGTATTGCAACGGCCATTAAGTCTATTAACCCGACCATTAATATTATCGGCGTGCAGTCTGAAAACGTTCACGGAATGGCGGCATCGTATCAGGCCGGTGAAATTATAAACCATCGCGTCACCGGCACGTTAGCCGACGGCTGCGACGTTTCTCGCCCGGGTAAATTAACCTTCGAAATCGTTCGTGAGCTGGTCGACGACATTGTGCTGGTCAGCGAAGACGATATTCGCAACAGCATGATTGCCCTTATTCAGCGAAATAAAGTGGTGACGGAAGGCGCAGGCGCGCTGGCCTGCGCGGCGTTATTAAGCGGCAAGCTTGACCACTATATTCAGGGCCGAAAAACCGTCTGCATTATCTCCGGCGGCAATATCGATCTCTCCCGTGTTTCCCAAATTACCGGCTTCGTTGACGCATAAAGGATGACTTATGAGCAACACAGAAAGCATTATTGTTGGCCAGTCAAAAACCTCCACCTGGCGTAAATCGGACACCACCTGGACGCTGGGCCTGTTTGGTACCGCCATTGGCGCAGGCGTGCTGTTCTTCCCAATCCGTGCGGGGTTTGGTGGCCTGATCCCTATCCTGCTGATGCTGGTTCTTGCGTTCCCGATTGCCTTTTACTGCCACCGGGCGCTGGCGCGCCTGTGCCTGTCCGGCAGTAACGTCTCCGGCAACATCACCGAAACGGTGGAAGAGCACTTCGGTAAAACCGGCGGGGTGGTGATCACCTTCCTCTACTTCTTTGCCATTTGCCCGCTGCTGTGGATTTACGGCGTCACCATTACCAACACCTTCATGACCTTCTGGGAAAACCAGCTCCAGATGCCCGCGCTCAACCGCGGCGTGGTGGCGCTGTTCCTGCTGCTGCTGATGGCCTTTGTGATTTGGTTCGGTAAAGACCTGATGGTGAAGGTGATGAGCTACCTGGTGTTCCCGTTCATCGCCAGCCTGGTCCTGATTTCCCTGTCGCTGATCCCGTACTGGAACTCGGAGGTGATCGACCAGGTTAACCTGAGCGAAATCGCCTTTACCGGACATGACGGCATTCTGGTCACGGTGTGGCTGGGGATCTCCATCATGGTCTTTTCCTTTAACTTCTCGCCTATCGTCTCTTCATTCGTGGTCTCCAAGCGCGAAGAGTACGAGCCGGAGTTCGGTAAAGATTTCACCGAGCAGAAATGTTCCAAAATCATCGGCCGCGCCAGCATGCTGATGGTCGCCGTGGTGATGTTCTTCGCCTTTAGCTGCCTGTTTACGCTCTCTCCGCAGAACATGGCGGACGCCAAAGCGCAGAACATACCGGTGCTCTCGTACCTGGCGAACCACTTCGCGTCGATGTCAGGCAGTAAATCCACGTTTGCCACGGTGCTGGAGTATGGCGCGTCGATCATCGCGCTGGTCGCTATCTTCAAATCCTTCTTCGGCCACTACCTGGGCACGCTGGAGGGGCTGAACGGCCTGATCGTCAAGTTTGGCTACAAGGGCGACAAGAAGAAAGTCTCCGTGGGCAAGCTGAACACCATCAGCATGGTCTTCATCATGGGCTCCACCTGGGTGGTGGCCTACGCGAACCCGAACATTCTTGATCTTATTGAAGCCATGGGGGCGCCAATCATCGCCTCTCTGCTCTGCCTGCTGCCGATGTACGCCATCCGCAAGGCACCGGCGCTGGCGAAGTACAAAGGCCGCACCGAGAACATCTTCGTTACCGTGGTCGGTCTGCTGACCATTCTGAACATCGTCTACAAACTGTTTTAAACCACAGCTCAGGAAGAGCGGAGCCATAGCATGATTGAGTTTCCGGTAGTACTGGTTATTAACTGCGGATCGTCCTCCGTTAAGTTTTCAGTGCTGGACGCGGCAGGCTGCGATGCCCTGATGACGGGCATTGCAGACGGCATCAACACTGAAAAAGCCTTTATTTCCGTGAACGGGGGTGAGCCGGTCAGGCTGGCTCACCAGGACTATGAAGGGGCGCTGGCCGCCATCGCCCTGGAGCTGGAGAAGCGCGACCTGATGAGCAGCGTGGCCTTCATTGGCCACCGCATTGCTCACGGTGGCGATCTCTTCAGCGAGTCGATCCCGATCACGGAACAGGTGATTGAGCAGATCCGCCAGGTGTCGCCGCTGGCGCCGCTGCACAACTACGCCAACCTGAGCGGCGTGGAAGCGGCGGAGCGCCTGTTCCCTGGCGTGCAGCAGGTGGCGGTATTTGATACCAGCTTCCACCAGACGCTGCCCCCGCAGGCCTATCTGTACGGTCTGCCGTACCGCTATTTCGAAACGCTGGGCGTGCGGCGTTACGGTTTCCACGGCACCTCTCACCGCTACGTCGCCGGGCAGGCGCACGCGCTTCTCGGGCTGTCCCCCGATGACAGCGGTCTGGTGATTGCCCATCTCGGCAACGGGGCGTCCATCTGCGCGGTGCGTAACGGCGAAAGCGTTGATACGTCCATGGGCATGACGCCGCTGGAAGGGCTGATGATGGGCACGCGCTGCGGCGACGTGGATTTTGGCGCGATGGCGTGGATCGCCCGGCAGACCGGCCAGTCTTTTGACGATCTGGAGCGGGTGGTCAACAAAGAGTCAGGACTGCTGGGGATCTCCGGTATCTCCTCAGATCTGCGTGTGCTGGAGAAAGCCTGGCACGAGGGCAACGAGCGGGCGCAGCTGGCGATACACACCTTTGTTCACCGCATTGCGCGGCATATCGCCGGTCACGCCGCATCCCTGCACCGTCTGGATGGGGTGATCTTTACCGGCGGCATTGGCGAAAACTCAACGCTTATCCGCGCGCTGGTAGCGGAACGCCTGTGCGTCTTTGGCATCGCGCTCGACGAGGCAAAAAATGCCCTGCCGGGCAGCGCGGGTGAGCGCGTGATATCCATCGTATCGTCCCGCGTGGCCTGCGCGGTGATCCCTACCAACGAAGAAAAAATGATCGCGCTGGACGCCCTCCGTCTTGGAAAGGTTACCCCGGCAGCGGCTTACGCCTGATAAAGCGAGAAACTGATGAAAGTAACAATCGATACGAGCGTCGCGCCTTACAGCGACGCATGGGCCGGGTTTCGCGGTGAAGAGTGGAAACACGCCGTTAACGTGCGCGATTTTATTCAGCATAACTACACCCCTTATGAAGGCGATGAAGCCTTCCTCGCACAGGCGACGCCAGCAACGACGGCGCTGTGGCAGAAGGTGATGGTCGGCATCCGCCAGGAGAACGCCACTCACGCCCCGGTGGATTTTGACACCAATATTGCTACTACCATTACCGCGCACGGACCGGGCTATATCGACCGGGAGCTTGAGACGATCGTCGGCCTGCAAACCGACAAGCCGCTCAAGCGCGCGCTGCATCCGTATGGCGGGATCAACATGATCCGCAGCTCCTTTGAAGCCTACGGTCGCGAGATGGATCCGCAGTTTGAATATCTCTTCACAGACCTGCGCAAAACCCACAACCAGGGCGTATTTGACGTCTACTCCCCGGAGATGATGCGCTGCCGCAAATCCGGCGTGCTCACCGGCCTGCCGGACGGCTACGGGCGCGGGCGCATCATCGGCGACTATCGCCGCGTGGCGCTCTACGGCATCAGCTATCTGGTGCGCGAGCGTGAACTGCAGTTTGCCGATCTGCAGGGCAGGCTGGAGCGTGGAGAAGATCTCGAGGCGACGATCCGCCTGCGCGAGGAGCTGGCGGAACACCGGCGCGCGCTGCTCCAGATCCAGCAGATGGCGGCGAACTACGGCTTTGATATTTCACGCCCGGCGATCGACGCGCGGGAAGCGGTGCAGTGGGTCTACTTCGCCTATCTTGCCGCTGTAAAATCCCAGAACGGCGGGGCGATGTCGCTGGGGCGCACGGCGTCGTTCCTGGATATCTACATTGAGCGCGACATGCAGGCCGGGCGGCTGAATGAAGTTCAGGCGCAGGAGCTGATCGACCACTTCATCATGAAGATCCGCATGGTGCGCTTCCTGCGCACGCCGGAGTTCGACACCCTCTTCTCCGGCGATCCGATCTGGGCGACGGAGGTGATCGGCGGCATGGGGCTGGACGGGCGTACGCTGGTAACCAAAAACAGCTTCCGCTATCTGCATACCCTGCACACCATGGGGCCCGCACCGGAGCCTAACCTGACGATCCTCTGGTCAGAACGGTTGCCGATCGCGTTCAAAAAATACGCCGCGCAGGTGTCCATCGTCACCTCGTCGCTGCAGTATGAGAACGACGATCTGATGCGCGCCGACTTCAACAGCGACGACTATGCCATTGCCTGCTGCGTCAGCCCGATGGTGATCGGCAAGCAGATGCAGTTCTTTGGCGCCCGCGCCAACCTCGCCAAAACGCTGCTCTACGCGATCAACGGCGGGGTGGACGAGAAGCTGAAGATCCAGGTCGGCCCGAAAACCGAGCCGCTGCTGGATGAGGTGCTGGATTACGATACCGTGATGGCGAGCCTCGATCACTTTATGGACTGGCTGGCGGTGCAGTACATCAGCGCGCTGAACCTCATTCACTACATGCACGATAAGTACAGCTACGAAGCTTCGCTGATGGCGCTCCATGACCGGGACGTTTATCGCACCATGGCCTGCGGCATTGCCGGGCTGTCGGTGGCAGCGGATTCTCTCTCCGCTATTAAATACGCCACGGTGAAACCGGTGCGCGACCACACCGGCCTGGCGGTCGATTTTGTGATTGAAGGCGACTACCCGCAGTACGGCAACAACGACGACCGCGTGGACAGCATCGCCTGCGATCTGGTGGAGCGCTTCATGAAGAAGATTCAGGCGCTGCCAACCTACCGCAACGCGGTGCCGACCCAGTCGATCCTGACCATCACCTCCAACGTGGTGTACGGCCAGAAGACCGGTAACACGCCGGACGGACGCCGCGGCGGCACGCCGTTTGCGCCGGGCGCCAACCCGATGCACGGACGCGACAGGAAAGGAGCGGTGGCGTCGTTAACCTCGGTCGCTAAGCTGCCGTTCACTTACGCCAAAGATGGGATCTCCTATACCTTCTCCATCGTGCCGCAGGCGCTGGGCAAGGACGAGCTGGTGCGCAAAACCAACCTTGTGGGGCTGCTGGACGGGTACTTCCACCATGAAACGGCAATTGAGGGCGGGCAGCACCTGAACGTTAACGTCATGAACCGGGAGATGCTGCTGGATGCCATTGAGCACCCGGAAAATTACCCGAACCTGACGATCCGCGTTTCAGGCTACGCCGTGCGCTTTAATGCCCTGACGCGCGAGCAGCAGCAGGACGTGATTTCAAGGACGTTTACGCAGGCGATGTAATTCAGGCTAAGGCTGAGCCTCCCCCTTTTGGGGAGGCTTTTAATTTCGTGAATAGCATCACGTTTAGAAAATATCCTCCTTATTGAGTACTTCAAAAGCAAATCTTCCTCCAGCATAAGAAAAGCCCTATTTATTTTGTGACTTTTTTCTCCCTCTCTCCGGCTATGATTTTCTCACGCTAACAACACGCACCTGCACCCTCTGACTCGCCATCGCTGGCGAACAGAAACCAATAAAAAATAAACACTTACCCTACAAATTAAGCGAGTGCCCAATGGATACGGCAACAAAAAGCAGTGTGATTGTGAGTGATTCCCCTGCGGCAAGGCGGGCGGGAATGAGCGAAAGCGAATGGCGAGAGGCGATTAAATTCGACAGCAGCGACACGGGCTGGGTCATCATGAGTATTGGAATGGCCATCGGCGCGGGAATTGTTTTTCTCCCGGTGCAGGTGGGATTAATGGGGCTGTGGGTCTTTCTGCTCTCGTCGATAATTGGTTATCCGGCAATGTATATGTTCCAGCGCCTGTTTATTAATACGCTGGCGGAATCCCCGGAATGCAAAGACTACCCGAGCGTGATTAGCGGTTATCTGGGTAAAAACTGGGGCATCTTATTAGGCGCGCTTTATTTCGTGATGCTGGTGATCTGGATGTTTGTTTATTCCACGGCTATCACCAACGACAGCGCATCCTATTTACACACCTTTGGCGTAACGGACGGTTTGCTGTCGGAAAACCCGTTCTACGGTTTATTCCTGATCTGCATTCTGGTCGCCATTTCTTCACGCGGCGAAAAGCTGCTGTTTAAAGTCTCCAGCCTGATGGTGCTCACAAAACTGTTTGTCGTGGCCGCGCTGGGGCTGTCGATGATTGGCCTCTGGCATTTAGCAAACGTGGGTATGCTTCCGCCGATGGGGCTGCTGATTAAAAATGCCATCATCACGCTACCCTTTACCTTAACCTCTATTCTGTTTATTCAGACATTAAGCCCGATGGTGATCTCTTATCGCTCGCGGGAAAAATCCGTTGAGGTCGCGCGACACAAGGCGCTGCGGGCGATGAACATTGCCTTTGGCGTGCTGTTTGTAACGGTCTTCTTCTATGCCGTCTCCTTTACCCTCGCGATGGGCCACGACGAGGCGGTAAAAGCCTATGAGCAGAATATTTCCGCCCTGGCGATTGCCGCACAGTTTATCAGCGGCGAGGGGGCGGGCTGGGTCAAAATCGTCAGCGTTATCCTGAATATTTTTGCGGTGATGACCGCTTTCTTCGGCGTTTATCTGGGCTTTCGCGAGGCGACGCAGGGGATTGTCATGAATATCCTGCGCCGCAAAATGCCGGCTGAAAGCATCAATGAACGTACCGTCCAGCGCGGCATTATGCTTTTCGCCATTCTGCTCGCCTGGAGCGCCATTGTCTTAAACGCGCCGGTGCTGAGCTTCACCTCCATCTGTAGCCCTATTTTCGGGATGGTGGGCTGCTTAATTCCGGCGTGGCTGGTCTACAAAGTGCCCGCACTTCACAAATATAAAGGCGTTTCGCTGGTCATTATTGTGATTACCGGGCTGCTGCTTTGTGTTTCTCCTTTCCTCGCCTTCTCATGAGGTTAAATAAGGTCGTAACGATGTCTGAGCAAATTAATCCTTTATGGAACCATTTTATTCGCGCCGTGCAGGAAGAGGTAAAGCCCGCGCTGGGATGTACGGAACCCGTCTCGCTGGCGCTGGCCTGCGCGATGGCTGCCGGGCAGCTGTCCGGTGAGGTGACGCGAATTGAGGCGTGGGTATCGCCAAACCTGATGAAAAACGGGCTTGGCGTAACGGTGCCCGGCACCGGCATGGTCGGGTTGCCCATCGCGGCGGCGCTTGGCGCGCTCGGCGGAAATGCACAGGCCGGGCTGGAGGTGCTGAAAGACGTATCGGCCGATGCGCTGGCGCGCGCCAAAGCGATGCTGAAAGCGGGCCTGGTGCAGATTAAATTGCAGGAACCCTGCGATGAGATCCTCTATTCACGCGCCTGCGTTTATGCCGGAGAGTCCTCGGCCATGGTAACCATCGCGGGCGGGCATACCCGGGTGGTAGAGGTGGTTTGCCAGGGGGAAACCCGCTTCACGCTTGACGATCGTCAGAGCCAGGCTAAGGACGACCCGCTGGCGGTGCTCGCGAACACCACGCTGTCGCAAATCCTGGAGTTTGTGGAGCAGGTGCCGTACAGCGCGATCCGCTTCATCCTTGATGCAGGGCGCCTGAACGATGCGCTCTCCCGGGAAGGTTTACGTGGCCGTTGGGGGCTGCGCGTTGGCGCGACCCTCAACAGGCAGCGCACGCGCGGATGGGTGGCGCAGGATCTGGGCTCAGACATTGTTATCCGCACCAGCGCGGCCTCGGATGCCCGTATGGGCGGCGCGACGCTGCCGGCCATGAGCAACTCGGGCTCCGGGAACCAGGGCATCACCGCCACCATGCCGGTGGTGGTGGTGGCTGAGCACGTTCAGGCTGATGACGAACGGCTGGCGAGGGCGCTGATGCTCTCGCATCTGTCGGCAATTTATATCCATTATCAGCTTCCGCGCCTGTCCGCACTGTGCGCGGCGACGACGGCGGCAATGGGTGCAGCCGCAGGGATGGCATGGCTGATGGGCGGAAACTACCGAACGATAGCAATGGCGATCGGCAGTATGATCGGCGACGTCAGCGGGATGATCTGCGATGGGGCGTCCAACAGCTGCGCGATGAAAGTGTCGACCAGCGTGGGGAGCGCCTGGAAGGCCGTGATGATGGCGCTGGACGATACTGCCGTGACGGGCAATGAGGGCATTGTGGCGCACGACGTGGAGCAGTCGATCTCGAACCTGTGTGCGTTAGCCTGCCGATCAATGCAGGCAACGGATCGGCAGATTATTGAGATTATGGCGAGTAAGGTGTAAAAATTTCCCCTCACCCCAACCCCTCTCCCCATAGGGGCGAGGGGCTCGATCGTTCCCTCTCCCCTATGGGGAGAGGGCTAGGGTGAGGGGCGAGTCTGTTCTTTAAACCGGCAAATCAATCAGCAGCGCGCGCAGCGGCGTATCCGCCTCCAGGGTGATATTCGCCTCATCGCGAATAAACGCCCCGTCGCCGCAGGTGAGCGCTTCTTTCTCTTCCGCGTGCGTTACCGCATGCACCGTACCGTGAATGGACTGTAAGTAGGCGCGCGGGCCGTGCAGCTGGAAGCTCGCCTGTTCGCCTTTTTTCAGCTCAATATGGTGCAGCCACACCTGCTGACGCAGCTGCAGGCTGCCTTTGCTGCCGTCAGGCGACGCAATCAGCTGCTGTTTATCGCCCTTCAGATCGATCTTTTGCACCAGCGGGTTTTCCCGCTCGGGGCAGGCGTCCAGCCACAGCTGCATGCGGGTCAGCGTTTTGTCTTTGCTGAGGTTATGCTCGCTGTAGCTAATGCCCGGCTGCGTGGAAATTAACAGCGCCTCGCCAGCCTTTGCCTGGACATGATTGCCCTCGCTATCGCGGTATTCTGCCTCGCCTTCCAGGATCAGGTTCAGGATATCGACTTTCGGGTACGTGCGCGGCTGGAAGGACGCGCCCGGGGCGAGCACTTCCTGGTTCAATACGCGCAGTGAAGCGTAACCGAGGAGTTTAGGGTCAAAGTAGTGTCCAAAGGAAAAGGTGTAGCGGGCCTGCAGCCAACCGAAATCGGCTTGTCCGCACTGTTTAGCTGTTCTTGTCGTAATCATAAACTTGACCTCTCTTTACACTAAATCAATGGTAAAGGTATGGACGCTGCATTGTTAGCCAGATATTCTGCCCGGTATGTTCAAATTTCCTGAATGAGAACGAGATGGCTAAAGAGAGAGCATTGACGCTTGAGGCGCTCCGCGTCATGGACGCAATTGACAGGCGTGGCAGCTTTGCCGCGGCGGCAGATGAACTGGGGCGCGTTCCGTCTGCGCTGAGCTACACCATGCAGAAGCTGGAGGAAGAGCTGGACGTGGTGCTCTTCGATCGCTCCGGTCATCGAACTAAATTCACCAACGTTGGCCGGATGCTGCTGGAGCGCGGGCGCGTGCTGCTGGAAGCGGCGGACAAGCTGACGACGGATGCTGAAGCGCTGGCCCGCGGCTGGGAAACCCATCTGACGTTAGTTACCGAAGCGCTGGTGCCCACCGAGGCGCTGTTCCCGCTGGTGGACAGACTGGCCGCAAAAGCCAATACCCAACTGTCGATCATTACCGAGGTGCTGGCAGGGGCGTGGGAGCGTCTGGAGACGGGCAGGGCGGATATCGTCATTGCGCCGGACATGCACTTCCGCTCCTCGTCGGAAATCAACTCCCGCAAGCTCTACAGCGTCATGAACGTCTACGTTGCCTCCCCGGATCATCCTATCCATCAGGAGCCGGAGCCGCTCTCCGAGGTCACGCGCGTGAAGTACCGCGGCGTGGCGGTCGCGGACACCGCCCGTGAGCGTCCGGTACTGACGGTTCAGCTGCTCGATAAACAGCCTCGTCTGACGGTGACCTCGCTGGAGGACAAACGGCAGGCGCTGCTGGCGGGGCTGGGCGTGGCAACCATGCCGTACCCGTTTGTGGAAAACGATATTGCGGAGGGGCGGCTGCGGGTCGTCAGCCCGGAGTACACCAGCGAAGTGGATATCATAATGGCGTGGCGTCGCGACAGCATGGGCGAAGCCAAATCGTGGTGTTTGCGTGAAATTCCAAAGCTCTTTGCGCATCACAACAAATAAGCGGGCAGGCCCGGTAAGCGTAAGCGCTACCGGGCAGTAATTTACGCGCCGACCTTAGGATCCGGACCAAAGCGGTTTTCGCCCGGCGTCCCGCTCTGACAGTGGAAAACCAAAATCACGAGCCAGCCGATAATCGGAATCAGCAGCAGCAGCAGCCACCAGGCTGAACGATCCGTGTCGTGCAGGCGTCGGAACATCACGGCCCATGACGGTATCAAAACCAGCACGCTATAAATTGCAGTAAGGATCCCTTTTCCGTCAGAATCATCCCAGCCGAGAATCTTATCCATAATGCCCAGCACCATCATAAGTACAGCGTTCACCAGAATGAACATCCAGTACTCTTTGCGGCGGGCGCGGCCACCAAAACCAAAATAATTGCGCAGTACTTTTAAATACCAGTCCATTTTCCTTGCCTCTTTAATCAGTCAATCACTTGTTTTCTAAGCG
The DNA here is from genome assembly GCF_026627565.1 of Enterobacter cloacae complex sp. 2022EL-00788. Classification (NCBI taxonomy): domain Bacteria; kingdom Pseudomonadati; phylum Pseudomonadota; class Gammaproteobacteria; order Enterobacterales; family Enterobacteriaceae; genus Enterobacter; species Enterobacter cloacae complex sp. 2022EL-00788. Next base: position 242,883 of record NZ_JAPNMC010000004.1, on the reverse strand, counting down.
ATCGAGGTAAGGATAGATGCACGGCGTGAATTAAAAAAGGGAATCTATTGATTCCCTAAATAATTATCCAAAACGAACGTCGCGCCCGTGCGGTTCAACCAGATCCTGCCAGGGGCCAACAGAGATAATGCCCGTTGGGTTGATGGTCTTATGGCTGCGGAAATAGTGGGTGCGAATATGATCGAAATCGACCGTTTCCGCGATCCCCGGCGTCTGGTAGATATCGCGCAGGAAACCGTGCAGGTTCAGGTAGTCGCTGATGCGGTGTTTATCGCACTTGAAGTGTGTAACGTAAACCGGATCGAAGCGGATCAGCGTAGTCCACAGGCGGATGTCCGCTTCCGTCAGGCGATCGCCCGTTAAATAGCGGTGCTGGCCGAGGATCTGCTCCAGGCGCTCCAGAGAGGCAAAGACGCTGCCGACCGCTTCGTCGTACGCTTCCTGGCTGGTGGCGAAGCCGGCTTTATAGACGCCGTTGTTCACGCTGTCGTAGATCCAGCCGTTCAGCTCGTCAATTTTTTCGCGCAGCTCAACCGGATAATAATCCCCGGCGCGGGCACCGTGCGCGTCAAACGCGGTATTGAACATGCGGATGATTTCCGCAGACTCATTGCTGACGATCGTCTGGTTTTTCTTGTCCCACAGCACCGGCACGGTCACGCGCCCGGTGTAGTGCGGATCGGCGCGCAGGTAGAGCTGGTAAAGGAAATCGTGGTGGTAAAGATCGTCGCCGGTCGCGGCAGGGAAATCACTGTCAAAAGTCCAGCCGTTCTCCAGCATCAGCGGGTTCACCACCGAAACCGGAATTAACGATTCGAGACCCTTGAGTTTGCGCACAATCAGCGTGCGGTGCGCCCACGGACAGGCGAGAGAAACGTACAGATGATAACGGTCTTTCTCCGCCGCAAAACCGCCTTCGCCACTCGGGCCGGGGGCACCGTCGGCGGTCAGCCAGTTACGGAAGGCCGAAACAGAGCGCTTAAAGCGTCCGCCGGTGGATTTGGTGTCATACCAGACATCCTGCCAGACGCCGTCTACGAGTTGTCCCATTCTTTTCTCCTCCGTCAGATAGCAAAAGCGAGGAGAGATCTCCTCGCTTTCAGTTCAGTCAGTATAGCGTGCTTACCACTTCTTATTCAGAAGGCGTGATGTTTTCAGAGCCTTGAAAATATTCAATTTTTTCTCTTCTCCAAAATCTCTCCAAAACTTTTCACCAAAACCAATGACCGATGTAGAACAGAGCGACCATCACTAAGGCCGCGCATTTTACAATAATTTTTCTTGTGATCGGGAAAAAACGGCCATTCAAATGACCAGCTTGACCCATTCCTGCCCGCGAGTGTCATTATATTTATCGGTAGTTGCCTGCACTTTATGACCCAGCAGAGTTTTCGTGTCGATCCCCTGTGCGCGATATAAACGTTCTGACAGAGAGCGCTGCTCGTGAAATGTTGTAGGTGTTTTTCCCTCCGGTGGTTTTATACCTGCCAGATCCCTTGCGTCAGCAAAATAATCAGTCAGATTGTCTTTGCTCATCGGCTGACCTTTCTTCTGTAATTGGCTATGCACCAGATAAGGACTAACAATCCGGTCACGACAGCCAGCAATAACCTCCCTAAGAGTCATCCCTACCGCTTCGCAATAAAGCGAGAGAGGTAAGGCCAACCTCATCCCGGTTTTCCCCTGAACCACGTGTAAGTGATCATCCCACACATCAGAGAATCTCATTTTGACAATGTCCTCTCTTCGCTGCCCAGTCACTAAAGCCAGGAGCATTGCGTTTCTGTTGTAATGCCCCTCGGGAGTAACGTTAAAGATTGCCCGCCAGTCCTCGATGCTCAACCGCGCCCGCTTGACTTTCGGTACCGGTTTGCGCGTCGCCTCCGGAGGGTTCCAGCCTGGCGGAACTTCACCGGCATGTTGTGCCTCGCGATAAATGTCTATCCACACCACGCGGTTGTTTAGGGCTGTGCTTGTCTGACCTTTATCAAGCCATTCTTCCAACAGGAGGGAGAAGTCACGAACTTCCAGGCTGCGCAGAGGATGATTTCCCAGGCGTTCTGCCAGTAGGTTCGCCATCCTCATTTTTTCTTTTAATCGGGTTTCTGAAAGTTCGCCATTATCCAGCCGGCCACGCTGCACTTTCTCATAACGAACGATCCACGCCTTTAAACTGATCCCGCGGGCTTTATTCGCTGATGGTTTTTCGTCGATCTGCTTCAGAAAAAATTCAGCTTCAGCAGCTGCCAGGCGCTGATTTGCGGTTATAGCAATTTTTTCTGCTTTGGCTTTGTCGGTACCGAGCCCGTGAAATTTTCCCGTTACAGGGTTTTTATACTGGTAATAGGTTTTATCAGTGCGGCGATCAAACCGGGCGTAAAGCCCGGGAATGGATATGCTATTTTTTCGTGGCCTTGGTGACATGGTTCAGGATCTCCTTCAATGCCTCATCGTCATCTTCGTGGATTTCGGGAGCCACCCCGACGGCACTTGGCCCGACGTAGATTGCGCTGCGGTCAACGCACCATCGGCCACGTACTTTTTCAGGTTTTGGATTGATATAGCCAAGCTTCCCATACTTAACCAGCGTAGTGTTTGTGATCTCAAACCCGAATCTGCCGGACTTCCATTCCGCTAGTGGTATCAGAAATTGTTCTCTCATAGCTATCACTCTCGATAGCCAGCTGCGATCATACGTGCTGCAGCTGGCAGATATTGAATCTCACGAATCAGTTAACCTTGGCTGGCATCGCCCTGATCAATCGGGCGTGTTGATAAATTTCCTCACCAGCGCAGTTTCCATTCTCCTGATACAGTCGCGTATCCTGGTCATTTGCACTTCGGGAAACTGACTCCGCCCCATCTCTTCCAGCACGCTGACGAGATGGTGATCCTGGACTTTGGTCGCCAGTACGCGAGCGCATGCACGCAATGATTCTCCGATACGCCGCTTTTCTATGGCTGCAAACGCTCGGCACAGCTCCAGAGTTACCAGCGTGTCGGGAAATTCTGCAAATCGGGTATTGGCGATGACTTCCTTTGCTTTGCTCACTCTGCAATCTCCTGCTGACTGATAACGCTGCTGGCAAGCCACACGGCCATACCCGGTAGATCATCGTACTGATTGCAGTATGCCGGGTTAGCACATAACCCCTGCAGCGCGGCGGCCGTCAGCTGCTGATGATAGGTAAGGGCGAATGTTGATGGCTCAGGTACGGAAGTAGGCCGCTGTTCTACTGGTTTGGCCTTGATCTCAGGGGGAGGCAGAACCACCGCTGCTGGCTCTTCCTCTCTTGCTGCCGGCACAGGTTGATCAGCATCCTGGGCTGAGGTTAACGACTCAACAGAGAATACTCCACCGCCCAGGTTCTCCACCCGCGGTTGATCACCTGCTTGCTGTTCAGATGCTGTGCTCTGAGCGAATGCCTCGTTGAGTTCTTTGTCGAGTTGCGCAGCTTTGCCAGGGCAGACTGCTGGTGGCAGAGTTTCGCCCGGTACAGTCGATTCGGTTTCATCATTTTCAGTCTCCTGCTTGATGTTGCCACATGCGATATCAATTGTTTTCTGATCAGGTTTAGCGTGGTTAAATTCAACGAGATTGCGGTTAATGTAAGCACGCAGATCAACCGGTTTGAGGTAAAGGTCTTCAGGTGCGGTTTTAATCAGCGCGATAATGGCTGCGCGGGAGAAGTCCAGAATACCCGGCGTGCCGCGTAATTTATTCCACCAGGCAGAAAAGCGGGGATCAGTTCCTGCGCTTTCAATTTCTTTGGCCCGGCGCATAATCTCGGATGGGATAGCATAGATATCGAAATCCATAGCAACCGCGAGAATGCCCAGCGCGGTTTCCAGGCGGAGAGTTGCCAGGTTATGCACCAGGTCAGGGCTGCGATCGGTAGGGTTATTTCCGCCCAGGCTGGCTTCTGTGTCAGGTTTGATGTCGGTAGATACCGGTTCCCGCTTGACTGCCGGAGTGTCGATCCACTTACTGATCCCTTTTTTGATGTCAGGCCACTGTGTTGAAACCTTCATGGTTTTGCGGACCCACGCCAGTAGTTCCTCCTGCCGTTCGCCACTAAGAGCAAATACGCGGGGCTCTTTCACGAAGGCCTGGGCCAGTTCATGCTGGAAGCAACCATCGTCATCGTTTTTTAAATCCACAACCTGGCCGTATTGCGCATCGGTGATCTCCTCCACTGCGCCGAACAGAGCGAGGCATGCCGCGCGGGAATCCCGATCAAGGTTGCGTACAATCATCACGCCAGAAGTGTGTCCTGTTTCGTTGTTATCGGTTGCTGGTTGCTGTGAAGCAGCTGGTTCACCGCGGTTGGTATTCCAGACAACGTGCTCACCAAAGAAATCAGAGCTAAACACATCAAGCTCAGGGCAGGGGAGATCATCATGGTGTTCCCAGATTTTCACCTTAAAATAATCATCAATATGTTCAGGATGTTCAGCCGCAAGCTTACCGAAAATGACGGCCTCAGCGATGGCTTTTGTGGCCGCATTAACTGCGGTGGCAAGTGGTTTTAAATCGGGATGTTTTTTTAATGCTTTATCTTTTGGGAAGTAAGCACCACCAAATACTTTTAACTCAACAGACATAATAACCTCATTTAATATTTGAAAAATGATGTTGAATGAAATGGTTTGCGGATGCCGCGTTTTACTTTTCTTAAAGCTTCACGCTTTTCTCTTTTTTCATTGCATTGCTCACATAAATAAATCGTGCGTTTAAAGGGATATATGGGTGTTTTCCTTTCGCGCATTTCAGATTTTTTATATTCGTGGCAGCAAACAGCGCAATGACAAATGATGTCATCCATATCAATTAAGTTGTTGGCGTTTATGGTCGTAATAGGACATGCCACAGGAGTTCTGGGCTTCTGCGAACTTCACAGAAAGCAAACTAATATGTTTAACAGCGCAGGCTGGGCAATCGAACTCCCCGAGTACGTAGCCACCATCAATCACAACGGTAACAGGGCCAGAGGATGGCAAATGAACCACGCCTGAGATAGCACCGTTAACATTAAAGGTTGCAAGGTCTTTATTTACGATTGCCAGGCTCAATTCTACGGTAGTAATAGTTGCTTTCATTTTATGATCCTTGATTTAAGGTGTGAAAATTCCTGCCGTTTAAGGCATCGATTTTTAACTGTTTATGATTAAATACCTGTCGGATTACTGCGTCAGTTTTGACGCGTAGAAATTCAAAGTTCAGGGTTGCCTTTTTGAGCCAGCAAATAACAAAGTTGTCGAAGTTTTATTTCAAACCAGTTAAGGCGGACTGCCTGTTGCCGTGATGGTTGACGATTAAAGTCTGTCATATTGAATCCCCTCTGAAGGTTACTAACAGCCATCTACAATTTTCGATTGCCCACAACTGGAAGCACACTCCGCCAGCTAACAAACCAATCCCCATTAGTGAAAGGGTGGAATGTGCTTCCATGTTATGGACGATTCATATGCCTATATCCGAACTTCAGCTGACAAGCCGGAAACCGCGTTTAATCAAATTCTTAGCTTCCACTGCAGTAATTACCTTTATCGTTTCTGCATCATCATTGATCAGAGCTTTGGCAACGAACTGATTTCGAGCATGGATAATCACCACCTCCGAACCTTCGTTTATTGTTGCTAAGTAATATTTCATCGACTGTCTCCTGAACTCTACTAACCCTCTTCTACGAATCATCCGGTCATTCATACGCCACCGGCGGCTACTTCGTGGGCATCCTGCCTGTTCGCTTTGTTCACCCTTATCGCCGGGTAGGCGGAACGTTTACCTGTCGCACCTGTTGTGCTTCGATGAGTAGAGAATACAACATAAAGTAGATGTGTCAACACTAAAAGTAGAAATTGAGAAGGGTTGTGCTACTTGTGGTAGTGGTGAAAGGCGTAAAAAAACCCGGCATGTGCCGGGTTATTTGGGATTTTTTTTACTTCTGCGGGGTGTTGGCGTACTTCAGAAAGAAATCATAAAGCTGCTTATACCGCATTTCGAACGCCAGTAGCATGTTCTTGGCTTCGACGCTTGGGAACTGCCTATACACTCGAAGCAGCCGCTTTTCGTCTTCGCTTAAATCTCTGAATTCCGCATCGCTGTCAATGTCAGGATCTGTCGCCGGGAAGCCCGAAAACTCAGTTTCCGGAAGCTTGATGGGTACACTCTCGCCTTCGCCATAATCAAGCCATGCCGCTTGGACATTTAGCCAGTCAGCTATCTTTTGCAGTTTCTCATCGCGTGGCTTAGCCGTGCCCAGCGTATAACGACGAGCCATTTCGTATGTGACATCGCAAGCCTGGCTTAAATCCTTTACGGAACGGCGCTGTCTGCGCATTTCTTCGGTAAGCCGGTGAGCGAAATCCTGATGTTTATTCGCTTTTTCTACCATAGGTAGAAGAGTAAGGCACGGCGCGTTCATAGTCATTTCTATTTTTCGTAGTTGTATTTTCTACTTTATGTAGTATATTGCAGTCATCGACTCATTCAGGAGAACACGATGACTACTTCATACAAGAACATAACGGAAAAGGCGGTAAGGTCGATTGGTTCGGTATCGGCCGTCGCCCGCAAATTCAACTTTAAGTCCTCACAGTCAGTAGCAAACTGGATTATCCGAAACCGAGTTCCAAGTGAGCGAGTTATTAAGCTCTGTGAATTTGGCGGCTGGACAGTTACCCCGCATGAGTTACGTCCGGATTTGCATCCAACCCCTACCAGCGGAATTCCTGTTCAGGATATCCCACGCGCGCAGAAGGAGTCTGACTGATGGAAATCAAAAAACTGGCATGTGAGCTGGAGTCCTGGGCGCAGGAAAAGGGCTGGAAGACAGTGACGCAGCTGATAACCCCTCATCACTTTGGCGATCTGCTTCAGTCACTGGATGACGTAATGGATCCGGACGAGTACGCGCGGCGGCTGCACAACAACAAGCAGATTATTCAGCGTGCGTTCCGCAACGATACGCCGAACTACCTGAAACAGGCGGAAGCGCTGAGCTATGCCATTCGTACCGCCATTGATAACGAACTGGCGCAGAAGGACTGCATGCATTACCGGGCGGCTAGGGTCAACAAAGAGTGCATTGAAGCCACCAATGCTGTCTTCACAGGCAAGCCGCAACCGGTAATCCGACGCGAGACTCTGGAAGCGATCGATGCGCTGGCGCAGATGGCTGGCGTGAAAGTCCAAATTATGCACTGCCACCGTGCGGCGTAAGGGTCAGTAAAACCATGAATCCATCTGACATCATTCGCGGGTTCGGTCGTCCGGTTGCTTATTACCCGGCACTGGCCGAACACCTCGGCGGCGTTAGCGCCACAGTTCTTTTTTGCCAGATGACCTACTGGATGGACAAGCTCACCTCTGATCTGGGTGTGCATAAAACCTCAGAGGAAATTCAGGATGAAACCGGGCTGAGTTACGAAGAGCAGCTGACGGCCCGGAAAAAGCTTAAGCGTCTGGGGGTTTTGGTAGAAACACATAAGCGACTGGAGCACCGGATTTACTTCAAAGTTAACTTTGAGCGAGTGGATCAAGTACTAACGCAAGCCATTGATAAATCACCAAATGGGCAAAACCCATTTCGGGAAATGGGCAAAGCCCAGGTCGGTAACGAGGGAATCCCTTGTTCGGGAACTGGGGAAAGCCCAGCCCGCGGGGACGGCAAAACCCATTTCGATCCTACAGAGATTACTACAGAGACTACTACAGAGAATAAAAACACTTCTTGTCCGGACGCTTCGCTGTCGGACGAACAGCTGACCAAAGAGGCTTTTTTAAATCGTCATCCAGAGGCCGTGGTTGCACATGCAGGGAAACGGCAGTGGGGAAGCAAGGAAGATCTGACCTGCGCCCAGTGGATGTGGAACCGCATCGTCAAACTGTATGAGAAAGCCGCTGAGACAGACGGGGAACTGGTGCGCCCTAAAGAGCCTAACTGGACTGCATGGTCCAATGAAATCCGGCTGATGTGTGCCGTTGACGGCAGAACACATAAGCAAATTTGCGAAATGTTTTCGCGTGTACAGCGAGATCCGTTCTGGTGCCGGAACGTGATGTCACCGTCAAAACTGCGCGAAAAATGGGATGACTTAATTCTACGACTGCCATCACCAGGGGCGGCTCAGAATCAGGCTGGTGGCCGGGATATCAATCAGATCTCCCGTCCTGACAGCTCCGTTCCGCCAGGATTCAGGGGGTAAGCATGCAAAACGCAGGTTCCATTCTCGATCGCCTTCGCCGCGTAATTCCGCAGGGCGTAGAACCCAAATTCAAGAGCGCCGCAGAGCTGATGGCCTGGCAGCGAGAGGAAGGGCTAAAACGTGCCGCTGAGGTGGACAAACTCAACCAGCAGGCACGTGCAGAGAAAATTTTCGGGCGATCCGGGATCCAGAACCTGCACCGCAGCTGCAGCTTCGCGAATTACACGGTGAACGGCGATGGCCAGCGCCACGCCCTGAGTATGGCAAAGAGCTATGCGCAAAATTTTGGAACCGGCTTTGCGAGTTTCGTTTTCACCGGAAAGCCGGGCACTGGCAAAAACCATCTGTCAGCAGCCATTGGAAATTATCTGCTGAAACAGGGGCGAACGGTCCTGATTGTGACGGTTCCGGATCTGACCCTTCGCGCCAGGGCCTGTTATGACGAAGGGCGTTCTGAAGCCGCGCTGCTGGACGACCTCTGCAAAGTTGATCTGCTGGTGCTCGACGAAGTCGGTATTCAGCGCGACAGCCGCGGCGAGAAAGTTTTGTTGAACCAGATTATCGATCGCCGCCTGGCCGCCATGCGCCCGGTTGGTGTTCTGACCAACCTGAATTACGACGCGCTGGTAGAAACCCTGGGTGAAAGGGTTGTTGACCGCCTGCGCATGGATAACGGCATTTGGGTGAACTTTGACTGGGAGAGCTATCGCGGAAACGTTAGCCACCTGAGACCTGTTAAGTAAATTTTGAGGAGAAAATTATGGAATCTGTAATCGACGCACTTAAAGCCATGAAAAAAGCGACATATCGCGAGGTTGCCGCCCGTCTTGATATTGAGCCCGTAGAAGCGCTGAACATGCTGCGCGAGCACAAACAGCAGGGTTTGTGTGATTTCTTCGATGGGTCATGGTCAGTCGGTACCGCGAAAGAGCAGGCCAGGGAGCTGGCAAAAGCACCAGCTGTAACGCCAGCGCATCAGGCACCGCGTCTGAAAGGTGAGGAACCAGCACCGGTTGATGCTGAGGCCGTCCGCCAGCTGCTCGGCAAGAACGGAGCTATGACCACCGCGGCACTGGCCGCAGTTGTTAACCGTAATGCCCGCGGCATGGTCTCAGTGATGCTGGCGTTTGAGCGCCAGGGTGTGGTTATCAAAAACGGCAAGGGGAAGGGCGTTACATGGTCTCTCCCTGTCACCGGCCAGACTGAAACAGACAGCACCGAAGCGGTACAACCTGAGGCAGGCACGGTGAATATCAAGTTTGAATCAGCGCCAGACAGTAAATCCCTGAATGAAATTATTGGAGATATTCCTGCATTCACCGCCCGCCCGGATGACCTGATTATTCCGTCATCGCGCTTTATTTCGAACGAAATCCGCCGCACAAAAGCGAAGCTGTCAAACCTGCAGCGTCTTCAGGGTGCCGTTCGGGAGCTGCGCCGCCATAAGCATCTGCTGGAGGGGCTGGGGAATGACTGATTTACCGAAATGCCCAGAATGCGGGATGGCTCCTTCTCTCAAAGTTCGCAGCCGGGGAATGAACTGGGGGTCGGCAGAGGTTCGCTGTTCAAACGGTTGCCCAGGCGTCCGCGCGGGATTTTCGTTCCCGCCTGATGGTGAGGCTGCGGCCCGGCAAGTGCTTCAGGAAAAATGGAAAGAGCTAGTGGGAGGGCTTAACGATGCCAAGACCAAAAACGCATGAAGAGCGCACCAGGATTATCAACCGGATTATCGAACTGGTGAAAGAGCATGGGCGCATCACTACGAAAGATGTCGTTGCGATGTTCGACCTGCATCGCACAACCGCTGAGAAATATCTCCGCACCGCGGTAGAGCAGGGCGGCCTTGTTCGCCACGGTCGCTGCGGTATTTTCCGTGACCAGCGCGCAACCATTGATTTTGACCTGAAACGTTTTTCGAATAGTAAGGCGGCAGCATGAGCAAATCACTGAATTCCCGTTGCATCCGTCGCTGGGAAGTTGAGTTTAAGGGCGTTTGCGATTCGAAGGTAAACCCATGGTGGCGTAAGCGTGACCTGCGCGGTTATATCCGTGAAGCGGCACTGACAACAGCTGATTGCATGGTGCAGAGCATGGCAGAGCGGAACGCCCGGGTCGATTTTTGTGGTACCGACAATGGTTGGACACCGGAATTCTCCGCCTGGTACAACGAACGTCGTGAGCAGTACCTCAAGGAGGCGCGCGACTACCTGAACGAAGACGCCACCAACGACGAGATTGACGAAGAAATTCGGAACGAGCTGGAGGCCTGGTATGACTGAGCATGTTGTTTTGGACATGTGCTGCGGTTCCCGCATGTTTTGGTTTAACAAGCGCGATACACGCGCGCTTTTCACTGATATCCGTAGCGAAGAGCATGAGCTGTGCGATGGCCGCCGCCTGATTATTAGACCTGATCTCATTGCTGATTTCCGCGACCTGCCATTTGCTGATGCCTCGTTCCCGGTGGTGGTATTCGATCCGCCGCACCTTGAGCGTGTCGGTCAAACGGCGTGGATGGGTAAAAAATACGGGCGATTGAACAAAAAAACTTGGCGTTCTGACCTGCGCGCCGGTTTCAAAGAGGCGTTCCGTGTATTGCGACCACACGGTGTACTCATTTTCAAATGGAACGAAACACAGATACCAGTTAGCCAGATTCTGGCGCTGACAGACGAGAAGCCAGCTATTGGTCAGCGTACCGGAAAGAACGATAAAACCCACTGGATCATCTTTGTGAAGAATTCAATTGCACCGCTGCAGGAGGTAAAAACGTGTACCTGATGGAGCTGTTATCAGGCGCAGTCTGGCTGGTGGTTTTAATCGTGCTGGTGCTGCTGGCTCTGAGAAGAATTGATTACTGATTAAGCACTTACCCGCTTTGGCGGGTTTTTGTCCTACTCCAAAGCCCTTTAACATTTCGTGCTGTTAAACCGTTGATCAATTCCATGTGTGAGTGTACTGTATAAATATACAGTAACATTGTGGAGGCGATCACCATGGGTTTTCCATCACCAGCAGCAGACTACGCAGAGCAAACCCTCTCAATTACCAGTATCTGCGGTTATGACGGCAACTGCCGCACAATCGAAACCTCTTCCGGTTACGCAATCATCAACATTGCCAGAAAGGCGAAGATTGGCGACACGGTGCTCATTTCCTTCTGTGGAAAGCTGGACTTCGCCTCCGTTCAGGGGAAAGCACTCATCACGCCTGACGGAGAGGCGATTGAGGGGGATGCGCTCGACGATGTGACCGTCCTTGGGGTTGTTACTTATCTTCTGAACAGCGTTACTGACACAGACGACAGGCCAGTTATATAGCAGAGCGTGCATGATTCCTGTGCTTAAATAGCCGATCGGTTACACAGATCAATTACGGTTAATTGATCTATCTAACCTATTAGACGTTCATGACGATGGCTGCTTTAGTTACGTTCAGCGCGCAGGGAGAAAAGGGCCGACCCCCGATTAGTCGGGGATGACTGAATTGAATAGGATTTTTCGTTATGAATGAGCAAGAATTAATCGCTGCCGTTCGCCCTGCTGGACGTTATGAGGTAGTGAGCCGGGAGGATGGCTCCTTTGTTGTAATCCCTGTACCTGCCGAAGCAATACTCATCACCAGGGAAGCACTCAGACAATGTCTTGAGCGCTTCCGCAACCCTGACAACTGATTTATAATAATCAAGCTGGCCTGAACAACCAGCGCCTGTCGCACCATCACCGGAGAAAAGTGATGGCGCAAAGAACTACCCAGAATTACCCACACCGCCCGTTTACGCGCGGTGTTTCTGCTTATGCTGGTGGTCCAGCATGAAGAAAGCAGACAGCATCCATCTTTCACGTGTGGCCGCACTGGGTTGTATTGTGTGCCGCAATCAGAACCTGGGCGAGACGCCTGCTGAAATTCACCACATCCGGACCGGTCAGGGCACAAGCCAGCGCGCTGACCATCGGAAATCAATCCCCCTGTGCCATATGCACCATCGCAACGGCGGTTACGGTGTGGCGATTCATGCTGGCCGCCGCGCCTGGGAAATGAAGCACGGCACCGAAGCAGAGCTGCTGGTGCAGGTTCTCTATTTGCTGGGAGAGCCTGCGGATGAATAAGCCAGTCAGTTATGGCTCAGTGTGCAGCGGCATCGAGGCCGCCAGCGTGGCATGGCATTGCCTGGGCTGGCAGCCAGCATGGTTCGCTGAGATAGAAAAATTTCCCTCCGCTGTTCTGGCGTACCGCTGGCCGGACGTCAGCAACCTGGGCGACATGACGCAAATCGCCGCGGCAATCCGTGCCGGAAAAATCGACGCGCCCGATGTGCTGGTGGGGGGAACCCCTTGCCAGGCGTTCAGCGTAGCGGGTTTACGTAATGGGCTGGCTGACGAACGCGGCCAGTTAACTTTGGCTTTTGTGGAGCTGGTTAATGCTATCGATGAAAAACGCAGAGAACAGGGAAAACCTCCCGTCATCGTCGTCTGGGAAAACGTCCCCGGCGTATTCAGCAGCAAAGATAACGCTTTCGGATGTTTTCTTGCAGGGCTTGCCGGCGAAAGCTGCGCGCTGGAATCACCAGGGAAGCGATGGTCAAACGCTGGTTATGTGCTGGGACCAGAAAGAGCTATTGCCTGGCGAGTGCTCGACGCTCAATTTTTCGGAGTGGCCCAACGACGCAGACGTGTGTTTGTTGTCGCAACAGCTAGAGGGGATATCGATCCCGCAAAAATTCTTTTTGAGTCCGAAGGCCTGCGCCGGAATTCTCCGCCGAGCAGAAAAGCGAGGCAAGTCATTACCTCAGATGCTGGCTATCGCGTTGCTAACGGTAGTCACTGGGATGGGGAGCATAATCCACATCCAACGCTGAATCAGTCATTCAATACTGGCGGGATAGGTGCGAGTAATCAGGAGGTTTTTTCACAGCGAGGATCTGGATTAGTTTGTGAAACTCAAAATTTTCGCGAGTTAGCCGGAACATTAACTGCACGACATGATTCATCGCCATGTGTTGATCGGGGGATGAATGTTGTTGGAACTTACCGCATGGTTGCCTTCGGTGAGTATTCTAGTGATGAAACGGCTTCAACACTAAAAGCCCGTGATCACAAAGATGCGACCGATTTAGCTGTGACTTATTCCGACATCAGCAGGACGTTGCTGGCAAAATCTAATGACAGCATGGATGATACCCTTCAAACCTACGCCATTCACGGCACACAGGATCCTTGCACGCTGAGCAATATGGCGCATACCCTGGGCCGTAACCATGGCCAGGAAAATGCGGTTATCGCGTTCAGCTCTAAGGATAGTGGACACGATGCCTCCAGCGAAATTTCACCAACACTCCGTGCAGGCAACAGCGCACATGGAAACCAAAATGCCGGATCACCTCCCGCTGTCGCTTACGCATTCAAGGGAGGCCAGGGAGCAAAAGCCCATGGAATAGGTTATGCCTGCGAGCAGGCACCTACGCTTACCAGCGCCAATAGCGGGAGCAATCAGGCCCCTGCAATCATGCAAAATATGGCAGTTCGCCGCCTGACTCCTGTCGAGTGCGAACGCCTGCAGGGCTTCCCCGATAACCACACCCTGATCCCCACACAAAAACGTAAGCAGCTCACCGCTGAAGAATACGCCTACCTGCGCCACCACCGGCCAGAACTGACTGCAGAGCAGGCTTATCGCCTGGCCGCTGATGGACCGCGCTATAAAGCGATCGGCAATTCAATGGCGGTGCCGGTTATGCGCTGGATTGGCTCCCGAATCCAGGAGGCGCTGCGTGCCTAAATACATCATCACCCCAGTGGGAAAACCCCGCATGACCCGCGCTGATAAGTGGAAGCAGCGCCCGCCGGTGATGCGTTATCGCATGTTTTGCGATGAAGCCCGCCTGCATGGAATCCGGGTGCCGGAGAACGGCGCCCATATCACCTTCGTTTTGCCGATGCCGCAGAGCTGGAGCAAGAAAAAACGCGCGTCTATGGACGGCCAGCCACACCAGCAAAAGCCAGATCTGGACAACTTAACAAAATCTCTGTTGGACGCCTTGTTTGAGGATGATTCCCACATTTGGGACGCCCGGACATCAAAAGTATGGGGCGAAACCGGAATGATAATTATCGAGAACATTGGAGAGAAAAATGCGTGACATGTACGAGGTAATGGACCTCTGGGGAGCGTGGGCGGCAGCTGATAGTAGTGGTGTTGACTGGCAACCTATTGCAGCCGGGTTTAAAGGTCTGTTGCCACACGGGAAAAAGTCGCGTCTGCAATGTGACGATGATGAGGGAATCTTAATAGATGGCTGTGTATCACGTCTAAAAAAGTACAGGCCAGAAGAATATGAGCTGATCATTGCTCATTTTGTAATTGGTATCTCACTGCGTTCTATAGCGAAGAAGCGGAAATGTTCAGATGGGACAATAAGAAAAGACTTACAGACAGCTCTTGGGTTTATTGATGGATGTATGTGTTTGATTTTATCTTAAGTTAGACGGTTGCTACTCTTTTGCCTGGGCTTTAGATTCGAACTCGGTTAAGGCATCAATGCGGATGTTGATGTTTTTCAAAAGTTTATTGTCTAAATCGACAAGGCATTGGTTATAGTGCGCAATTTGTTCAGTAGTTAGGTTAGGGTTGGCCAGACAGTTCGTAATGAATTTTCTGGCCGTTTTTATTTCTCTTTTCATTCTTACGTCATTGAGCGTAGGCAAACCTACGTAAGCGATGAGAAGAATTACCACGTGAGATAAGCCAACGGCGGCTCCAGGCGCTAACGATTTGAAGAAGGCCAGTTGAGGGAGCCAGTCAAAAAGGAAATTCAGCCCCGCAGTGATAAGGGTGGTAAACCACGCCTGCATTGCCAGGTAGGATTTAGCGTTCGCCATTCACCTTCCTGCACTCGCTTCGTTACGTGTTTTGAGTTCGCGTAGCAGCAACGCCAACTGTTCAGCGTCATTTTCGTTTCTAACGCTAACTTTCCGTTTGGAGGTTTTACCTTCAGGATCAGTATAAGTTAGTTCAATGTACGCATTCGGCTTTACCCAAACCAAAAACCTAAGCACAGCATATCTGACCGTCATTGCGACGGCCATGAATACAGTGATGTAAAGCATAATGCTTAGGATGGACATGATTTAAAGTAGTTTCCTGTCTGCTGCTGCTCTGTGGCGTATAACTTTAGTGATACTATAACGTGGTTTAGATAGTTCGCCATTCGTTTCTTTTGTTGTTTCCGTTAGTTCTACAACAAAAAGATCGTCTTTACAGAACGCTGCCTGGTTGTGTTCAATCCGTTCGAGAAAAGCCTCATCTTTCATAGAGGCGCTGACCTCTTCACCACCTGGTAGGATGATGTCCCAGCTTTTGCCTTGCTTGAAGCGAACATTAGCAAAATGTACGTTAGCTTCGCGTGTCGTTACGTGCGTTTTCTCAACAAAAGTAGATTTTGCAACTTTAAAGCTAGCTGCTTCAACTTGTGTCACCCTGACTACTTTATGGTCATGTTGTGAAACCGAGAACGTAGATGGTTTGTCAGTCTGCAGGGGTTTATAGATTAACTTATCCAGTTCCTTTCGAATGATTGGACTTGTGATTAATTTCTGAATGTCGTTACTGCATTCAACCTTTTCACCATCCACTTCGATTTCTGCAGTGTCTTTTTGTTCATCGACAACAATGGAGCTAATTTTGCGCCCCTTTAGCCATTCGATTATACCGAGCACACCGCCTGCGGCAGCTCCGGCACCAGCAACGAGACCAAGCGCATTAATGGTTTTAATGCTCCCCATCACCGCTACCAGCAAAGTAAATGAACCTTCTTTTGTCGCTTTAATGTTGACTTTCGGCTCAGCAGTTTCGCCGTTAATTATTTTTTCGGCATGTTCAATAAGGGTGCTAAGCGAAGTCAATGCTTCGCCTAATGTTTTCGCATCGATCTGATTATCTGCGTAAGCCTCGCCACCATAGGCAATTTCGATTTCGGTTACTGGCAAGTTTTCGAGTTGCTGTGTCATCAAAAAGCATCCTTTGCGAAAGAGAAATAGCCACAGGATACAGATAATCTTGGGAAAATCACTAACGCGTACGCAAAAACTATCGTAACCTGTTAAGAGTGGTTACTTGGTCACACCGCTTAATTCTCTAAACCCGTCATCAGTGCGGTTTTTTTTACTTTTAAGGGCTGCCTTTGGGCGGCCTTTTTTATTTCCTTCACACAGCACCCGCCCACAGCGAGGTGAGAGACGATGAAAATGCCACACAATCCAAACAACTGGCCTGACTGGCTCGAACTCTTTCAGAGCTGGTGGCGTGGAGAAACGCCGCTGGGTGCCGTACTGATGGCATTCATCATGGCCGCGCTTCGCATCGCATACACGGGCGGAGGCTGGAAAAAGATTTTGCTCGAAGGGCTCCTGTGCGGTGCGCTGACCCTGACGGTCGCCTCCGGGCTGGAATATATGGAATGGCCTAAATCGCTGTCGATTGCCATTGGCGGTGGCATTGGCTTTATCGGTGTTGAGCAGTTCCGCCGTTTGCTGCTTGGCATATTAAACACCCGCCTGGGAGGTGGTAATGCAGCAAAATGATTTACGCTGGCTGGCTGAAGGCCGCAAATATATCGGGCAGATGGAAATCAAAGGCCCGCGCCATAACCCGTTAATTCTCCAGTTCTGGAAGGACATCAAACGAGGCGGTATCAAAGATGACGAAACTCCCTGGTGTGCTGCTTACGTCGGGTCAATGCTCGAACGCGTCGGCATCCGGTCAACCCGGTTCGAATCAGCAAAATCATACCTCAGCTGGGGAGTACAGCTTCGCGAACCAGCTTACGGATGCGTTGTTGTATTCAGTCGCGACGGCGGCGGGCATGTGGGGTTTGTCGTTGGACAGGCAGATAACGGCGATTTGATGGTGCTGGGCGGTAATCAGTCAGATGCCATCAACATTCGCGCTTTTTCCCGTTCCCGCGTCACCGGCTATCGCTGGCCTGTTAACGAACCGCTGGACAGCAGGCCATTGCCGGTGATGAGTGCCGCCAGTTCGGTAAAAGAATCATGATCCCGTTGCTCCCGGCAGCGCTGAAACCCTCATGGCGGGTGTTGGCGCTGCTGCTCATCATTGTTGTCGCGGCGGGAACCATTGCGATCCTCACCATCCGGCTGGCACACAGCCAGGCAGATAATCGCGTTCTGGCGTCGGATAACCAGCTGCAGGGGCAGGTTATCGCGACGCAGGCGTTCAACTTCAACCGGTTCAATCAAATCTCTGAGCATGCCAACAGGCTGAATTCACTGATTGACACCGGCACAGAAGAAACTGTCATCAAATACCGGGAGATTCTCCGCCGTGAAAAAACCTGTGATCTGCCTGTTCCTGCTGACATTGCTGGTGGGCTGCTCGAATACGCGCACCGTTTACGTGCCAGCGCCATGCACACCGATACCAACAGACCTGACGCAGCCGATGATCGTTCCGCTTCCGCCAGCTCAATGACGTACTGCCAGGCTGTGTTGTGGATTAAGCCGCTGCTGGCCGTCATTGAGAAGGGCAACAATAACTTCGCAGGTATTAGAGAAATTGAAAAAGACAGGCAAGGATGAAAGGGCTCCTTGAAGGAAGCCCTCACTTTAAGTTTATAAGGATTTTGAAAGGAGAGCAGTAACCCTTTCATGAAGCTGTTCTGCATATCCTTCATTTACGGGGTTATCAAACTTATACGGCGATGTTGCTTTAACCGCAGTGTCATAACTATCGCCCAGCAACCCCGGCTTATTAGCCAAAGAATTCCATGCAGAAGACATCGTTGTTATAGCAATCCTTGCTGCATGTTGATCTAACAGTAAATCTTCAATGATTGATTCTAATTCGCTAACGCGTTTTTCAAGGTCTTGCATCAAATTACCTCTTTTCAGTTATCGCGAAAATGCAGATGGAATATATCATTTTTCTAACCGTTACGTTCATTCCAGAGTTTTACCATTCGCCCAGAGAGTTACTGACCTGTCCAGTAATGGCGAAGCACCGTTTAATCTTCCCCGCGCTGCAATGTAACGGGTTGGAAGTGCAATCACTGTCCATTTTCCAACCAGCGATCTGCTAAAAGGGATTGGCATTACAGCAGGCATTCACTGAGTGCCTGTGATAATGTTGATTTTGTGGTGAATGCGCAGGCTGATGCGCAGCCAGAGAAGCCGTTACAGCTTGGGGCGGTGGAGGTGTTATCAAGACGAGGGCGTAGGGGAGAAATCTCGCGAAGCCATACATGCCGGAAAATCAGTGCCGGTCGCCACAATCCTTAATTCTTTCCTCGCCCATCATGCCCAAAACATTCTTCTGCATCGGTAGCGGTCCGTCGTTGACTCCGGATGATTGCTTGCGCGCCAGCGATTCAGGTCTGCCAGTTATCGCCGTTAACAACAGCTGGATGGCAGTTCCTGGATGTGAGCACATTTACGCAGCAGATTGCTGCTGGTGGGAAGAATACGGCGCAGGGATAACATCCGAGGCGGCCCGCTGGTGTGGTGATGAATTCACGGCCAGGCGTTTCGGTATTAACTGGCTACCGTCTGCAATCCCCGGTTCGTTTAATTCTGGTCAGCGAGCGATTGAGCTGGCGATCCACCTTGGCGCCAGCCGCGTTTTGTTACTGGGCTATGACTGCTCAATACGCAACGGTACCCACTGGCACGGCAACCATGCTCTGTTGTCCAACCCGGACAAATTCAGCGTAGCACGCTGGCAGGATGAATTTTCCCGCCTCCGTGCTGTTGCTGGTGGTGTCGAGATTATTAACTGTTCCCGCTTTACGCGGCTTACCTGCTTCCCCCAGCAGTCCCTCGAGACTGCACTTTCTCTGTAGGAAATTTATGAAAAGACGAAAGGTCTGCATCCGCGGGATGTACGG
Organism: Enterobacter cloacae complex sp. 2022EL-00788; assembly: GCF_026627565.1. Lineage (NCBI taxonomy): Bacteria > Pseudomonadati > Pseudomonadota > Gammaproteobacteria > Enterobacterales > Enterobacteriaceae > Enterobacter > Enterobacter cloacae complex sp. 2022EL-00788. Next base: position 223,775 of record NZ_JAPNMC010000004.1, on the reverse strand, counting down.
GCTTGGTGACTCTATTTACCAGCGGGCGTTTGTGCGCCAGTTCCCCGGCGCGTATCTGCGAACACCCTGGCCGGAGCTTTATTGCGATCTCGATGTGAATTTTGTTCGGTCAAATACTTCACTCAGGACGCAGCGGAAAAACGAAGAGCAAACGGGTGTGGAGTTTGTGCAGGAGCCGTCGCGGCCGTCAGAGATTCTGACAATTTTTTATGGCCCCGAAGAGCTGAGTAAAGGATCCATCATTGACGCCATGACCTGGCAGTTTGGCAAGATGGCCAGCGTCTTTGATCTGCCGTCATTCGGTGAATCGCCGGTACAGGTTGATAAGCCGGTTGCAGTAATCCGTCCGGCCACCGTTCGCAAAGAGTGGGCGAACCCCGCGCGAAATCCTGACCCCAAATACCTCGCGGAAGCCGCACGCGAGCTGCGTAAACATTTTTACGTTGTGAGCCTGGCTGATCTTGAAGAGGGTGAAGAGTGGCTGGTGGGTGAACTTCCGGAGGCCGATCTCTATCTGCACAAAGGCGAGCTGTCCCTAACGGAAATGCTGGCGCTGGTGGAACATGCCGCCGTCGTGGTTTCCGGGGTTGGCTGGGCGCTGCCAGCGGCTGTCTGCTACAAAACGCCTGTTTACATCATTCAGGGCGGATGCGGTGCGCACAATGCCCCGCACATCGTTACCGATCCAGATATGGATCTTTCCCGCGTCGGCTGGGCGCAACCGGATGATTACTGCATGTGTGCGAGCATGGATCACGACTGCAACAAGCACATCACCGGATTCCTTGATAAATTCAAAGGCTGGTTACATGACATTGTTCTCACATGAAATGCAAAACGGCCTTGTCTGGTTGCCCGAGCTGGGCATTGGCCGTTTTCCGGTACCACCAGAGCGGCCATACGACGCCAGTTATTTTGCAAAGTATCGGCAGATGGCGCAAACCAACATGGGTATTCAGCTGAACGCGGCACGTATTCAGCTGGTGGCCCGCCATCATCAGGGCAAAGTGCTCGACGTGGGGATCGGGTCCGGTCAGTTCGTGGAGACACGGCCTGATACATGGGGCTATGACGTGAACCCTGAAGGGATCGCCTGGCTTAAAGCTGGTGGCCGCTGGGCTAACCTTTACGACCCTTATTTCCCTGACGGTGATTTTCCTGCGCTGACGTTCTGGGATTCGCTGGAGCACATCGACGATCCAGAAGCAGCTGTGGCGCGTGCCGGTCAGTGGGTTTTTGTGTCTCTGCCTGTCTTCAAAAGTGCAGAACATATCCTGACGTCCCGGCATTACCGCAAGGACGAGCACATCTGGTATTTCACCGACGGCGGCATCCGGCGCTGGTTTGACGCGCAGGGTTTCGTTTGTGCTGAACACAACACCATGGAGAGCATGTTGGGGCGCGACGGCATCAGCAGCTATGCGTTTAAGCGAAACGAGGTCTGAAATGAAAGTGAGGTCTGTAGTGAACGAACCAAATTATGAATACATCGGACGTTGCACGGTACTAAAGCGTCGTATTGAGAAGAAAGTCGATGATCTCTGGCACGTCAAAGCGGCCATCATTCAATCCGAATACTCACATTTCGTGAATGGTCTTCTTGAACTGAATTATTCAGCTGCAGACCGGATTGAAGAAGCGGCAGAAAAATACAGAGCCCTGCTGCATGAGATCGAAACGCTGGCGCTTGAGCATAATGAATATGCGGCAAAAGCTCATGTGGAGTTGATCGCACTGCAAGCGAATGCATCTGACCTGGCGCACCCCGAAACTGTCCTGGCCGATACCCATGCCACCGAGAACGCCTAAGGCGTGTCGTAAGCGAGGTTGCAGGCAGACCACAACAGACCGCAGCGGATACTGCGATGACCACCGTGGCGAGGGCTGGCGACAGTACAAACCCGGCGTGTCACGTCATCAGCGCGGCTATGGTGCGTCATGGGATAAGACCCGCCTCCGCATACTCAAAAGAGACCGGGGATTATGTCAGGAGTGTTTGCGACGTGGCGCAATAACCGAGGCGACCAGCGTTGACCACAGGCTGCCGCTGGCGCACGGAGGCAGCGACAGTGACGACAACCTTGAAAGCCTGTGTGCCCCATGTCATCGGGCGAAGACGGCGCGAGAGCGCCTGTCAGGCAGGCGGGGGGGAGGGTAAATCTCTCCAGCCTTTGCCCCTCCGGACTGCCCGCCTCATCAAATTTTTACGCGCCCAAAATAAGAAACTTTTTTCCTGAAGGTTTCGCCTATTGATTTGGAGGTTTTAATGGGTGGTGTTGTGCGTTCTTCCGGTGCCGGCCGCAAGCGTAATTTACCTTCAAACCTGAAGAGCAAACTGACCAGGATTGCGCCACCGGATGAATTAATGAGCGACACTGCGATCCGCATCTGGAAAACGCAGAGCAAAATATTAATCGAACGTGGCGTCTTTGATCTGGAGGATGCGCCGCTACTCCTGGCGTACTGCAATGCGTTTCATTTGATGGTTGAGGCCGAAAAAGTCATCGCAAAAGACGGGCTGACAGTATCAAGCGAAATGGGGGGTGAGAAAAAGCACCCAGCAGTTAACGTCCGTAATGACTCCGTTTCTCAGCTCGCCCGTCTGGGGTCACTTCTCGGGTTAGACCCGCTCAGCCGCATAAGAATGACCAGCGGTAAAAATGATCCGGACGATGAAGGGAATGAATTTGATGAGTTTGACTGATGGCTACATATCCGAACGTCAATGCGGCGAACCAGTATGCGCGGGACGTCGTGAACGGGAAGATACTGGCCTGCCGGTTAACCATTCTTGCCTGTCAGCGACATCTGGACGACCTGGAGCGCGCCAAAGATCCACGCTGGCCTTACCGCTTCGATAAAAATAAAGCAGAACGTTTCCTTCGCTTCTCCCAGAAAATGCCGCACACATCCGGTGAGTGGGCTCGCCGGAAGCTGCGAATAGAGTTTGAACCCTGGCAGAAATTTGCGCTTGGCGTGCCGTTTGGCTGGGTGCGGAAGGATAACGGTTTTCGTCGCTTCACTGAGATTTACATCGAGGTACCACGTAAAAACGGCAAATCTGCGATCGCGGCGGCCGTTGGTAACTATATGTTCTGCGCAGATGGCGAGTACGCAGCGGAAGTTTACTGTGGCGCCACGACGGAAAAACAGGCCTGGAAAGTTTTTGCACCTGCTCTGGCAATGGTGAAAAAGCTGCCGGCCCTGCGTCAGAAGTTCAGCATCAAACCCTGGGCGAAGAAAATGACGCGCCCGGATGGCTCCCTGTTCGCGCCTGTTATCGGCGACCCCGGCGACGGTGATTCACCCTCCTGCGCCATTATCGACGAGTACCACGAGCACGATACTGACGCGCTCTATACCACGATGACCACCGGGATGGGGGCAAGGGAACAGCCCATCACGCTGATCATCACCACGGCGGGTTTCGATATCGCCTCACCGTGTTATGAGAAGCGCACCCAGGTGGTCGAGATACTGGAGCGCATCAGAGAAGGTGGTGAAAACGAGGCAATTTTCGGGATCATCTATACCCTCGATGATGACGACGACTGGACACAGCCGGAAGCACTGATAAAAGCCAACCCGAATTACAACATTTCGGTGAAAGAGGGATTTCTCAAGGCCAAGCAGTTGCTGGCGATGTCCACGCCCAGCCAGACCAACAAAATACTCACCAAACATTTCAATAAATGGGTGAGCTCTAAAGCGGCATTCTACAACCTGCAGAAGTGGATGGCTGCGGCAGACAAGACGCTCAAACTGTCCGATTTTGCGGGGGAAGAGTGTTATCTCGGCATAGACCTGGCATCAAAACTCGACCTTAACGCGGTGGTACCCGTTTTCCGCCGCGAAATCGACGGGGTAAGCCATTACTACTGCGTTTCGCCTCTCTTCTGGGTGCCGGAAGATACCGTCTATGCCACGGACCCTGCGCTGAAAACGATCGCCGACCGTTACCAGTCCTTTGTTAATCAGGGCGTGCTGGTTCCGTCGGACGGCGCGGAGGTGGATTACCGCCTTATTTTCGAAGCGATCCTGAAATTACGTGAAACCGTGAAAATAGCGGCGAGCCCGATTGACCCCTATGGTGCCACCGGCCTTTCTCATATGTTGCAGGATGAAGGGCTTGAGCCCGTCACCATTACCCAGAACTACACCAATATGAGCGACCCGATGCGTGAAATTGAAGCTGCGATCGCTGCTGGCCGCTTTCATCATGACGGTAATCCGCTGATGACCTGGTGCATTTCTAACGTTGTCGGTAAGTATTTACCGGGTAGTGATGATGTTGTGCGTCCGGTGAAAGAGGGGGCTGGCAACAAAATTGATGGTGCAGTTGGCCTGATGATGGGTGTTGGGCGCGCGATGCTGAATGAGCCGAAAGACTTCCTTTCTACGCTCGATCCTGATGAGGAACTGTTATTCCTGTGAAATCACTAATTATCGATGTGGCCGGACTGGCTGGCTTCGGCGCGCTGGTGGGAGGTGTATACCTCAAATTTGGCGCTGCGGTCGCCCTTATGGCTGGTGGCTGTGGCCTGCTGTTGTGGGCATTACTGGCGGCCAGGAGAATAAAAAATGCTGATTGACGCCATTTTCAGAAGCAACTCTCTGGAAAACCCTGCTGTACCGATCACTGTCGAAGCCGCCGAAAATGACGGCATTTTTAACGGTGACGTGATCGTAAATCCCAGGACGGCAATGAAACTGGCGGCGGTGTATGCCTGTATCTATGTTATTTCGTCCAACGTTGCGCAGATGCCCCTTCACGTCATGCGGCGCACCGGGAAAAAGGTTGAAACCGCCCGCGATCACCCCGTTTTTTACCTGGTTCATGATGAGCCAAACGCCTGGCAGACCAGCTATAAATGGCGTGAGCTGAAGCAGCGACACATTCTGGGATGGGGTAACGGCTACACACGTGTTAACCGCCACCGGCGAACCGGTGAAGTCACCGGCCTTGAAGCCTGTATGCCCTGGGAAACAACGTTGCTGAACACCGGCGGGCGCTATACCTACGGCGTTTATAACGAAGAGGGGGCTTTCGCCATCAATCCTGACGACATGATCCACGTCAGGGCGCTGGGAAACGATCAGAAAATGGGGCTCAGTCCGGTACTGCAGCACGCTGAAACCATCGGAATGGGCATGAGCGGGCAGAAATACACGGAAAGTTTTTTCAGCGGAAATGCCCGGCCAGCTGGGATTGTCTCGGTTAAGGGGCCACTGAACAAAGACGCCTGGGGATGGCTGAAAGAGCAGTGGCGACAAGCCACAGCGATGCTCCGTAGCAAGGAAAATAAAACCATGCTGCTTCCGGCCGACCTTGACTATAAAGCGCTGACTGTCTCGCCGGTCGATGCCCAGCTCATCGACATGATGAAGCTCAACCGTTCGATGATCGCCGGGATATTTAACGTGCCGGCGCACATGATAAACGACCTCGAAAAAGCCACTTTCTCCAACATCTCCGAACAGGCGATTCAGTTTGTCCGCTACACGATGATGCCGTGGGTGACGAACTGGGAGCAGGAGCTTAATCGTCGGTTATTTACCCGCGCCGAACGGGCTGCAGGGTATTACGTGCGCTTTAACCTGGCAGGTCTGCTGCGCGGTACCGCAAAAGAGCGCGCAGAGTTCTATCACTACGCCATCACAGATGGCTGGATGAGCCGCAACGAGGCGCGCGCCTTTGAGGATATGAACCCGAAAGACGGCCTTGATGAAATGCTTGTCAGCGTCAACGCCTCCCAGCCAGTCAAAACCAAAACCCAGGAGAACACTCCAGATGAGTGAACGAGAAATTCGCTGTTACAGCGGCGAGGTGCGCGCTGAAACGCGCGACAGCGAACCCGGCAGGATCATCGGATACGGTTCGGTTTTTGACAGCCGTTCCGAACTGATTTTCGGTTCGTTTCGCGAAATTATCAGGCCCGGCGCGTTTGATGATGTGCTGAAAGACGATGTCCGGGCGCTGTTTAACCACGATCCCAATTTTATCCTCGGGCGTACCCGCGCGGACACACTGGCACTGACCGTGGACGAGCGCGGCCTGCGTTATGACATCACCGCACCCGAAACCCAGACAATCCGTGATCTGGTGCTGGCACCAATGCAGCGCGGGGATATTAACCAGTCCTCTTTTGCTTTTCGCGTCGCCCGCGACGGGGAGGAATGGTACCAGGACGAGGAAGGTGTGGTAATTCGTGAGATTACCCGTTTTTCCCGTCTGCTGGATGTCAGCCCTGTGACTTATCCGGCATATCAGGAAGCGGACTCTGCAGTCCGTTCCATGAAAGCCTGGCAGGAGGCGCGCGACAGTGGCGCGCTGCAGAAAGCCATTAACCAACGAATGGCGCGTGAGCGCGTCCTGACCCTTCTTAACGCGTAAGGAAAAACCATGAAATTGCATGAACTGAAACAAAAACGTAATACCATCGCGATCGACATGCGTGCGCTGAATGAAAAAATCGGCGATAACACATGGACGGATGAACAGCGCACCGAGTGGAATAAAGCGAAGTCAGAGCTGGAAGCCCTCGATGAGCGCATTGCCCGCGAAGAAGAGCTGCGCCGCCAGGACCAGACCTACGTTGACGAAAACGAGGAAGAGCAGCGCAATAATCTGGATCCGGATAAAGATCCGCAGCAGGACGAAAAACGCGGCCAGATCTTTGATAAATGGATGCGTCACGGCGCCAGCGAACTGAGTTCCGAAGAGCGCAAAGCCTTACGTGAACTGCGTGCGCAGGGTGTGGCACCGGACGAAAAGGGCGGCTATACCGTGCCTGATACCTTCCTGGCAAAAGTAGTCGAGCAGATGAAAGCCTATGGTGGCATTGCCAGCGTGGCGCAGATCATCACCACGTCCGACGGTCGTACCATGGAGTGGGCCACCGCTGACGGTACCGCTGAAGTGGGCGTGCTGCTGGGCGAGAACGAGGAAGCCGGGGAAGAAGACACCGAATTCGGCATGGACAGTCTGGGTGCAGTGAAAATGACTTCCAAGATTATCCGCGTCTCCAACGAGCTGCTGCAGGATAGTGCGATCGACATGGAAGCCTATCTTTCCCGTCGTATCGCGGAGCGTATTGGCCGCGGTGAAGCACGTTATCTCATTCAGGGCACCGGTACCGGCACGCCAAAACAGCCGAAAGGTCTGAAAACATCCGTAACCGGTACCACTCAGACGGCCGCCGCTACCGCCGTGAAATGGCAGGAAATTCTGGCGCTGAAACACAGCATCGATCCGGCATACCGCCGCGGTCCGAAGTTCCGCCTGGCGTTCAATGATAATACGCTGAAACTCATCAGCGAGATGGAAGACGGTCAGGGGCGTCCTCTGTGGCTGCCGGATATTGTCGGCGTGGCGCCAGCGTCAGTGCTCAACGTTCCGTATGTCATCGACCAGGAAATTGATGATATCGGCGCGGGTCAGAAATTTATGTACTGCGGCGACTTCGATCGCTTCATCATCCGTCGTGTGCGGTACATGATCCTGAAGCGTCTGGTCGAGCGTTACGCAGAATTCGACCAGACCGGCTTCCTGGCGTTCCATCGCTTTGACTGTATCCTCGAAGATACCTCTGCAATTAAAGCGCTGGTGGGCAAGGGCTCTGCAAGCAGCTAATAAACCTCATCACTGAACAAACCATGCCGCGTTAAGCGGTTTTTTTGTGCCCGTCATCCGGCGGGCACGGGAGGATTTCTATGTTGCTTTCTCCGGAGGAAATCAAGGCACAGCTCAGGCTGGATGAGGATTACACCGATGAAGACAACTTTCTTGAGCTGCTGGGGCGGGCGGTTCAGGCCAGAACAGAAAACTACCTGAATCGCAGGCTTTACGCTGCGGATGGTGGCGGGGTACCGGAAGAGGATCCGGAAGGTCTGATTCTTTCCGATGATATCCGGATGGGGATGTTGCTGTTGCTGACGCACCTCTACGAAAACCGTTCTACCGTCACCGAAGTGGAAAAAGTCGAACTGCCGATGAGCTTTAACTGGCTTGTCGGTCCTTACAGGCACATCCCGCTATGAAGCTCAGACAGGCGCAGCCCAGCGCAACATACCTTCTGCCCGACCCGGGCGAACTTGACCAGCGCGTCACTATTCGTCGGCGCGTCGATGTCCCGGCCGATGATTTTGGCGTGACGCCGACGTATCCGGAGCAGATCCGGACGTGGGCCAAAAAAACGCAACCCGGTGCGGCAGCGTATCAGGGGTCTGTGCAGGTAGAAAACAGGGTGACGCACTATTTCACCATCCGTTTTCGCCGCGGTATCACCGCCGATCATGAAGTGCTCCACGACGATATTTCGTATCGGGTCAAACGCGTCCGGGACCTGAACAGTAAACGCCGTTTTCTGTTACTCGAGTGCGAAGAACTGGGTACCGATAACGGGAGTGACTATGCCGCAGAAAGCATTTTTACACGTTGATTTCGAACAGCCGGAAGAGCTGGTGTTTAACCGGGCGAGGATGCGACGGGCGTTCGTCAAGCTTGGTCAGGTTCACATGCGCGACGCACGGCGACTGGTCATGAAACGTGGCCGCTCGAAGCCCGGCGAAAACCCTTCGTACCGGACCGGCCAGCTGGCGCGTTCTATCGGCTATTACGTGCCCCGCGCATCCAAAAAACGTCCTGGGCTCATGGTGAAGATCGCGCCAAACCAGAAAAACGGCGAGGGCAACCGGCATATCAACGGCGCTTTTTACCCCGCTTTTCTGTTCTACGGTGTTCGCCGTGGAGCGAAGCGTAAGAAAGGCCATCACCGCGGCGCATCCGGCGGCAGCGGCTGGCGCGTGGCACCGCGTAACAACTACATGACGGAGGTACTGGAAAAACGCCGCAGCTGGACACGTTACGTGCTCTCCCGCGAGCTGCGTAAATCCCTCCGACCTCAACGCAGGAAGAAAAAATGAAACTAACCCCCATTATTGCGGCGCTTCGCGCCCGGTGCCCGCTGTTTGAAAACCGTGTGGGTGGTGCTGCGCAGTTTAAAGCGATACCTGAAGCCGGAAAGCTCAGGTTACCTGCTGCGTATGTTGTGCCAGCCGAAGACGTCACGGGTGAGCAGAAATCGCAGACGGACTACTGGCAGGATTTGACGGAGGGTTTTTCCGTCATCGTGGTACTCAGTAACGAGCGGGATGAAAAAGGGCAGTGGGCATCGTATGACGCCGTCCATGATGTCCGGCAACTTGTCTGGAAAGCGCTGCTGGGCTGGGAACCGGACCCGGAGGCGCATGAAATTCAGTATGCCGGCGGGATGCTTCTCGATCTGAACCGCCACGAACTGTATTACCAGTTCGACTTCACGGTGAAGTATGAAATTACCGAAACAGACACCCGCCAGCAGGATGACCTGGACGGCTTACCCGACCTTGAAACACTCAGTATTGATGTTGATTTTATCGAACCCGGCACCGGGCCAGACGGCAACATCGAGCACCACACCGAAATTACATTTCAGGAATAAATCATGTTTGTGAAACCCGCGAAAGGGCGATCTGTTCCGGATCCGGCCCGGGGCGATGTATTGCCTGTAAAAGGGCGAAACGTCGAAGAGTCCGCTTACTGGTTCCGCCGGAAAGCTGCAGGCGAAATCGAAGTAATTCAACAAAAAGGGGTTAAAGATGACCGTAAGCTTTAATTACATCCCGGCAGATAACCGGGTACCGCTGTTTTATGCCGAGATGGATAACAGTGCCGCAAACACCGCACAGGACAGCGGGCCATCCCTGCTGATTGGTATGGCACTGTCAGATTCTGACATGCCTGTTAATCAGCTGGTCATCATGCCGTCCAAAGACCTGGCAAAAAAAATGGCAGGGCGCGGCAGCCAGCTGGCGCGTATGGTGGAAGCATACCGCCGTGTAGACCCGTTCGGTGAATTGTGGGTTATCGCTGTGCCTGACAACGGGCAGGCGGCAACCGGTACGATCACTTTCTCCGGCACCGCGACAGACGCCGGTTCGGTAAACCTTTATATCGGTACCACCCGCGTACAGGTAACAGCCGCGGCAAACGACACGGGAGCAGATATCGCCCAGGCTTTGCTGGCTGCGATTAACGGCAATCCTGATTTGCCTGTCACGGCGCAATATAAAGTAACGTCCGCCGGGCCTGACCAGGGCACGCTGGAGCTTACAGCCGTGAATGGTGGTGTGAGCGGAAACAGTATCCCGTTATCCCTCAATTATTACGGCACGGCCAGCGGGGAAGAAGTTCCCGCCGGGTTAAGTATTCAGATCGGCAAAATGAGTGGCGGGGCGGGTGACCCGGATTTAACCGGAACGATCGCTGCGATGGGGGATGAACCGTTCGATTATATCGGCCTGCCATTCAGCGACAGCGCATCGCTGCAGTTGATGGCGACGGAGATGAACGACAGTTCCGGTCGCTGGAGCTATATTCGCCAGCTTTACGGTCACGTGTACACGGCCAGAACCGGCACACTGTCTGAGCTGGTAGCATATGGTGATACGTTCAATTATCAGCACATCACCATCGCGGGCTATGAACCAGATGTACAAACCGCAGTTGATGAGCTGGTGGCGTATCGTCTGGCGCGTCAGGCCGTATTCTTACGTAACGACCCGGCACGGCCGACGCAAACCGGCGAACTGACTGGTGCGCTCCCGGCACCCACCGGTAAGCGTTTTACCATCACAGAACAACAGTCATTACTGATGCATGGTATTGCCACGGCGTACACCGAATCCGGTATTTTGCGCATTCAGCGCGACATCACCACCTATAAAACCAACGCCTACGGTGTGGCGGATAACAGCTATCTGGACAGCGAAACGCTACATACCAGCGCTTACGTTCTGCGTCGCCTGAAATCAGTGATCACCAGTAAATACGGCCGTCACAAACTGGCGAACGATGGTACCCGCTTCGGCCCCGGCCAGGCGATTGTTACGCCGTCTGTTATCCGTGGTGAACTGGGGGCGGTGTACCGCCAGCTCGAGCGCGAGGGGATCGTGGAAAACTTCGATCTTTTCCAGCAATACCTGATTGTCGAGCGCAACGCATCAGACCCGAACCGCCTGGATGTCCTGTTCCCGCCTGATTACGTCAACCAGCTGCGTGTGTTTGCTGTGCTTAACCAGTTCCGTCTGCAATACAACGAGGAGGCCGCATAATGGCAAAGATTGCGGGTACCACTTATTTCAAAATCGACGGGCAGCAGCTGTCCATCACCGGCGGCATTGAAGTGCCGATGAACACCCGCGTGCGTGATGACGTGATCGGCCTTGCCGGTGATGTCGATTACAAGGAAACGCACCGGGCAGCCTATACGAAGGTCACAGCAAAGGTGCCCAAAAACTTCCCGGTGAACAAAATCACCACCGCCGACACCATGACCATCACCTCAGAACTGGCGAACGGCATGGTCTATGTCCTGTCGAATGCCTGGCTGCATGGTGAGGCAAACCATAATCCCGAAGAGGGCACGGTGGATCTGGAATTCCACGGTGAAGAAGGATTTTATCAATGACAAAAGAACTGACCCTGAAAAAGCCGATTCTGGCGCATAACGAAAAGCTGCATGTGCTGGAGTTGCGCGAGCCGACTTACGACGAAATTGAGGCGATCGGCTTCCCGTTTACTGTTTCCGGTGACGGTACGATCAAACTGGATAGTGCCGTGGCACTGAAATATATCCCGGTGCTGGCGGGGATCCCTCGTTCATCTGCAGCGCAGATGGCAAAGCTGGATATTTTTAAAACCTGTATGCAAATTCTCAGTTTTTTTACCCAGTCGGAGACGGATCCAGCCTCAGACGACGATTCTACAACGTCGCCTGGTTCTGGAAATTAAACCCCCTTGAGCTACGGCGGGCGGCCATATCTGACTTCCTTGAACTGGAAGCGGAGGCCGTCCGCATCAACGAGGAAGTAAAACATGGCTGACAGTTTCCAGTTAAAGGCAATCATCACCGCCGTTGACCAGCTGACCGGGCCGATGAAGGGAATGCAGCGTGAGCTTAAGGGCTTCCAGAAGGAGATGGGCAGTCTTGCGCTGGGGGCGGCGGCCGCAGGAACTGCCATCCTCGGCGCGCTGGCGCTGCCCATCAATTCCGCGATCGGATTTGAGTCAAAAATGGCCGACATCCGAAAGGTAGTTGACGGCCTCGATGATAAAAAAGCGTTTGCGCAGATGAGTGACGATATCCTGACGCTGTCCACGCAGTTACCAATGGCGGCGGAGGGGATCGCAGAGATTGTGGCGGCAGGCGGTCAGGCGGGGATCGCACGTAGTGATCTGATGCAGTTCGCCAACGACGCCGTAAAAATGGGTGTCGCGTTTGACACCACAGCTGAAGAGTCAGGCCAGATGATGGCGCAGTGGCGGACAGCGTTCAAACTGACGCAGGATGACGTTGTTGTTCTTGCTGACAAAATCAACTATCTGGGGAATACCGGCCCGGCTAACGCGAAGAAAATATCTGAAATCGTCACCCGTATCGGTCCGCTGGGCAGCGTTGCGGGTGTGGCTTCGGGTGAAATTGCCGCCATGGGGGCCACGATCGCCGGGATGGGCGTAGAATCAGAAATAGCCTCAACCGGCATCAAAAACTTCATGCTATCGCTTACCGCTGGAAAATCTGCGACAAAGTCTCAAAAGGAAGCATTAAGAGCCCTTCGGATAAACCCTTCTAAATTAGCTGCTGAAATGCAAAAAGACTCTAAAACCGCGATCCTCAAGGTTTTAGACTCACTTTCAAAATTGTCAGCAACTGACAGACCTCAGATATTGACTCAGCTTTTCGGTAAAGAGTCGATAGGGGCTATCGCACCGTTGCTGACCAACATGGATCTGTTACGCACTAACTTTGACCGTGTGGCTGATGCCCAGGAATACGGCGGCTCGATGCAGAAGGAATACGCATCCCGTGCGGCTACAACCGAAAACCAGCTGGTACTGCTGAAAAACAGCGTCAATGCGATTTCGGTGACGCTGGGAGACACTTTCCTGCCTGCCATTAACGAAGCTGCAGAAGCGGTCATGCCTTACCTGGAGCAGCTCAGAACTTTCGTTCGTGCGAATCCAGAATTGGTACAGACTGCGGCAAAATTTGGTGCGGCGCTGCTGGGCGTTGGCGTTTCTATCGGTGTGTTATCCCGTGCGATAAAAGTTCTGAATACGGTAATCAACCTGTCCCCGGCCAAAGTTGCGATCGCAGCGCTGGCGGCTGGCGCCATGCTGATCATCCAGAACTGGGATGAGGTCGGGCCGGTGATTAAAGAGGTCTGGCACGAGATTGATCGTGTAGTACAGCAGCTCGGTGGCTGGGAAGCGGCTATCAAAGCGGCTGCCGCGATTTCGGCTGTGTATATCGGCATCAAAATGGTAACAAATCTTCAGACGGCCATCGCGACGCAGAAACAATGGACGGCGGCTGCGGGAGCAACGGGGGGCGTTCTTAAAAGCCTCGGAAAAATCAGTCTTATAGGTGGTCTGGTTGAACTCGGCCTGATGGCACAGAAGTTCGAAAAAGAGCACCCCTGGCTGATTAAAAACTTCGCAGCGGATGCACTAAACAGCGGGTTTGGATTGAATGACAAAATGGATGAGTGGGGTAAGGATCTCCACGATTTTGTATTTGAAAAAACCGGCTGGCAGATGCCGCGTGGCGATTCCTATATCTCGGTAGATCCGCTAAAAGCACCCGTAGCGCCTCGGGTCTTCCGGACTGAGCAGGGCAACCCGGCCTTAATGCAACCACAAGGGATTTACCCCCCTGTGTTGCCTCAGCCCGGAAAATATCTTGAGCGTGCTACCTCCCCAGTAACTCAGCGCGGCGAGCTTAAAGTGACGTTCGATAATGCGCCACAAGGAATGCGCGTGCAGGAGATCCCGAAAAGCGGTGATCCACTGATGAACATTACCCATGATGTGGGGTATTCTCCTTTCAGGAATAAATAACAACTGGAGATGGAGTATGAAAAAAACATTGGTTGCTGCTTGTGTGATGGTTTTGTCTTTCCCTGTATTCGCAAAAAAATCACCTACAGCGGATTTCGTCAATGAAATTGAAACAGCAATAAACTCAACAGGAGAAGTCTCTACCTCTCTGGATATTACTTGTCCTGCACAATCTGCGAGCGGGCGGGTTTTGGTCACTCATGCCGATTATACTTATGGATTGAGTAAGGGAGTCTTTGTCTTCAAAAACACAGATGATATTCCTGCAGAAATGAAAAGTATTATTCCCATCCATCCAAACAACGACATTACGTCGGATGTCATAAGCGGGTGGGATTTTGGTTTTATAATTCGCGGTGGTCAATTTTTCGTAACGGTTATGAAAAATGGTGTCGTGAAAGCAGGGATAAATAAAAACGGCACAACCGGTGTTACGGAAGTCAAATGTAAAGTGACAAAACCGCAGTAATCACTCTATCGACTACATAGAAACCCGCTTAATGCGGGTTTTCTTTTGGGGGCAATATGGCTTTTTTTTCTTCAACTGACTGGCGCGACAGGCTGCGCGATGCATCGTTTCGTGGCGTACCTTTTTCGGTGGAGGATGATGAAGGCACCTTTGGCCGCCGTGTCCAGGTGCATGAGTATCCCAACCGCGATAAACCCTTTACGGAGGATTTAGGCCGGGCCACGCGGAGAATGACGATCAACGCCTATTTAATAGGGGATGATTATGCCGATAAGCGCGATCGTCTTATTGGTGCTGTTGAAACAGCCGGTCCGGGTACGCTTGTTCACCCCCAGTACGGGGAAATGCAGGGAAGTATCGACGGGCAGGTGAGAGTCACACACAGCAATGCTGAGGGGCGTATGTGCCGCGTCTCTTTCCAGTTCGTGGAAAGCGGCGAACTGTCATTCCCGGTGGCGGGTATGGCGACGGCGCAGCGGCTGAAACAATCCGGCGGCCTGTTTGATGATGCGATTGAAAGCATGTTCTCTGCGTTTTCGCTCTCCGGCATTGCTGACTTCATCCAGAATGATGTGCTGGCGGACGCAGCCGCGATGCTCGGCGATGTTGCCGATGCATTCCGGATGGTTGATTCCGGCGTCTCAGCGGCGATGCGTTTGCTTCAGGGCGATCTGTCGGTCATCCTTATGCCGCCAAGCGCGGCCAGTGATTTTGTGCGTGAGCTGCAAAAGGCGTGGCGCGCGGGAGATCGGCTGACGGGCGATACGTCAGACCTTGTAACAATGATTAAAACGATGTCCGGCGTGACGCTTGATCCGGGGCTGGCGCCACGGGGAACCTGGCCGACAGATTCCGGCTCTGTTGAGGTGCAAAAGGCCCGGAGTAATATGATTGCCGCGGTCATCAGATCTTCGGCAATCAGTACAGCGGCACAGGCGGTGTCTACGCTGGCGCAGCCGAAAACCATCGCGGCGCCGCAGGGGCAGGCTGGCAAGATTACTGGCGGCGCGGCCAGCAATGACATTATTAATATCTCTCATCCTGCGCTCGACGGCTCTGGTACCACTGTTGCGCCGGAAGACCCGCCAACCTGGGACGAATTAACCGAAATCCGCAGCGCACTGAATGCAGCCATCGACCAGGAGCAGCTGCGAATTACCGATGACGGAATTTTCCAGCAAATAACTGTGCTGAGAACGGACCTCAACCGGGATATTTCCGCCCGACTTGCGCAGGTGGAAATCACTGCAGAGCGAATCCCTCCTGATGTGCTTCCCGCACTGGTGCTGGCGGCTAACTGGTATGACGATGCAGATCGGGAAAAAGATATTCTTTCGCGAAATCTGGTCCGTCATCCCGGGTTCGTTCCGGTTAAACCGTTGAGGGTACCAGTGCGATGAACAATACCGTTTTTTTACGTGTAAACGGCCGCGAGTGGGGTGGCTGGACATCGGCCCGCATCAGCGCCGGCATTGATCGCGTCGCCCGTGATTTTAATGTTTCGATCACCCGGCAATGGCCTGGCAATGATGGCGTGCCTCAGATTAAAAATGGCGATCTCGTTGAGGTGATGATCGGGGATGACCTGGTCATAACCGGCTGGGTTGAGGCATTGCCGCTGCGCTACGATGCCGCGGCCATCACCATGGGGATAGTTGGACGCAGCAAAACGGCAGATCTTATTGATTGCTCAGCTGCGCCAGCACAGCACAACGGGAAAAATCTGTTCCGCATAGCCAGTGCGCTGGCTAAACCGTTCGGTGTTGACGTGGTGGATGCCGGTGCGCCTGCTACCGCCGTCATTGACGCGCAGCCGGAACACGGTGAAACAGTGGTGGACTGCCTGAATCGTCTGCTGGGCCAGGTGCAGGCGCTGGCCTACGATGATGCGCAGGGGAGGCTGGTACTCGGAAAGCCGGGAAATGAGAAAGCGGCCACGGCGCTGGTGCTGGGGGAAAATATCCTTTCATGCGATACAGAACGCAGCGTCCGCGAACGTTTTTCCAGTTATCAGGTTACCGGCCAGCGCCCTGGTACCGATGATGATTTCGGTGAAGCGACGATCGCTGCTATCCGGCAGAGTACGACTGATTCCGGCGTGATGCGCTACCGTCCGCACACCGTGCAGCAATCCGGCACGGCGACGACCGACAGCTGCAAAGCGCGGTGTGAATTTGAGGCCAGACAACGAGCTGCAAAAACCCGCGAAACCACATACACCGTTCAGGGCTGGCGGCAGGGTAACGGCGAACTGTGGCGGCCAAACCTCTCTGTCATTGTTTACGACCCGCTGAACGGGTTCGATAACGAGCTGCTGGTGATCGCCGAGGTGACATACAGCCAGGACAACAACGGCACCACAACGGAAATCCGCGTCGGGCCAGCTGATGCGTATCTGCCCGAACCGGCAACGCCGAAAAAGAAAAAGACATCGGGAGGCACAGAATTCTGATGGCTGGATCTTCTCTTCAGAATATTGTCACGCGCGCTGTTATCACCGCGCTCGATACCGCAAAAAAATGCCAGACCGCAGGGCTTAAGCTAATCGCCGGTGAACAAAAAGAAAACGTGGAGCACCTTGAACCGTATGGTTTTACGTCCGCTGCGCAGAATGGTGCTGAAGCTGTAATGTTGTTCCCTGGTGGTGATCGCTCGCACGGTGTTGCCGTGGTAGTTGCTGACCGCCGGTACCGTCTGAAAGGTCTGGCGCGCGGTGAAGTGGCCGTCTATGACGATCAGGGGCAGTCTGTCACCCTTACGCGCGCCGGGATTGTCGTTAATGGCGGCGGCAAGCCAATTATTTTCACCAATGCCCCAAAAGCCCGTTTCGAAATGGATATCGAGGCCACCGGACAAATTAAAGATCTCTGTGATGGCGCAGGCAAAACGATGTCTGCAATGCGCACGACATACAACGGCCACACCCACAAAGAAAACGGCGACGGCGGCGGCACGACAAACCCTCCAACCCAACCGATGAGTTAAATCATGATCCTCTATGTTAACGGGCTTCTGAAGGAGTCCACGGATCCGCTCGACCTTTTGACGCGTTCTGTCGTGATCTCTCTTTTTTCCTGGCGGCGTGCCGAAAGTGACGACCGGACACCAGAACCTTATGGCTGGTGGGGCGATACCTGGCCAACAGTACAGAACGACCGGATCGGCTCCCGTCTGTATCTGCTGAAACGCCGGAAACTCACCAACAAAACACCACAGGATGCCCGCGAGTACATGCAGCAGGCGCTGGCGTGGATGACCGAGGACGGTGTGGCCGCGCGGGTTGAGGTAACTGCAGAACGAACGGGAATAGACGTGCTGGCGGCCGGGGTAACGATTTACCAGCGCGACGGCACTATTCACAACATTACTTTTGACGACATCTGGAGTGAACTCGATGGCTGACAGTCAATTTTCACGGCCTGAACTCCCGCAACTGATCGCCACCATTCGCAGTGATTTGCTGACGCGCTTCCAGGAGGATGTGTTACTGCGCAGGATGGATGCAGAGGTTTACGCGCGGGCGCAGGCTGCTGCAGTTCATACCCTATATGGCTATATCGATTATCTGGCACGCAACATGCTGCCTGATTTGTGCGATGAGGACTGGTTATACCGGCACGGCAGAATCAAGCGCTGCCCGCGCAAGGATGCTGTGGCCGCGACAGGGTTTGTGCGCTGGGATGGGATAAGCGGTACGCCGACGCTGCCCGCCGGTACACAGGTGCAGCGTGATGACCAGGTGACCTTTACTACCACCCAGACCGTCAAAGCGTCCGGTGGCGTGTTGCGTGTGCCGGTGGTGGCCGATAACGCCGGGGCGGCAGGCAATACCGATGATGGTGTTGCGTTGCGTCTGGGAACGCCAGTCAGCGGCATCCCGTCAACCGGATACGCTGACACCGTGAACGGCGGTGATGATGTGGAGGAGCTGGAGACCTGGCGCGCCCGCGTTATGGAGCGCTACTACTGGATACCGCAGGGTGGTGCTGACTCAGATTATATCATCTGGGCAAAAGAGATCGCCGGTATTACCAGAGCCTGGACGCTGCGCCACTACAGCGGCATTGGTACCGTTGGCGTGATGGTGGCAACCAGTGACCCGACCCATCCCGCCCCGGGTGATGACCTTGTTCAGGCCGTCCGCGATCATATTCTTCCGCTGGCGCCAGTGGCCGGGGCCGGATTGACGGTGTTCGCCGCCAGCGAAAAGGTTATCCCGATGACCATAGCTCTGGCAAAAGATACTCCCGAAATTCGCGCGGCCGTCACGGCGGAACTGAATTCCCTGATGCTGAGGGATGGGGTGCCATCCGGAAAAGTGTACCTGTCCCGCATCAGCGAGGCGATCAGCCTGGCAACGGGTGAAGTCGCGCACCAGCTACGTGCGCCGGTGACAGATGTTGCGCTGGGCGAAACAGAATTACCCGTTGTCGGGACCATTACCTGGGCGACGTATACGGGGGTAAGCAGCTGATGGCACTGAATGATGAATATGAGCAGCTCCTTTATAAGCTGCTGCCATCCGGCCCGGCATGGGAGGGAGAGAACCCGCTGATTGAAGGGCTGGCACCGTCTCTCACACGCGTACATCAGCGTGCTAATGCGCTGATGAAGGAAATCGACCCTGCGCAAACGACAGAGCTGATAGACCGTTATGAAACCGTCTACGGCCTGCCTGATTCCTGTACTCCGGACGGCGTGCAGTCACTACGACAGCGCCAGCAGCGTCTTGACGCGAAAGCCAACGTTGCCGGCGGTATTAACGAACAGTTTTACCGCAACCAGCTGGACGCCCTGGGATACACCACGGCCACTATCGAACAGTTTCAGAACCTCGACAGCTCCCCCGATCCGGAATGGGGCGAATTCTGGCGCTATTACTGGCGCGTAAATATTCCGGCTGATGCCAATGTCAGCTGGCAGACCTGCACCAGTGCGTGCAATTCAGCAATCAGAACATGGGGCGATACGGTAGCTGAGTGCGTCATCGAAAAGCTGGCACCATCACACACCGTCGTTGTTTTCGCTTACCCGGAAGGAACAAACAATGCATAGAATTGATACACCAACGGCACAGGCCGATAAATTTGGTCCCGGAAAAAATGGTTTTACGAATGGTGACCCGGCGACAGGCCGCCGCGCTACGGACCTGAACAGCGATATGTGGGATGCCGTTCAGGAGGAGATCTGCGCTGTTATTGAAAAGTCAGGACTGGTCCTGAACAAAGATCAGCACGATCAGCTTTATCAGGCGATCGTGAAAATTATCACGGGTAAAATTCCTGACGCTCTCCTGAAAAAGAACAACCTATCAGACCTGGCAGATAAGGCGCTGGCACGGGCAAATCTGCAGCTTAAAACTGCGGCGCAGAAAGATATTGTGACATCAACGTCCGATACAACAGCTGATCGTGTTCCGGTAGTGGGATGGCAGGGACTGGGCTTAGCCGCTCAATTCCGCATGGGTCAGGTATCGCAATTCCTTGCATATGCATCCACTGATTTAAAAGAGGTACCAGCTAATGGCGCAGGATGGCAATCAGCATATGGTGCAACACGCCGCGCACAGATTTTCATGACCACCGGCGGGAATGTATATTCAAGATTTTCACTTTCTGATGTCACATATGATGTTGATACACCCTGGGCTATTCATTATACGACATTAAACAAGCCAACTGCCGCGGATGTTGGTGCTGTTGCAAAGACTGGCGACACAATGACGGGCAGACTCATCGTGAACTTTGATGGTGAGGCTATCAGGTTAAAACCAAAAACAGCTGGTTATGCCAGTTACTTAATTTCAGTTGATTCAGCTAATGTAAACCACTGGTATGTAGGAGCAGGTTCAACAGGTAATGCTGATGTCGTTTTCAACAATTACAAGGGCGGAAATAACAGTATTAATCTGAAGAGTGACGGCTCACTAAATATCACCGCCACAAATGGAAAAGACGTCAATATATATGGTCAGGTTGTTCCAAGCAACTATACCAATTTTGACAGTCGATATATTAATGCGGATGGTGCAACATTCGCAGGTTTTGTGAGCGGGGATGCAGCAAGACCTTATATGCGCCACAGGGTCAGTAATGCTGTGGTGCAGCTGGCAAAGGCTGGGGATTCTTATACAAAAGCAGAATCTGATAATGGTTATATGGCAAAAACTGGAGCATATACGAAGGGCGAAAGTGATGCGCGTTACCAGTTAAAAAACACCGCCTCGCGTGCTACAAATGGATGGTTCAAAGATACAACTACCGGAATGATTTTCCAGTGGGGGAGAAACACATCTTCAGTAGTTGGGAATACCACTGTGACTTTTCCTATAGCTTTTCCAAATGCTTGTTTGAATGTACAAAATACATGGGTAAGGGGAGCTAATAACCCAGGGCAAAGCCCTTGGGGGTTTGTTAGTAGCTTTAACAATACATCTGCAAGTTTGTCGAGTGATGCTTCTGGTTCATACTGGTATGCGATAGGATATTAAAATGACTGAGCGAATTTTTTATAGTGCACAAACTAATGGGTTCTATCCTTATTCTTTATTAGCTGATTATGATGAAGCTGGAAACTGGCCTGGCGACGCGGTAGAAATCTCCTTTAACTGGTACTGTTATCTTCTGGATGGACAAAGCGGAGGGAAAATAATATCCCCCAATGAATATGGCTCACCGGTTCTATCTGACCCGCCGGAACCGACAAAGGATGAGCTAATATCAGCAGCTGAAGCACAAAAACAACGTTTATTGGCTGATGCATCAGCAGCAGTTGCACCACTGCAAGATGCTATAGATTTGGGTATGGCTACAGAAACAGAAATTGCAGTACTTCAAGAATGGAAAAAATATAGGGTGCTATTGAACCGAATAGATACCTCAACAGCTCCCGATATTGAATGGCCTGACGCTCCAGAACTATAATTCAGAGAAATTGTTACACTGATTTATAGCTAATTTTCTTAAGCATTAAGTTCAGCATCCGCTTTAGTTGATAGCCCTTCTGCTTCTTTTGCAGTTTATTCATATAGCTTTCGCGGATGTCTTTAAGTTTTTTTCTTCCAGACTCAAGTGAGGAACCAGCTTTGTCTGCATCATTACTATCGACCAAACCTTCATTGAGGCACCATATTTTTATTGAGCAGAAATCTCGGAAAAACATCCATCGGTCAGCTTCAAATTTAATCGGCAAGTTGAAGTTGAGTATTTTATTAGCAGCTTCTTTGTTTATAATGTAGGCGCAGGCCTGGCTGGCTCTTGCCATTTTATAAAATGAAAAGGTGCCAGAAATAGATCTTTTGAACTTAGGGTAATAACTCTCCGGGCTATTCAAAAGAAATATTTCTGGCGATGAACTCTCGATGGACTTAGATATGCTGTCGATTGCGTTAATAACCTTTTCGTTTAAGACTGCATCATCTTCAAGTATCAAAGCAAATGGTGTGTTTTCAGATGCCATCTTAGAATAGATATGGAGATGGCTTAAAGCGCATCCAATTTCGCCTGGAGTTAAATTGCAGGTTGGGTAATCATGAGTAACTGTAGAAAGAACTTCAAAGCTTAATTCATTCCCTGCTACGGCATTTATAACCTCATAACTGATACCGTATTGCTCGCATTGTTCAGTGATACGATGCCTTTTATGTGGCTCAGTTTTCATGTTAATTATGTAACACTTCATTTTAAATCCTTATATTGCCGCGCCCAAAAATAACGCTTTTATCAAGCATTTTGCTGGTTCTTCTTCGCTAAATGCTAACCGAGCAGCCTCACTATATGCAATAGCGGGCTGCCCTGTGTTGTTAATGTTGCAGCCAGCAATCACGCGCTTGCCGTGCTATGGCGATCATTTTCTGTATCTCGCCGAGCGTGAATTTTTCCGCTTCATCGCACGGCATTACCACATAGCCGGAACGGATTACATGTTCCAGGCACGATTCGGGGTTCATAACCACTTCGCCAGGCATAAGAGGGTGACAGGCCACGGGCAGACCGTTCTCAAAGTAGGTGATTACAGCGTAATTTCCCTGAGAAGTGGGGCTGGAAGTTTGCTGTTTTAACTTTCTTTCGCACTCAATGAAGTAGCGGCGAATCAGTCTGCCTTTATCGTTCCGCTCTACCATAGCCAGTTCTTTGGCGGTGTGGATTGTCAGGTGGTAGTCTTTTCGGTTGTGCCCGCCACGCCCTTTTCTTTGCTCACCAAAATGGGTGAGCAATATAAAATCCTCGTTTTCAATAAAGCCGTAATCAGCTATTCGCTCTCGGATCCATGAGGAAAAATCTTTCCGTACACCGAGAAAGAGATGAAGCTCCCGCGCATCGCATAGGAGTGTTTTTTCATTGGAGATAGAACCGTCGAAGACAGGAATTAGTTGGGTGGTCATAGTGACGCCCTCATGTGGTTTCTAAATTAATCACCACTTTCGAGGCTAATCGAGGGGGTGGTGAACTGTGCAGGGTTAGCCTTACCGGGAAACCACCGGCGCGGATTTCTCCGCCCCCACACAGCCCACCATAATGCGAAGATGTGACTATGCAAACGACAATAAAAAACACGCTCGCGGCGTGTTGTAGTCGCGGTTTCTATCCGGGAGGCTAATCCCGGCACCAGATTTTGCTGGTGCAGGGCGAGTATGGAAAAAAATCATTTTTATGTCAACGATGGTTAAAAGATAGTTCTCCAAAACTCAAACATAAGTGCTTGAGTTTGGTAGATTTTAGAGATCGGTTATTAGCAGTGATTTTAAGCCAGAAAATAGGGCTTAACCTTTTGATTTATAAAGGCTAATCATCGATTTCGCTAACCTTCTTATTCAGAAGGCGGTCGATGCTGTATGCGCCCGGACCAGTGATGGCCAGCAGCAGGAAGCCGCCTGCGATGGTCATGTTTTTCATGAACATCAGGGAGTTCACGCCTTCCGCAAAGTTGCTGTGGAACAGGAACGCGGTCAGCAGGGTGAAGCCGGCGGTGAACAGCGCCGTGGTGCGGGTCAGGAAACCGAACAGTACCGCCAGGCCGCCGCCAAACTCAAGCAGGATGGTCAGCGGCAGCAGGAACCCCGGCACGCCCATGGCTTCCATATACTGCTGTGTGCCAGCATAGCCGGTGATTTTGCCCCAGCCTGCCACGATAAACAGAACAGGCATCAGGATACGCGCTACCAGTACACCAACATCTTCTAATTTTTTCATTTTACTCTCCAGGGAACCACATCAGCGGCTTAACTTTATTTATGTGCAAATTCGGGTAGATACCGCGTCTTTGCTGTCGATGGAGAGGAGTGTAAACGGGGCGGGTAGCAATTGTTAGCAAGGAAAACTGTCAATCTTCTTCAAAGATATTGAGTAAGGGAATGCGCGCTGGTGCCCTCACGCCAGCACTGTCCTGAAGAGAGAGGGCGCAAAAACAAAAAACGGTAACCTGAGTTACCGTTTTGCTTTTTACCGCAGCTGCTGCTGACGAATCGTGGCCTTCACCAGACGCCATGCGCTCCAGACGCCGAAGCCGCGGCGCGCCCAGCGAATCAGCATATTTGGATGACGAATCGTCCAGATAGCCATCACGCTGCTGCCAACCAGCGCCCACGAACGCAGGCTCAGGATGGTATTCCAGCCGCGGTCATAACGCTGGGTCAGCTCCAGCCAGTCGCGACGGCTGGCGGACAGGTCCAGCCGCTGCTGTTGGATCTGGCTCAGCAGATACGCTTTTCGCTTCTGACGTTCGGCTTTGTCGCTCACGGCTTGTCATCCTCCAGCAGGGCGCGATCGTTGGCCAGCTCCTGACGCGTATGGCGCAGGAAGGTCGACGTACGCGCTTTACGCAGAGTCCAGATACCGCCTATCAGCGCGGCAACCAGCAGAACCACCGTGGTCGCAATCATCGCGTTCAGACGATACTGCGGGTCAATAGCCCAGATGATTAACACCATCAGGCTCATCAGCCCGAACGCGGCAAAGAGCATCGTAAGTCCAAGCATGAGCAGCATCTGGAAGAGATTGGCTTTCTCCTCTTCCAGCTCCACTACCGCCAGCCGGACGCGCGTTTCGGCAATCCCGACCAGCGTCGTAAGAATACGCTGGCCGATGCCGAGGACGTTTTTAGCAGGCCCTTGTGCGTGACGAGGATCTTCCATAATCAACGACGCGTCAGCAGAACGCCCAGCACCACACCTACTGCGGCACCAATACCTACGCCAGTCCATGGATTATCACGTACATATTCGTCTGCGCGCGCTGCTGCTTCGCGGGTCTGTTTCGCCAGCGCATCACCCGTTTCACCCAGACGATAACGGCTCTCTTTCAGCGCCTGCTCCGCTTTACTGCGCAGCTTGCTCACTTCTTCTTTCGATTTATCGGCAGAGGAGTTCAGCACCTCTTCCAGAGTGTCCGCCAGGGATTTCAGCTCAGCGCGCAGATTTTCTGAAGTTGTATCTTTTGACATGATTCTCTCCTGTTGAGATTTCCGTTAACTCAATAATCGCGAGCTTCCAGCGCTTTCAGTTCGTCCTGCGCCTCTTGTAACTTCCTCTCGCGCTTGGCAATCTTTTCCGCATCCCCTTTCTCTTTCGCTTCCTGCAGGTCTTGACGGCGCTCGGCTATCTCGTCCTTCTGTTCAGCGATTTTTTCCTGATGTTCGGCACGCAGCTTGCTGTCGGAACAGTTGGCTTTCACTTCGCTCAGCGCTTTTTTCAGACCGTCGATCCGGTGCTGGTTGTTATGCTTTTCGGCATAGCTGATTTCGCGCTGGATATCCTGTTCTTTCTCCTGACAAAGAGACATTGCGAAGGAAGTTGTGCTTAACGAAAAAAGGGCCAGAGCCAGGGTGATGCGGTATTTCATTATAGAAACCTTCCATTGTGTTACGGCGTAAGCCGTGTTCCAGAACTATGCGGAGAACATCTGAGGGGTGCTCCGCGTACTTAAGCATAGTAAGTAAACGGGAGTTTCACCAAAGTAGGTGAAAATATTCGGAATAGTAGTCGTTAACCAAATCGATGCGACGTGTCGCGTAACCGTGACATCCAGGAGGCCACGTGGCTGTCATCGTCCTGCTGCGCGATGATATAACCATGAGGCAGCGTTCGGTCCAGCACGGCTTTTGCCGCGGCGCTTTGCGCACTGGAGTCAAATTTTATCAGCAGCACATCGTCTTGCGGCGTAATGCTTTTAAAGCGGATCCCGTTTGCGTCCAGATGATGCCAGATGGAAAAACCATCCGGCACGCTGGCTCCCTGACTCACAGGGCGGATAGCCAGCGTCGACTCCTGATGCTGTAGCGCAGACCACAGCAGGATGAGCGTGCTCAACATCATCAGCGCGACGATGGCATAAGAGAAGCGGCGCAGGGCGAGCGGGGAGATAACCATCCTTAACCCCTGGCTCCATATTTCTTCTTCCACAGCACAACCAGTGAACCTACCAGACCAAACACCAGCAGGACGACCGGCAGCAGCATCAGGCAGGACATGAGCTGATCTTCATACTTCATAAATACCGGCGTTTTGCCGAGCGCGTAGCCGAGCGTGGTCAGGATCAGAACCCACAGCAAGCCGCTCATCCAGTTAAAGAACTGGAAGCGCGCGCTGCTCAGGCCAGACAGGCCCGCAATGGTGGGCAGCAGGGTGCGAACAAACGCGATGAAGCGGCCAATCAGCAGCGCGGAAAGCCCGTGCTTGTGGAAAAGGTGGTGCGCCCGCTGGTGGTAATGTGCCGGAAGATGCGAAAGCCAGTTCTGGACGATACGCGTGTTGCCCAGCCAGCGCCCCTGAATATAGCTCACCCAGCAGCCCAGGCTGGCGGCAATGGTTAACAGCAATACCGTTTGCGGGAAGGCCATCGCCCCTTTTGCACAAAGTACCCCGACCAGCACCAGCAGGCTGTCGCCCGGTAAAAAGGCGGCAGGCAACAAACCGTTCTCAAGGAACAGGATCATAAATAAGACAAAATAGAGCATGCCAATCATGGACGGGTTGGCCAGCGTTTCGAAATCCTGAGCCCAGAGGGCGTTCAGTAGTTGGGTCAAAAGTTCCATTCAGTGTTCCTGGAAATCGGTTAACGTCACGCCTGTCATTCGGGAAAAACAGCACGGCGACATTGTAGTGATTTCATTATGGTCGCTCGCGGACACATTGATGCGTGGCCAACACTGTTCCCTGTTAATTGGCTGGTTAGCAAGCACTAACTTACAAAATAACGAAGTGAATCCAATTGTAACAAAGCCCGACGTTCTGCGTCACAGAATTTGAGGGGAAACGTGATTTTGGCGTAAGCCATGAAGGGGAGCGAGACTTTTTACAAAGGCTGACACTATAGAGGTTTTCTTACCCTGCATCGCCGGAAGGCGCAGCGGTGCGCCTGCCAGCAGCCCAGGGGCTTATTTTGCGAGATTGGCCGCAGTATCGAGATGAACGACCGGATTATCGGCAAAAAGATAGCGGTCTGCGTTAAATTCAAAGTCATCACTGGTTTCATTAAAGAGCATCTGTTTGGTGTTTTCCAGATGCTGCCACATCGCCAGCTTCGCCGCGTGCGGGTCTTTACGAATCAGCGCCTTAAGAATCTGATCGTGGTCGTCGCACCAGTTATCCACCGTGCGGGAATCGATGTGATCGTGCAGTTTCTTCCAGTACGGGTTGTGAACGCGCTGAGTCCACATTTTTTCTACGATTGCCGCCAGCGCAGTGTTCTGGGTTGCAAGGGCGACCTGGACGTGGAACTGCAGGTCCCATTCGGAATCGCGGAAACATTTTTCCTTACGCGCGTGATCCTGAATTTCCATCAGCTTCATGATGTCCTGCTTGGTCACCTGAGTCGCCGCAAATTCCGCGATATTGCTTTCGATCAGCTGGCGAGCCTGGAGAAGCTCGAACGGACCGTAGCTGGCAAACTCCAGGCTTTCGTCCGGGGCCGGAGAGTGCTTTGCCTGGTTGGAAATCACGTGAATGCCGGAACCTTTACGCACCTCAACGTAGCCTTCCACTTCCAGCATGATGATGGCTTCGCGCACCACCGTGCGGCTGACGCTTTTCTCGTCCGCGATAAAACGCTCGGCGGGAAGTTTATCACCGACAAGATAGACACCTTGCTCGATGCGATCTTTCAGCTCGGCAGCAAGTTGTTGATATAAACGACGAGATTCGGTGATTTCCATATACGCTCCAGGCAGGGTACCGCGAATGATTTGTTATACCACTTTTGCGTGCCAGTCTCCAGATTTTGCCATCAAAAAAGCCGCCCGGAGGCGGCTTCTGCGAAGATTTTGCCGGGTGGTGGCGCAGCGCTAACTCTGCGTCGCCGGCCCTCCGAGGGACTCTTTCGCCAGTTCGTCGGCGGATTTACTTTTCAGCACCGTCCAGATCACCACCGCGCCCAGCAGGTCGAAGATTGCCAGTACCGCGAACAGCGGGCTGAAGCCGATGGTGTCTGCCAGCGCGCCGACCACCAGGGCGAACATGGTGCTTGCTGTCCAGGCGGCCATGCCGGTCAGGCCGTTGGCGGTGGCAACTTCGTTACGGCCAAACACGTCGGAGGAGAGCGTAATCAGCGCCCCGGACAGAGACTGGTGAGCAAAACCACCGATACACAGCAGCGCGATAGCAACGTAAGGGCTGGTGAACAGACCGATCATGCCCGGGCCGATCATCAGCAGCGCGCCCAGGGTGACCACCATCTTACGGGAAACAATCAGGTTCACGCCAAACCAGCGCTGGAACAGCGGTGGCAGGTAGCCGCCCACGATACAGCCCAGGTCCGCGAACAGCATTGGCATCCAGGCGAACATCGCGATCTCTTTCAGGTTAAAGCCGTAAACTTTGAACATGAACAGCGGGATCCAGGCATTGAACGTGCCCCAGGCCGGTTCTGCCAGGAAGCGTGGCAGGGCGATACCCCAGAACTGACGGGTGCCGAGGATCTGCCAGACGGACATCTTTTTGCCGTTATCGGTCTGATGCTGCGATTCCTGGCCATTAATAATGTAGTCGCGTTCTTCGGTAGACAGCTTTTTCTGATCGCGCGGGTGTTTATAGAAGATCAGCCACGCCATCGCCCAGGCAAAGCTCAGTACGCCCGAGATGATGAACGCCATCTGCCAGCTGTGCATCACGATGGCCCATACCACCAGCGGCGGCGCAATCATCGCCCCGATGGACGAGCCCACGTTGAAGTAGCCCACCGCAATGGAGCGCTCTTTTGCCGGGAACCACTCGGAGCTGGCCTTCAGCCCCGCCGGGATCATCGCCGCTTCGGCGGCACCAACCGCACCACGCGCCAGCGCCAGCCCGCCACAGCTTCCTGCCAGTGCGGTCGCGCCGCAGAAGACGGCCCAGGCAACGGCGAAGAAGGCGTAACCAATTTTTGTACCCAGAATATCAAGAACATAACCTGCAACAGGCTGCATTACGGTGTAAGCGGCAGAGTACGCCGCGATGATGTAAGAGTATTGCTGCGTGGAGATATGTAACTCTTCCATCAACGTTGGCGCCGCGGCTGCCACGGTGTTACGCGTCAGGTAGCCCAGCACGGTGCCGAGCGTCACCAGTGCAATCATGTACCAACGTAACCCTTTAATTTTACGCATGTAAAACCTCATCGTTATGTTATTTCCGTGTCGGGACACGGCAACAGCTCAACCGTTATCGGGAGCTGTTCTGTAACGGGAGGGGCGTAACCGGGAGCGTGTCCCGGAACGGCCCGAACCTTGCCATAAGTAATCGTGCTTAAGTCGGTTTCCGTACCGTTAAATCCGGTGTGAAGCACCGGTAATGCATTCCGTCGGCATAGTGTTTGCGACGGCGAAACGATAACTTGTCATACAACTTTAAAAGGTGAGTGACATCACAAAAGTGTGAATCTTTGTAGGGATATTCTGCGGCGCGGATAAAGCCAGTGCTGGCGCGGTCTGCGAGAGGGTTTACCCCTTTGAGGGTAATTTATTTGTCGACGTTTATTGATCTAACTCACGAAAAAAACGTCGGCCTCTGGAAATTGGTGTGATAACTTTGCAGCATCTGAACATAAGCTTTCTGCCGCTCCCGTAATGAGGAAGACGATAATGACGCCGTTTATGACCGACGATTTTCTGTTAGATAGCGAATTTGCCCGCCGCCTGTACCACGACTACGCAAAAGACCAGCCGATTTTCGACTACCACTGCCATCTACCGCCGCAGCAGGTTGCCGAAAATTACCGCTTCAAAAACCTGTATGATATCTGGCTGAAGGGTGACCACTATAAATGGCGAGCGATGCGCACCAACGGCGTGGCCGAGCGCCTGTGTACCGGCGACGCCACCGACCGCGAGAAGTTTGACGCCTGGGCCGCTACCGTTCCGCACACCATCGGTAATCCGCTATACCACTGGACGCACCTTGAGCTGCGTCGTCCGTTTGGCATAACCGGCAAGCTGCTTTCTCCAGCCACCGCGGATGAAATCTGGGACCAGTGCAACGACCTGCTCGCGCAGGACAACTTCTCCGCGCGCGGCATCATGAAGCAGATGAACGTGAAGATGGTGGGGACGACCGACGATCCGATCGACTCCCTGGAGCACCACGCGGTGGTCGCCAAAGACGCCGCGTTTGACATCAAGGTGCTGCCAAGCTGGCGCCCGGATAAAGCCTTCAACATCGAGCAGGCAACCTTTAACGACTACATGGCGAAGCTGGCGGAAGTCTCCGATACCGACATCCGTCGTTTCGCCGATCTGCAAACGGCGCTTACCAAACGTCTGGATCACTTCGCCGCGCACGGCTGTAAGGTCTCTGACCACGCGCTGGACGTGGTGCTGTTCGCGGAATCTAACGAAGCCGAGCTGGACGGCATTCTGGCGCGCCGTCTCTCCGGCGAACAGTTAAGCGAGCATGAAGTCGCCCAGTTCAAAACCGCGGTGCTGGTGTTCCTCGGTGCGGAATATGCCCGTCGCGGCTGGGTTCAGCAGTATCACATCGGCGCGCTGCGTAATAACAACCAGCGCCAGTTTATGCTGCTGGGCGCGGACGTAGGCTTTGACTCCATCAACGACCGTCCGCTGGCGGAAGAGCTGTCTAAGCTGCTGAGCAAACAGAACGAGCAAAACCTGCTGCCAAAAACCATCCTCTACTGCCTGAACCCGCGCGATAACGAAGTGCTGGGCACCATGATCGGCAACTTCCAGGGGGAAGGGATGCCGGGCAAGATGCAGTTCGGCTCCGGCTGGTGGTTTAACGACCAGAAAGACGGCATGGAGCGTCAGATGACGCAGCTGGCGCAGCTTGGCCTGTTAAGCCGCTTTGTCGGCATGCTGACCGACAGCCGCAGCTTCCTCTCCTACACTCGCCACGAATATTTCCGCCGCATTCTGTGCCAGATGATTGGCCGTTGGGTGCACGCGGGCGAAGCGCCAGCGGATATCCAGCTGCTGGGCGAAATGGTGAAAAACATCTGCTTTAACAATGCGCGTGACTACTTCGCCATTGAACTGAACTAAGGCCGCTTGAGGTTGATATGCAATACATCAAAATCCATTCGCCGGATAACGTTGCCGTCGCGCTGGCAGATTTAGCCGAAGGGACGGAAGTGGCCTTCGACAGCCAGTCGGTGACGTTACGCCAGGCTATTGGGCGTGGCCATAAGTTTGCCCTGATCCCCATTGCCAAAGGGGAGAACGTGGTGAAGTACGGTTTGCCCATCGGTCACGCGCTGGCGGATATTGCGCCGGGTGAATACATTCATTCCCACAATACCCGCACCAACCTCAGCGATCTGGACGAGTACAGCTATCAACCTGACTTTCAGACGGAAGAAGCCCAGGCGGCCGATCGTGAGGTGCAGATCTACCGCCGCGCCAGCGGCGAGGTGGGGATCCGCAATGAACTGTGGATCCTCCCGACCGTCGGCTGCGTGAACGGGATTGCGCGTCAAATCCAGGCGCGCTTCCTGAAAGAGACCAGCGGTGCCGAAGGCACCGACGGGGTGCATCTGTTCAGCCACACCTACGGCTGCTCCCAGCTGGGTGACGACCACATCAACACCCGCACCATGCTGCAAAACATGGTGCGCCATCCGAATGCGGGCGCGGTGCTGGTGATTGGCCTCGGCTGTGAAAACAACCAGGTGGATGCCTTTCGCGAAACGCTGGGCGACTTCGATCCCGAGCGTGTGCGCTTTATGGTGTGTCAGCATCAGGATGACGAAGTGGAGGCGGGCGTTGAACAGCTGCATCAGCTGTATGAGGTGATGCGTCACGACAGGCGCGAGCCGGGCAAGCTGAGCGAACTGAAGTTTGGCCTGGAGTGCGGCGGATCTGACGGGCTTTCCGGCATTACCGCCAACCCGATGCTGGGCCGCTTCTCGGATTACGTGATTGCCAATGGCGGCACCACGGTGCTGACCGAAGTGCCGGAGATGTTCGGCGCGGAGCGTATTCTGATGAGCCACTGCCGCGACGAAGAGACGTTTGAAAAGACCGTAACCATGGTGAACGACTTCAAACAGTACTTTATAGCCCACAACCAGCCGATTTATGAGAACCCGTCGCCGGGTAACAAAGCGGGGGGGATCACCACGCTGGAAGAGAAATCCCTCGGCTGCACCCAGAAGGCGGGCGCCAGCCAGGTGGTGGACGTTCTGCGCTACGGCGAACGCCTGAAAACCCACGGCCTGAACCTGCTGAGCGCGCCAGGTAACGATGCGGTCGCCACCAGCGCGCTGGCGGGGGCGGGCTGCCACATGGTGTTGTTCAGTACCGGCCGCGGTACGCCGTACGGCGGGTTTGTGCCGACGGTTAAAATTGCCACCAACAGCGAGCTGGCGGCAAAGAAAAAGCACTGGATCGATTTCGACGCAGGGCAGCTGATCCACGGCAAAGCGATGCCGCAGCTGCTGACCGAGTTCGTGGACGCTATCGCAGAGTTCGCCAGCGGCAGGCAGACCTGTAACGAGAAGAACGACTTCCGCGAGCTGGCGATTTTTAAGAGTGGTGTGACGCTCTAAGCTGGGTGCGGGCTGGTGCCCTCACCCCAACCCTCTCCACGGGGAGAGGGGGCAAATACTAAAAACGGCAACCTCAGGGTTGCCGTTTTGCTTTATCCGCGCAGGGCGTTCTTCGCTAAACGCGCGTCTTCCGCCTGGCAGGCCGCCGCGGTGAACAGCACGTCCGTTGAGGAGTTCAGCGCGGTTTCGCAGGAGTCCTGCAGGACGCCGATAATGAAGCCGACCGCAACAACCTGCATTGCAATTTCGTTCGGAATGCCAAACATATTACAGGCCAGCGGGATCAGCAGCAGCGAACCGCCCGCCACGCCGGATGCGCCGCAGGCGCACAGCGACGCCACCACGCTCAGCAGCAGCGCCGTTGGCAGATCGACCGGAATACCCAGCGTATGCACGGCCGCCAGCGTCAGCACGGTGATGGTAATCGCTGCACCCGCCATGTTGACGGTCGCACCCAGCGGAATGGAAACCGAGTAGGTGTCGCGATCCAGGTTCAGCTTCTCCGCCAGCGCCATGTTAACCGGAATGTTCGCCGCCGAGCTGCGGGTAAAGAAGGCATATACGCCGCTTTCGCGCAGGCAGGTCAATACCAGCGGATACGGGTTGCGGCGGATCTGCCAGAACACCAGCAGCGGGTTGATCACCAGCGCCACCAGCAGCATGCAGCCTACCAGCACAAACAGCAGCTGTGCATAGCCCCACAGCGCGTCAAAGCCGGTTGTCGCAAGCGTAGACGACACCAGACCAAAGATACCGACCGGCGCAAAGCGAATGACGACCTTCACGATAAAGGTCACGGCGTTGGACATATCGTTGACCAGGTTTTTCGTCGTTTCGTTGCCGTGACGCAGGGCGAATCCAAGCCCGATTGCCCAGACCAGGATGCCAATGTAGTTTGCATTCAGCAGGGCATCAATCGGGTTTGTCACCATGCTCATCAGCAGGCCACGCAGAACCTCCACGATGCCGGAAGGCGGCGTGATGTCGCCCGCCGCAGAGGTCAGATGCAGCGTGGACGGGAAGAGGAAGCTAAAGACCACCGCGGTCAGCGCAGCAGAAAACGTGCCCAGCAGATATAAAAAGAGAATCGGACGAATGTTGGTTTTTTGTCCGTGCTGGTGATTGGCGATGGAAGCCATGACCAGCATCAGAACCAGCACCGGCGCAACGGCCTTCAGCGCGCCCACGAACAGGGTGCCGAGTAACCCTGTCGCTTCCGCGGCAGGTTTTGACACCAGCGCCAGCAGGATCCCCAGAACCAGCCCTACCAGGATTTGTTTAACCAGGCTGCCCTGCGTGATACGCGCCAGCAGGCCTTTAGATTGTGTGCTCATACTAAATTCCTAAGTGAAATTGCGTTCCATCCTGGATGTGCTCTAAGTCACATTTATTTCAGGATGTAAATATTTGTTTGCCTGGTTGAGTATCACGGAAAGCGGGGAAAGGCGGAAGCGTAAAATGCTGGATTTTACGTGTTGCGTCATATTTTTTAACTATTGCGTTACAAAAGTGTGTTCACCCTCTCCCCTGTGGGGAGAGGGCCGGGGAGAGGGGATTACTCCGCCTGCTGCTTTTTATCGTGCTGGCGGTTAACCCAGGTATTAATTACCAGCGTCACCAGCAGAATGCCAAACACCACGCTGAGCGAAATGGCGATCGGGATATGGTAGAAATCGACGATCAGCATCTTGATACCGATGAAGACCAGAATCACCGACAGGCCGTATTTCAGCATCGAGAAACGCTCCGCCGCGCCCGCCAGCAGGAAGTACATCGCGCGCAGGCCGAGGATCGCGAACAGGTTAGAGGTCAGCACGATGAACGGGTCGGTGGTGACCGCGAAGATAGCCGGGATACTGTCTACCGCGAAAATCACGTCGCTCAGCTCGACCAGAATCAGCACCAGCAGCAGCGGGGTGGCAAACAGCAGGCCGTTCTTGCGCACGAAGAAATGCTCGCTTTCGATCTTGTCCGTCATGCGCAGATGACCGCGGATCCACTTCACCAGCGGCTTATCGCCGATACCGGTATCGTCTTCTTTCGCCAGCGCCATTTTGACGCCGGTGAACAGCAGGAACGCGCCGAACACGTACAGCAACCATTCAAACTGGGTAATCAGCCAGCTGCCGGCGAAGATCATGATGGTACGCAGGATGATGGCACCGAGCACGCCGTACACCAGCACGCGGCGTTGCAGAGCCGCAGGCACGGCAAAATAGCTAAACAGCATCAGCCAGACGAAGACGTTATCTACCGCCAGCGCTTTTTCAATCAGATAACCGGTGAGGAAGGCGAGAGCCTGAGGATCGGCCACCGCGCGGCCTTCGGTCGAGGCCAGATACCACCAGAAGGCGGCGCAGAAAAGGAGTGAGAGGGATACCCACACCAGCGACCAGACGGCGGCTTGCTTAACGCTCATGCCGTGCTCGCCGCGGCGGCCCTGCAAAAAGAGGTCGATCGCCAGCATGATGAGCACGACAACCGCGAATCCGCCCCACAGCATTGGAGTGCCGACAGAATGCATACTATTTTCCTTACACATAAAAAACAAAAACGGCTATGGTCAGAAGACGATAGCCGTTAGCTTTTTATGCATAGACCTCGCCTTCCGGCAAGGTCTCACTTACAACCATAAAGGTTGCCCGGCGACCGGATGCGGTTTTGCACGCATCGTAATGACGATCCACCGGCGAAGAAGTTACTCCCCTTTGCAGGTAACAAAATATGTCAGAACATTGATTTCGTCAATGCTCTGCACGGTTTCATTACACAGCTTTACGCGATAGCTTCCGCATTCACGCCGTCTGCGGGGAAGACCACGCCGGTCTGTCGGCGGATCTCCGTTTGCAGCTTCGCCGTGGTGCGGCTTATCGCAAGCCCCGGGTGGTTCACTTCGTTGTCTTCTACCAGACGGGCGAAGACCTCTGCCTCATAGAGCATAGTGTTAATATGCTGAGGCTGCGTCAGCTCCTGCGCTTTTCCGCCGCGCGGGACGATGCTCAGCTTCTGGCATTCGGAGATTTTTTCGATCACCAGCGAGCCGTCTTCGCCCTGAATTTCGCTTGGCAGCACGGAGTCGCTGACCTTCGAGTGCTGCAACGTCACGCTGAAATCACCGTAGTCGAGCACCACGATACCGTGAGCGTCCACGCCGCTGTCCAGCAGGCTGGCGGTGGCCGTCACGCCGTGTGGTTCCCCCCACAGCGCAACCGCAGAGGCCAGACAGTAAAAACCGATATCCATAATCGAGCCGTTCGAGAAGGCCGGGTTAAAGGTATTCGGGTTCTCGCCGTCCAGATAGCGCTGATAGCGCGACGAATACTGGCAGTAGTTGATAAAGGCTTTACGCACTTTGCCAATTTTCGGCAGGGACTGCTGCAGCAGCAGGAAGTTGGGCAGGCTGGCGGTTTTGAACGCTTCGAACAGTACCACCTGGTTTTCGCGGGCAAGCGCAATGGCGGCTTCCACTTCCTGACTATTCGAGGCCAGCGGCTTCTCGCAGATCACATGCTTTTTGTGGCCGAGGAACAGCGCCGTTTGCGGGAAGTGCAGGGAGTTCGGGCTGGCGATATAAACCGCGTCAATAGCGTCGCTTTGCGCCATCTCGTCGAGCGAGGTGAACAGGTGTTCGACCAGGTAATCGTTCGCGAAGCTCTGCGCCTGCTCAAGGCTGCGGGAATAGACTGCGGTGAGCTTATATTTGCCGGTTTCGTGGGCGGCGTCGACGAACTGGCGCGTGATCCAGTTCGTACCGATGACTGCGAAACGTATCATAAACGTTTACGTACTCCGTAGCAGGGAACCTGTAGCCACTGTAGCACGTCATCATGACATTTCGCGTGCGCTACTGCGCATTACTCTTTAACGATAAATGCGTCAGCCACAAACGGGTATCAAACTCCAGCTGGTGGTACTGCGGCTCCATATGGCAGCAAAGGGCATAAAACGCTTTGTCGTGCTCCTTCTCCTTGAGGTGGGCAAGCTCGTGCACCACAATCATCCGCAGAAACGCTTCGGGCGCGTTACGAAATACGGTCGCCACGCGGATCTCCGCTTTGGCCTTCAGCCTGCCGCCCTGCACGCGAGAGACGGCGGTGTGCAGGCCGAGCGCGTTTTTCAGCACGTGGATCTTGCTGTCGTACATCACCTTGTTGACCGGCGGCGCGCTCTTCAGATACCGGTTTTTCAGATCCTGCGTATACTGCCAGAGCGCCTTATCGGTCGCGAAATCGTGCGTGCCGGGATAGCGTTTTTCCAGCACCGCGCCCAGCTTTTGATCGGCAATTAACGTCCGGACCTGGGAAAGCAGATGCTCCGGGTAGCCCTGGAGATAAGTCAGCTGGTTCATCAAAACCCCAAAATAAGTTGAAAACGGGTATACTCACGCACCCTTTTCAGGGATAACGCCGAAATTTTACCATTCAGGAGGGCCGATGAGCCACTTAGACAACGGTTTCCGTTCACTCAACCTTAAACGTTTCCCGGAAACGGACGACGTTAACCCGCTTCAGGCGTGGGAAGCGGCGGATGAATATCTGCTGCAACAGTTGGATGACGCTGAAATCAGCGGCCCGGTGCTGATCCTGAATGACGCGTTTGGCGCGCTGGCCTGCGCCCTGGCGGCACACACGCCTTACAGCATCGGCGATTCTTACCTGAGCGAGCTGGCGACGCGTGAAAACCTGCGTCACAACGATATCGAAGAGTCCAGCGTGAAGTTCCTCGACAGCACCGCGGACTACCCGCAGGCGCCGGGCGTGGTGCTGATTAAGGTGCCAAAAACCATGGCGCTGCTGGAGCAGCAGCTGCGCGCGCTGCGCAAGGTCGTGACGCCAGAAACCCGCATCATCGCGGGTGCCAAAGCGCGCGACATTCACACCTCGACGCTGGAGCTGTTCGAGAAGGTGCTGGGCCCGACTACCACTACGCTCGCCTGGAAAAAAGCGCGCCTGATCAACTGTACCTTCAGCGCGCCGGAACTGGCCGACGCGCCAGAAACCCTGAGCTGGAAGCTGGAAGGCACAGACTGGACCATCCATAACCACGCGAACGTCTTCTCCCGCACCGGTCTGGACATCGGCGCGCGTTTCTTTATGGAACACCTGCCGGAAAATCTGGAAGGGGAAATTGTCGACCTGGGCTGCGGCAACGGCGTGATTGGCCTGACGCTGCTGGCGAAGAACCCGGACGCCAGCGTGGTGTTCAGCGACGAATCGCCGATGGCGGTGGCGTCGAGCCGTCTGAACGTGGAAACCAACATGCCGGAGGCGCTGGACCGCTGCGAGTTCATGATCAACAACGCGCTGTCCGGCGTGGAGCCTTTCCGCTTCAACGCCGTGTTCTGCAACCCGCCGTTCCACCAGAAGCACGCCCTGACGGATAACGTCGCCTGGGAGATGTTCCACCACGCGCGCCGCTGCCTGAAGATCAACGGCGAGCTGTACATCGTGGCGAACCGCCACCTGGACTACTTCCACAAGCTGAAGAAGATTTTCGGCAACTGCGTCACCATCGCCACCAACAACAAGTTCGTGGTGCTGAAAGCGGTGAAGCTGGGACGTCGTCGCTAAATAATCAGTGCAAGCTGGGTGCCCTGCGCAATGGCCCGCCGCGC
This sequence comes from Enterobacter cloacae complex sp. 2022EL-00788, assembly GCF_026627565.1. NCBI lineage: Bacteria > Pseudomonadati > Pseudomonadota > Gammaproteobacteria > Enterobacterales > Enterobacteriaceae > Enterobacter > Enterobacter cloacae complex sp. 2022EL-00788. Next base: position 185,781 of record NZ_JAPNMC010000004.1, on the reverse strand, counting down.
ATCCAGCTCCATCGCCACGTCGCACCCGCCGATCAAATGCACCGTTTTACCTGCCTCACGCAGCGGATCCGCCAGATCCCGCTTCGGCTCTTGCCCGGCACACAAAATCACATGATCCACGCGCAGCAGCTGCGGTTCGCCGCCGATCGTGACGTGCAGGCCCTCGTCGTCGATCTTCTGATAGCTCACCGCCGGGATCATCTTCACCCCGCGCGACAGCAGGGTGGCGCGGTGGATCCAGCCCGTGGTTTTGCCCAGCCCTTCGCCCGGCTTGCTGGCTTTGCGCTGTAGCATGACGATCTGACGCGGGCTTTTCGGCAGCTGTGGCCCTTCAGGCCGCAGGCCGCCGGGCTGACTCAGGCTGGTATCAATTCCCCATTCCACGCAAAATTCGGCGATATTCTGGCTGGTGGCCTCGCCCGGCTGGCTCAGGTACATGGCGGTATCAAAGCCGATACCGCCGCAGCCGATAATGGCCACCTTCTCCCCCACGGGCGCTTTATCGCGCAGTACGTCCAGATAGCTCAACACCTTCGGATGATCGATGCCCTCGATCGCAGGCGTGCGCGGGGCGATCCCGCTTGCCAGGATCGCCTCGTCGAACGCCAGCAGATCGGCCGCCGTCACCCGCTGGTTAAGCCGCAGATCTACGCCCGTCAACTCGATCATCCGCCGGTAGTAGCGCAGGGTTTCATAGAATTCCTCTTTGCCGGGGATCTGTTTGGCGATATTAAACTGCCCGCCAATCTCACCGGCGGCATCAAACAGCGTCACGCTGTGCCCGCGCGAGGCGGCGTTCACCGCGAACGCCAGGCCCGCTGGTCCAGCGCCCACGACGGCCAGGCGTTTTTTATTGACCGCGGGAACGACAGGCATTGTGGTTTCATGGCAGGCGCGCGGATTCACGAGACAAGAGGTAACCTTGCCGACGAAGATCCGATCCAGGCAGGCCTGATTACAGCCGATGCAGGTGTTGATCTCATCCGCGCGTCCGCTTTGCGCTTTGGACAACAGTTCTGCATCCGCGAGGAACGGGCGCGCCATTGACACCATATCGGCATCGCCGCGTGATATCACGTCGTCCGCCACCTGCGGATCGTTAATACGGTTAGTGGTGACCAGCGGAACAGACACTTTTCCCTTCAGCCTGCGCGTTACCCAGCTGAACGCCGCGCGCGGCACCGGCGTGGCGATAGTTGGAATGCGCGCCTCGTGCCAGCCGATGCCGGTGTTGATGATGGTGGCGCCCGCGGCTTCAACCGCCTTCGCCAGCTGCACGGCTTCATCGAACGTCCCGCCGCCCTCCACCAGGTCGAGCATCGACAGGCGGAAGATGATGATAAAATCCGCCCCCGCGCGCTCACGCACCGCGCGCACCACCTCCACCGCAAAGCGCATGCGGCGGGCATAGTCGCCGCCCCATTCATCCTCGCGCTGGTTGGTGCGCGCGGCGAGAAATTCGTTGATCAGATAGCCCTCGGAGCCCATCACCTCCACGCCGTCATAGCCCGCTTCACGCGCCAGCGCGGCGCAGCGGGCGAAGTCCTCAATCAGCGCCAGGATCTCGTCGTGGCTGAGGGCATGCGGCCTGAAGCGGTTGATGGGGGCCTGGATGGCCGACGGCGCGACCAGATTCGGCTGATAGCTGTAGCGCCCGGTGTGCAGGATTTGCAGGGCGATTTTGCCGCCCTCGCGGTGAACCGCGTCGGTCACAATGCGGTGGTGCGGCAGCTGGCTCGCGTCATTTAGCACCGCGCCGCCCTGCATCGTCACGCCCGTGGGCGCGGGCGATACGCCGCCGGTGACGATCAGCGCCACCCCGTGACGCGCGCGCTCGGCATAGAACGCCGCCAGACGCTCGGCCCCGTCCGGGCGCTCCTCCAGCCCGGTATGCATCGAGCCCATCAGCACGCGGTTTTTGAGGGTGGTGAACCCCAGATCGAGAGGGGCGAATAACGACGGGTAGCGGCTCATAGTCTCTTCCAGTGTAAAATTATTGTTATGTGGTCGGATGAGTTACTAATTTAGCCAGCGGGGAGTAAAAGGGAAAAGGGGAATGCGGTGAATGTGATGGGATTCAAATAATGCCCCTCACCCTAACCCTCTCCCCGAAGGGGAGAGGGGACTAGCCGGTGCGATCTTAAAGAGTTAGCTCGATCTGGTCTTTTCCCTCTCCCCTTTGGGGAGAGGGACAGGGTGAGGGGTGTGGGTTTTAACTAACCCTGGTGCCTCCCACATCGACGTCGTCAGCCCGCTGTCCACCAGCCCGAGCTGGTCCGCATACACCGCCTGCCACTTCTGCATCATGCCGTCGTACAGCTCGCGGTGCTGCGGGTTCGGCGTGAACTCCCGGCTCCACTGCACCAGCCGCTCGCCCGTCGAGGCCATATCCGCGAACAGCCCCGCGCCCGTTCCGGCCGCAATCGCGCAGCCCAGCGCCGTGGCCTCCTTCACTTCCGGCACGCGCACCGGCAGGCCGGTGACGTCGCTTAAAATCTGGCTCCACAGGGCGCCTTTCGAACCGCCGCCCGCAAACACCAGGCTCTCAAACTTAACGCCGGAGAAGCGCGAAATCTGCGCCAGGTTACAGGCAGAGACTATCGCCGCGTTCTCCTCCAGCGCGCGGAACAGCGTCGCTTTGTTGCACTTTTCCGGGTCAATGGAGAGGTTAATAAACGACGGTGCCGCGTGGTACCACTGCTTAAAATGCATCGCGTCGGAGAAGATGGGCATCACGCCGTGGGAGCCAGCGGGCACGCGGCTCGCCATCTCTTCGAGCAGGGAATAGGTGTCCATCCCCATCCGGTCGGCAATCAGCTTCTCTTCGGCGCAGAACGCGTCGCGGAACCAGCGCATGGTCAGCCCGGTAAAGAAGCTGATCGACTCCGCCTGCGCCATGCCGGGGATAACGTGCGGGTTCACGCGGATGTTCATGTCAGGGTCGGTGCGCACCTGCGGCAGGTTTACGACCTGCTGCCAGAAGGTACCGCCCAGCACCGCCGTTTGCCCGGCGCGGACCACGCCCAGCCCCAGACAGCCCAGCTGCACGTCGCCGCCGCCCATCACCACCGGCGTGCCCTCGCGCAGGCCACTCTGCTGTGCGGCCTCCCGGGTGATGGCACCCAGCACCGTCCCTGTCTCCTTCACCGGGGAGAGGATATCGGCGCGCAGCCCGGCCATGTCCAGCAGCGCCGGCCGCCAGTCGCGGGAGAAGAGATCCAGCATGCCGGTCGTGCCCGCGTTGGACGGGTCAACCGCCAGCTCGCCGGAAAGCTTCGCCGCCAGCCAGTCGCTGATCATGGTGATGGTGGCGGCCTTGCGGTAGATATCCGGCCGATGGTGCGCCAGCCACAGCAGGCGCGGCATTGCGCTCAGGGCAAGGGTTTGCCCGGAAACCTCATACACTTCGGATTCAAAGCGGTCGTCGTGGATCTCCTTGAGTTCGGCAACCTCGCGGCTGGCGCGGGCGTCGACGTTGGCGCAGGCCCAGATGGCCTCGCCGTTGCGGTCATACAGCACGATCCCTTCGCGCATCGAGCAGCAGGCGACGGACTGAATATCCGCCGCGCTCAGGCGCGCGCGCTCCAGCGCCTGATGAATGCACCGGCAGGCCAGCCGCCAGTTGGTGTCGAGGTCGAACTCCATCGACCCCGGCACGTTCTCCACGCTCAGGTGCTTCCACTCGGCCTGGCCGACGGCAACCTGGCTGCCCTGTAAATCGAAAATAACGGCGCGAACGCTGCCTGTCCCTGCATCTAACGCTAAAAGGTAACTCATGAGCTTGCCTCGCTGTTAGCGCAGGGCATCCCCCGTTACGTCAGGGCCAGCACCGCGCGGGCTGTCGTCTCTTCCGTCACCAGGCCATTGATACGGCGACCCTTCAGTGCGGCGTAAATCGCATCGGCTTTCTCTTCTCCTCCGGCCACGCCAACGATGGTGGGCAGCTGCGCCAGTTCATCGAGCGTGACGCCGAGTAATTCTTTGTGGATCTCCAGCTCTTCGACGCATTCGCCATCGGCATTGAGGAAATAGCCGAGGATGTCGCCGACCGCGCCCTTGCGGGCGTACATCAGCTGTTCACCTTCGCTGATATAGCCGGAGCGCAGGATGGTGGCGTCACGGCGCTGGTTCACCGAACCAATCCCGACCACCGCCACGTCGGCCGCGGTGGCGGCGAGGATCACGTCCCGCACGCTGGTTTCGCGCTTTAAGATCCCGGCCACTTCTGCGGATGAGACGCGAAGCGGGGCGGGGATCATGCTGACGCTGCAGGCCGCGTCCAGCTGGCCGATACCGGTCATATACGGCCCCACGCCGCCGGAGAGCGTCACCAGGCGGATCTGCTGCGAGCTGATAAAGCCGCTTAAATGTTGCAGGCTGCTCATGGTGGTTTCACCAAACCCCACCGCTAACAGCTGGCCGGGCTCCAGCACGCCCATCAGCGACTGCGCGGCGCCAATGCCGAGCCGCACGTTCATCGGCGGGGTATTAAGGGCGGGCATCACGCGCACCAGCTTCAGGCCAAAGCGCTGCTGGAGCTCGGTTTCCAGCGCCAGGCACCCCTCGTAGCGGGAGTTGATCTGCACGCGGATCACCCCGGACTGACGGCCCTTCTCCAGCAGGCGGGAGATCTTCAGGCGCGGCAGCCCGAGCCGTTCGCCAATATCGTTCTGGGTCAGCCCGTCGTGGTAGTAGCACCAGGCCACGCGCGCCACCAGCTCCTCTTCCGCCAGCGCCAGCCCGGCAAACCGTCCTTCTTCCGCAGTGCGTTTATCGCTCATAGTTGAACTCTTATAAAAATTTAGATCATATGTTCGTGATGGCGCGACGTGAAAATGTGAGCCACGCGACAAAACGGATCTTTAAGATGGTTTCTGTTTTATCTGGATCTTAATCGATAAAACTGTGATCCCTGCACGGTTGTAAATATAGTTCACCGTCTACGCTTTTGAACATTATTAAATCTAAAAATCATTTGTTCAATAGCGGAGCGATGATGACACCACTTCTCGAGGCGCGGAATATCAGCAAGCAGTTCTCAGGCGTGCCGGTTCTGAAAGGCATTGATTTCACGCTGCTTGCGGGGCAGGTGCACGCGCTGATGGGCGGTAACGGCGCGGGAAAATCGACGCTGATGAAGATCGTCGCCGGGGTCGAAACGCCGGATCGGGGTGAACTGTCGGTCGCCGGTGAGTCTTTTGCACGGCTTACGCCCGCGCAGGCGCACGAGCTCGGCATTTACCTAGTGCCGCAGGAGCCGCTCCTGTTCCCCAACCTGACGGTGCGGGAAAACATCCTGTTCCGCCTGCCGCGCGGGCGCGATCGGGATAAACGCCTCGCCGCGAAGCTGGAACAGCTGCGGTGCCAGCTTAACCTCGACGCCGCTGCCAGCACCCTGGAGGTGGCGGATCAGCAGATGGTGGAGATCCTGCGCGGGCTGATGCGCAACGCGACGATCCTGATCCTCGATGAGCCTACGGCCTCCCTCACGCCCGGTGAAACCGAACGGCTCTTCTCCCAGATCCGCGCCCTGCAGGAGCACGGCGTTGGCATTGTCTTCATCTCGCACAAGCTGCCGGAAATCCGCATGCTGTCGAGCCACGTCTCGGTGATGCGCGACGGCGCGGTGGTGCTCAGCGGCGAAACCGCGCAGTTTGACGATAACGCCCTGATCGCCGCCATGACGCCGGTGGGGCGCGATAAATCCCTGAGCGATACGCAAAAGCTGTGGCTGGCGCTGCCGGGCAACCGCCGCACCCAGCCGCAGGATTTTCCGGTGCTGCGGGTTGAGGATCTCACCGGGGAAGGGTTTATCGATCTCAGCCTTGAGATCTACGCCGGGGAGATCGTCGGCCTCGCCGGGCTGGTGGGATCCGGGCGCACCGAGTTTGCGGAAACGCTTTACGGCCTGCGCCCCGCGCGCGGGGGCCGCGTCTGGCTGGAAAATCAGGATATCAGCCATGATGCCGTTTCGGCGCGGCTGGAGAAAGGGCTGGTCTATCTGCCGGAAGACAGGCAGGTGTCCGGCCTGTTCCTCGACGCGCCCGTCCGCTGGAACACCGTGGCGCTGAACGAGCCATCGATCTGGCAGCAGCGCGGGCGGGAGTCTGCGGTGGTGGAGCGCTATCACCGGGCGCTGGGGATCAGGCTCAACCACGCGGATCAGCCCGTGCGCACGCTCTCCGGCGGCAATCAGCAGAAGGTGCTGCTGGCGCGCTGCCTGGAGGCCAATCCTCTGTTGCTGATCGTCGATGAACCCACGCGCGGCGTGGACGTCTCGGCGCGCGCCGATATCTACCAGCTGCTCAAAAGCGTGGCGGCGCAGAACGTGGCGGTATTAATGATCTCAAGCGATCTTGATGAATTCCCCGGCCTCGCGGACCGCGTGCTGGTGATGCATCAGGGCGTACTCAGCGGTGAACTACCGCGCCACGCCGTCAGCCTCGACCGGATGATGGCGCTGGCGTTTGGAGGGCAGTCATGAAGATCTTACTGAAGAACCGCGAGCTGAGCGCCTTTCTCGCCATCCTTGCGCTGTTTGCCGTGCTGGTGGCGCTTAATCCGTCCTACTTCAGCCTGCAAACGCTGGGGATGATCTTCGCCAGCTCGCAAATCCTGATCCTGCTGGCAGCCGGCGCCGCGCTGGTGATGCTGACCCGCAATATTGACGTGTCAGTTGGCTCGATCGTCGGGCTCTCCGCCATCGCCGTTGGCGTGGCGCTGAACAGCGGCTACAGCCTGCCCGTTTCCATTCTCTTCGCGCTGTCGATTGGCGCGCTGGCGGGGGCGTTCAACGGCTTTCTGGTGGTGGGGTTGCGTATTCCGGCCATAGTCGCCACCCTCGGCACGCTGGGGCTGTACCGCGGGGCGATGCTCCTCTGGACCGGCGGAAAGTGGATTGAAGGGCTGCCGCCGGGGCTGAAATCCCTCTCTGAGCCAGCCGTCATCGGCGTTTCACCGCTCGGTATTGCGGTGATGCTTATTGTGGCCACCGGCGCATGGACGCTTTCGCGTACCGCCTTCGGGCGTGATTTCTACGCCGTGGGCGACAATCTCGCCGCCGCGCGGCAGCTGGGCGTGGCGGTCAACCGCACGCGGATGCTCGCCTTTACCCTCAACGGCATGCTGGCGGCCTGCGCCGGGATTGTGTTTGCCGCGCAGATTGGCTTTGTTCCCAACCAGACCGGCAGCGGGCTGGAGATGAAGGCCATCGCCGCCTGCGTGCTCGGGGGCATTTCGCTGCTGGGCGGCACCGGCACGCTGATCGGCGCCTTCCTCGGCGCGTTCTTCCTCACCCAAATCGACACCGTGCTGGTGCTGTTCAGGCTGCCGGCCTGGTGGAATGACTTTATCGCCGGGCTGGTGCTGCTGGGCGTGCTGGTGCTCGACGGGCGGCTGCGCCAGGCGCTCTCAAGACACCAGCGGGGGCTGAAGTACGGCCGCTTCCAGCCGGGTAATAAAGGGGGAAAGCACGTCGCTTCGTTTCCCGAACGCAAAAAAGAGGTGGCATAAATGAAGCTTAGCTGGGAAAGCGCGCTGCTGGTTTTGCTGGTGCTGGAGATCCTGCTTTTTGGGGCCATCAACCCGCGGATGCTCGACGTCAACATGCTGCTGTTCAGCACCAGCGATTTCATCTGCATCGGCATCGTGGCGCTGCCGCTGACGCTGGTGATTATCAGCGGCGGGATCGACATTTCGCTGGGCTCAACCATTGGCCTGTGCGCCATCGCGCTGGGGGTGATGATGCAGGCGGGGTGGCCGATGGCGCTCGCCGTTCCACTGACGCTGCTGCTCGGCCTGCTGTGCGGGCTGGTGAATGCGGCGCTGATCCACTACACCGGCATCAGCCCTCTGGTGATTACCCTCGGCACGCTCTACCTCTACGGCGGCGGGGCGCTGCTGCTCTCCGGCATGGCGGGCGCGACGGGCTACGAGGGCATCGGCGGCTTCCCGGACGGCTTCACCGCCTTCGCTAACCTCACGGTGCTGGGGCTGCCGATCCCGCTGGTGCTGTTCGCGGCGATCGCTCTCTTTTTCTGGCTGATAACCCACCGCGGGCGCTTTGGCCGGCATCTGTTTTTAATGGGCCAGAATCCGCGCGCGGCGCGCTACGCGGGGCTGTCGGTCAACGGCATGCCCTACGCCCTGTACGGCCTGGTGGGCGTGGCCTCTGCCATTGCCGCGCTGGTGATGGTCTCCTATTTCGGCTCCGCGCGCTCGGATCTGGGGCGCGATCTGCTGATGCCCGCGCTTACCGCCGCCGTGCTCGGCGGGGCGAATATCTACGGCGGGTCCGGTTCGGTTATCGGTACGGCGCTGGCGGCGCTGCTTGTGGGGTACCTGCAACAGGGTTTACAGATGGTCGGCATCCCCAACCAGGTGTCGAGCGCGCTGTCAGGGGCGCTGCTGGTTGTGGTGGTGATGGGACGTTCGCTGAGCCTGCACCGCGAATGGGTGCGATCTCTCTTTAGAAAACTATCCGGAGCGTAAGATGAAAACAAAACTGATAGTCCTGGCAATGGCCCTCAGCTTCGCCTCGGCGCAGGCGGCGGACCGCATTGCCTTTATCCCGAAGCTGGTGGGCGTGGGCTTCTTTACCAGCGGCGGCAACGGCGCGAAAGAGGCGGGGAAAGATCTTGGCGTGGACGTGACCTACGACGGCCCGACCGAGCCGAGCGTCTCCGGCCAGGTGCAGCTCATCAATAACTTCGTCAACCAGGGCTATAACGCCATTATCGTCTCCGCCGTATCGCCGGACGGGCTCTGCCCGGCGCTGAAGCGCGCGATGCAGCGCGGCGTCAAGGTCCTGACCTGGGATTCCGACACCAAACCGGAGTGCCGCAGCATTTACATCAACCAGGGCACGCCGGAACAGCTGGGCGGCCTGCTGGTGGAGATGGCGGGCAGGCAGGTCACCAAACCGAATGCCAAAGTGGCCTTTTTCTACTCCAGCCCCACCGTCACCGACCAGAACCAGTGGGTGAAGGAGGCGAAGGCTAAAATCGAAAAAGACCATCCCCAGTGGCAGGTCGTCACCACGCAGTTTGGCTATAACGACGCCACCAAGTCCCTGCAAACCGCCGAGGGGATCTTAAAAGCCTACCCGGATCTGGATGCCATCATCGCGCCGGACGCCAACGCGCTGCCAGCCGCCGCGCAGGCGGCGGAGAACCTGAAGCGGGAAGGGGTAGCGATCGTCGGCTTCAGTACGCCGAACGTGATGCGCCCGTACGTCGAGCGCGGCACGGTGAAAGCCTTCGGCCTGTGGGACGTGGTGCAGCAGGGCAAAATTGCGGTCAACGTCGCCGATCGTCTGCTGAAAAAAGGCGATCTTAACGTTGGCGACAGCGTGGAGGTCAAGGACATAGGCACGCTGAAGGTCGAGCCGAACAGCGTGCAGGGCTATCAGTATGAGGCGAAGGGCAACGGCATCGTGCTGCTGCCGGAGCGGGTGGTGTTCACTAAAGAGAACATCAGCAAATACGATTTCTGACGGGGGAGCACATGGCTGATTTAGACGACATTAAAGACGGCAAGGATTTTGGCATCGGCACGCCGCAGGTGAACGCGCCGTACACCCTGAAGGGCTGCGGCTCGCTGGACTGGGGCATGCAGTCCCGGCTGGCGCGCATCTTTAACCCGCAAAGCAACCGCACGGTAATGCTGGCCTTTGACCACGGCTACTTTCAGGGGCCGACCACCGGGCTTGAGCGTATCGATCTCTCTATCGCCCCGCTGTTTGGCGAAACCGACGTGCTGATGTGTACCCGCGGCATCCTCAGGAGCCAGGTACCCGCCGCCGCCAATAAGCCGGTGGTGCTGCGCGCCTCCGGCGGTAACTCGATTCTGGGCGAGCTGTCGAACGAGTGCGTAGCTGTGGCGATGGAGGACGCGCTGCGCCTGAACGTCTGCGCGGTCGCGGCGCAGGTCTACATCGGAAGCGAGTTTGAGCATCAGTCGATCGGCAACATCATCAAGCTGGTCGATGCGGGCGCGCGCTACGGTATGCCGACGCTGGCGGTGACGGGCGTGGGCAAGGAGATGGCGCGCGACGCGCGCTATTTCTCGCTCGCCAGCCGCATCGCCGCCGAAATGGGGGCGCAGATCGTCAAAACCTACTACGTGGACGAGGGGTTCGAAAAGGTGACCGCCAGCTGTCCGGTGCCGATTGTTATCGCGGGCGGCAAAAAGCTGCCGGAGCACGAGGCGCTGGAGATGTGCTGGCGCGCGATTGACCAGGGGGCATCCGGCGTGGACATGGGGCGCAACATCTTCCAGTCCAGCGCGCCGCTCGCCATGCTGAAGGCGGTGAAGAAAGTGGTTCACGAGAACATGAGCGCCCGGGAGGCGTTCCAGTTCTGGCAGGAAGAGAAACAGGGAGAAGCGAAATGAACGTGACGTTAGTGGAGATCAACATCAAGCCCGAACGGGTGGACGAGTTTCTCGAGGCGTTTCGCGCCAACCACGAGGGGGCGATCCGGGAGCCGGGAAACCTGCGTTTTGACGTATTGCAGGATCCGAGGGTGAAAACCCGTTTTTTTATCTACGAAGCCTATAAGGACGAAGAGGCGGTGCTGGCGCATAAGCAAACCCCGCACTATCTGGCCTGCGTGGATAAGCTTGAAGACCTGATGTCGGAGCCGCGCAAAAAACGCAGCTTTATCGGGCTGTTGCCGGAGTAGCGCTTTGCCCGGTGGCGCTGCGCTCACCGGGCGGTTGTATTGATTTTGTACGCCGGGTAAGCGTTAGCCACCCGGCGTTTTTTTACGCCTCTTCCACGCTCACGCGCAGCGCCGCCAGCGCTTTACGTGCCGCCTTCAGCACCTGCTCGCACTGCTCAACGGTCAGCGTTAGCGGCGGCTCAATGCGGATGGTTTTTGAGTTGTTGAGCGTGCCGGCCACCAGCACGCGCTGGCGGAACATCTCGCTCGCGAAGCTGTAGCCGATTTCGTTATCAACAAACTCAATGGCCATCAGCATTCCCTTACCGCGCGCCTCCTGTACCAGGTCCGGGTACTCCCGGCCCAGCTGGCGGAAGCCGTCCAGCAGCATGTCGCCTTTCTGCTCCGCCTGCGCGGGCAGGTTTTGCTCCAGCAGCACGTTGATGGTCGCCAGTGCGGCCGCACAGGCCAGCGGGTTACCGCCAAAGGTGGTGGTATGCAGGAACGGGTTGTCGAACAGCACCGAGAACACCTCTTCTGTAGCAACCGTCGCGCCAATCGGCATCACGCCGCCGCCCAGCGCTTTCGCCAGGCACAGAATGTCCGGCTGCACGTTCTCGTGCTCGCAGGCGAACATCTTGCCGGTGCGCCCCATGCCGGTCTGCACTTCGTCGAAGATCAGCAGCGCGCCGAACTCGTCGCACAGCTGACGCACGGCGGGCAGATAGCCCTGCGGCGGCAGGATCACGCCGCCTTCACCCTGAATCGGCTCCAGGATCACCGCCGCCACGTCGTCGCCGGTTTTACGGCATTCGCTCAGCACCGTGCGCATGGCGTTTATGTCGCCAAACGGCACATGGCGGAAGCCCGGCAGCAGCGGCATAAACGGTTTGCGGAAGGTGGATTTGGCGGTCGCCGACAGCGCGCCCAGGGATTTCCCGTGGAACGCGCCGCTGGTGGCGATAAAGGTGAATTTCCCGCGCGGCGACTGATACGCTTTGGCGAGCTTGAGCGCGGCCTCAACCGACTCGGTGCCGCTGTTGCAGAAGAAGCTGTATTTCAGCTTGCCGGGCGTGAGCGCCGCCAGCGTTTTCGCGAGCATGGCGCGAAGCGGGTCGAGCAGCTCCTGGCTGTGAAGAGGTTGTTTCGCAAGTTGATTCTGTACGGCGGAAACCACTGCTGGATTACGGTGCCCCACGTTGAAAATACCGAAACCACCCAGGCAATCGATAAATTCCTGTCCCTGGGTGTCGACAAGCGTGTTCAGACTTCCCGCTTGCCACTCTACGGCTCCGTAATCCCCGCCGGCGGTAACAGATTTGCGATACTCAAGAAAACCAGGATTGACGTGCTCCTTAAAGTAATCAATGACCTCTCGGTTAAGTTGTTTCATCTCCTCATGATCGAGCGTTTGCTTCTCAATGAGATTCAGTGCGTGCGCGGTACAGGCAAGAGCCGAGGCGCTGGAAGGTAACCTGTTCAAAATATGCTCCCGGGGATCGCGTATCACATGATACTGAGTTAAGTATTGCAGGGATTACGCCACCTCAGATGCCTTAACAAAAATCGGGATAAACGCCAGGTTAAATTAATGTTGCGCAAAATTTAATCATGCCATTGCGCGCCGGACGGGATAAGGGATAGCGAGCCGGAGACGGGGCAGGGGCTGCGTTTCGTCAACTGCACCGGCGTGGGGCAGAGGATGCGACTTAAGGGTGCGCTACGGGATCATGCTTTAGGAGTAGTTTCTACGCGAAAGTATTTTAAATCAATTAATTAGAAAAGCGTACGAAAAGTGCGGTTTAACCAAGATTTGCGATCTCAATCATATTTAACAACTAAAGATAAATTTTTTATCGCCGAAAAAACATAAGCCACAAAATTAACATTCAAATAACCTGCAAGGGATGCTCACTATGTCCTCTCCTGACTATGTCACCCAGAATGAATACCCGCTGGACGATGACACCACGCTTATGTCGACGACCGACCTCCACAGCTACATGACCCACACCAACGACACCTTTGTGCAGGTAAGCGGCTTTACGCTCCAGGAGCTGCTCGGGCAGCCGCACAACATCGTGCGCCACCCGGATATGCCCAAAGCGGCCTTTGCCGACATGTGGTATACGCTGCAAAAGGGCGAACCCTGGAGCGGGATCGTCAAAAACCGGCGTAAAAATGGCGATCATTACTGGGTCCGCGCGAATGCGGTACCGATGGTGCGTAACGGCCAGATGACGGGCTACATGTCGATTCGTACCCGCGCCACGGAGGACGAGATTGCGTCCGTGGAGCCGCTTTATAAGGCGCTCAACGAAGGGCGCTGTAAAAAACGCATTCATAAAGGGCTGGTGGTGCGCAGGGGCTGGCTCGGCAAGGTGCCGTCAATGCCGCTGCGCTGGCGCGTGCGAAGCGTAATGGCGGCGCTTTTTGCGGTGATGGCCGGGACCCTGGCTGCCAGCGCTGCGGGCTGGGCTTCGCTCGGGGCTGCTGCCGTGGTGATGCTGCTTGGCACCGTGCTGTTTGAGCAACAGATTGTCCGTCCGGTTGAAAACGTGGCGCGACAGGCGCTGAAGGTCGCTACCGGCGAGCAAAACAGCGTTCAGCACCTTAACCGTAGCGACGAGCTGGGCCTGACGCTGCGTGCCGTCGGGCAGCTGGGGCTGATGTGCCGCTGGCTGATCAACGACGTGTCCAGCCAGGTGGTGAGCGTGCGTGACGGCAGCGACAGGCTGGCGCAGGGCAATGAAGATCTCAACGACCGCACGCGTCAGACCGTGGCTAACGTGCAGCAGACCGTGGCAACGATGAACCAGATGGCGGCGTCGGTGCAGAGTAACTCAGAGACCGCGGCCGAAGTCGATAAGCTGTCAGTAGCCGCCAGCAGCGCGGCCACGCAGGGCGGCACCGTGATGCAGACCGTGGTGAAAACCATGGATGACATTGCCGACAGTACCCAGCGCATTGGCTCTATTACCTCCCTTATCAACGACATCGCCTTCCAGACCAATATTCTGGCGCTGAACGCAGCGGTTGAGGCGGCACGCGCGGGCGAGCAGGGCAAAGGCTTTGCGGTGGTTGCCGGGGAGGTGCGTCATCTTGCCAGCCGCAGCGCAAACGCGGCTAACGATATCCGCAAGCTGATCGACGCCAGCGCCAGCAAGGTGCAGTCGGGGGCCGATCAGGTGCACGCCGCGGGGCGCACCATGGACGATATCGTCGAGCAGGTGAAAAACGTCACGCAGCTTATCGCGCAGATCAGCCACTCTACGTCCGAGCAGGCGACGGGGCTGTCAGAGCTGACCCGCGCCGTGGCCGAGCTGGACAGCATTACCCAGAAAAACGCAGACCTGGTCGAAGAGAGCGCCCATATCTCCGCGATGGTGAAACACCGGGCCGGACGCCTGGAAGATGCGGTCACCGTGCTGCATTAAGTCAATTTATCCGTCGATAAAGCCGTTTATTCCACCGGGAATACGCGGCTTTTTTCATTTCTGAAAAGCAGAGTTGTTAAGGAAATATTAAATAACTAAAAAAAGCGCCATTCTTTTTTTATTTCATCATCCAGGTTTTACGGCCTGTAAAAATAAAAAAACGATCAAAGTCATAAAGTTAGGTGGTTCTTTACCGATAACAGCGATCGTCTGAGAAATAATCACATCGATGGAGTAAATATGTTTATACATGACGTAAAGATCGGCACGAAATTATTTCTGGCGTTTGGGTTATTTATTGTCCTGATGGTTGTTAGCGCAAGTTTGTCTCTGCTGAGCCTGAATCGGGCAAACAACGGAATGCAGGCCATCATTTCGAGCGACTATCCCACCACCGTAAAAGCCAACCAGCTAATCGACAATTTCCAGGAATTTATAGGTACACAACAGCTCATGCTGCTGGACGAGCAGGGGACGTATACGGCGCAATCGCAGCAGCGTCTTAAGGCCATCAGCGAGCGCATCACCGCGATCCTGAGCGAACTTGACGGCGCTCTTACGGATAAGCAATCCCGACAGGTGCTGGAGGAAATTCACAACGTACGCCAGCAGTACCTGGACTCGCGCTACCGCATCTTACAGGCCGTGCAGAATAACGATCGCGCGGGCGCAATTCACGAGATGATGTCCAGCACCCTGAGCCTGCAGCAGTCCTACAAAGCGAAAGTGCAGGCGCTGATCGCAATCCAGGACCGTGAAATGCAGGGCGCGGGGGCGCAGGTGGAAGAGGATTTCCACACCAACCGCCTGCTGCTGATCCTGATTACCCTTTTCAGCGTCGCGGCGGCCAGCCTGATTGGCTGGTTCATTGTGCGATCCATTACCCGCCCGCTGAACGATGCGGTGCATTTTGCGGAAGCCATTGCCGATGGCGATCTCACGGGCAGCATTACCTCGCACGGTAAAGACGAAACCGGCCTGCTGCTCGCGGCGCTGATGGAGATGAAAACGCGCCTGCTGGAAATTGTGCAGCAGGTGCAGACCGGCTCGGAAAACATCTCCAGCGCCGCCGCGCAGATTGTCGCCGGCAACCAGGATCTGGCCGCGCGCACGGAGGAGCAGGCCAGTTCCGTTGAACAGACGGCCGCCTCGATGGAGCAAATCACCGCCACGGTGAAGAACACCGCGTCGCACACCGGGGAAGCGACCACGCTTTCGGCAGACGCCGCCGCGGTGGTGAAAAACAACGGCGAGATGATGAAGCAGGTCACCAGCAAAATGCGCCTGATAAACGAAACGTCGAACCGGATGTCCGACATTATCGACCTGATCGACGCCATTGCCTTCCAGACCAATATTCTGGCGCTGAACGCGGCGGTGGAAGCGGCGCGCGCGGGCGAACACGGCCGTGGCTTTGCGGTGGTGGCGGGCGAAGTGCGCCAGCTGGCCCAGAAAAGCGCGACATCCGCGAGCGAAATCCGCCAGCTGATCGAAAGCTCGACAAGCCAGACGCAGGACGGCATGAACCTGGTTGAGAAGGCCAGCGGGCTTATCAACGGGATGGTGGGCAACGTGGAGGAGATGGACGTCATTCTGCGCGAAATTCGCCAGGCCAGCCATGAACAGACGGAAGGCATCTCGCAGATCAACAGCGCGATTGGCCTGATAGACTCCACCACTCAGCAGAACTCGGCGCTGGTGGAGGAGTCCGTTGCGGCGGCGGCATCGCTGAACGAGCAGGCGATGCACCTGAAGGAGCTGGTACGCGTCTTCCGCGTGAGCGAGCACGCGCCGGCTTAATCCAGCTGGGAGATCTCCAGCGCCGCGCGGTCAATCACGCCGATTATCTGCTTAAGCTGCGCGTCGCTGAGCTCTCCCTGGTTTACCTTCAGATCCAGTACCGCTTTGAAGTTATCCAGCGCCCGCTTCATCTGCGGGTTTTTGCGCAGCTGGAAACCCACCGAGCGGGCCTTGATTCGCGCCTGAATCTGCGCCAGCTGTTCCCGGTTTTCATCCAGCCACTGCTGCCCGGCGGCGTTAATCGCAATCCGCTTCCGGCCACCCTCTTCTTCGGTAATGGTGATAAGCGCCTGATCCTGTAAATAGTCCAGCGTCGGGTAGATCACGCCAGGGCTTGGCGTGTAATGGCCCTGCGTCAGGTTCTCAATCGCCTTAATCAGCTCGTAGCCGTGGCTCGCGCCGTGCGTCAGAATATCCAGAATGACCAGCCGCAAATCGCCATGACCAAAAAATCGTGGCCGACGTCCGCCCCCTTCGTGCTCGTGTCGCATGCTTTTTCCTCAATTTGATATATCTAAACTATATCTTAGATATATTCAGATGCAATCTAAAAGATCTTGCTTTCTGGGTGAAAAGCAATCATTATCATTAAAAACTGATTTAGATATATCGTATTCACCTGAGAAGGGCATCAACATGGCATCTACCCGTTACCCTCAGCGCGTCCGCAACGACCTGCGCTTTCGCGAGCTGAACGTGCTCCGCGCTGAACGAATCGGCGCAGGGTTCCAGCGCATTGTTTTAGGCGGCGAGGCGCTGGAGGGCTTTAGCTCTCGCGGCTTCGACGACCATATCAAAGTCTTTTTCCCGGCACCGGGCACGGCCTTCGTGCCGCCTGTCGTTACGGATGAAGGCATCGACTGGGGCGACGGATTGCGCCCGCAGGCCCGCGACTATACGCCGCTGTACGATGCTGAAAATCACGAGCTGGCGCTCGATTACTTCATTCATGATGGCGGCATCGCCAGCAGCTGGGCGCTGGAGGCGAAGCCCGGCGATAAGCTGACCATCGGCGGTCCGCGCGGATCGCTGGTGGTGCCGGAAGATTATGCCTGGCAGCTGTACGTGTGCGACGAGTCCGGCATGCCCGCGCTGCGCCGCCGCCTGGAAGGCATCGCAAAGCTGCCGGTGCGCCCGGAGATCCACGCCGTCGTTACCGTGGGCGATGCGTCATTCAGGGACTATCTGGCACACCTGAGCGGGTTCAACATCACCTGGGCAATCGGCCACGACGAGCAGGCGGTGGCGGAGCATCTGGCCGCGCTGACCGTGCCGGAAGAGGATTACTTTATCTGGCTGACCGGGGAAGGAAAGGTGGTAAAACGCCTGAGCAGCCAGTTTGAAACCAACGCGATTGATCCGCAGCTGGTGCGTGCCAGCGCGTACTGGCACGCCAAATAATCAGGCTGCGGGATCCAGCCGCGCTTCGCTCACCTGAAGTTCGAGCGAGGCGCGGACGTCGTGCAGCGCTTTCTCCTGCTGGGCAAAATAGGCTTCCATATTGCTGAGCGACGAAACCAGCAGCCAGGATTCCTCCTTCTCAAGCTCGGCCAGCTCGTTCACTAAGGTGTCGATTTGCTCACGCACCTGCGTCATCTTTTTGCGGATGCGCTCCAGGTCGTTCAGCCTGTCGCTCGCCATCAGCGGCTCAAAGCCCTGCTGCAGACGGGCGACCAGCGAGCGAATGGCTTTGACGTCGCCGCGCTGTTTGGCCTGGTTGAGCTGGACCATCATCGCGTTGGCTTCCTCTTTTAAATCGTCCGCAACCAGGTCCGGGTGGCAAAGCTTGCTCGCCTGGCGCCACAGGCGCTTAAGCTCGCTCCGATCTTCTTCTGAAAGATTTTTGCCTTTACGCAGCCGCACTTCGGCATCGTGGTGCTGCTCGCGATACTTCTCATACTCGTCGCTGGCCTCGTCGCGCGCCTGACGCGCCGGCTCTTCCTCACGCGTTAAGCCGCTCTCCAGCTCCAGCGCTTCGGCCAGCAGGGTGGCAATCAGATGATTTTGCTGCTGAAGCTGCTTGCGTGCCTCCGCCGCCTGAACGGAATCCGCCGGTAGCTCGCGCCAGCGCTGGGTGAGCGTCGACAGTACCTCCACGGCCTGCGCCATGTAGCGCTGGCAGCGGCGGTAATCTTCTGCCCTGCGGCGCGCCTCCGCCTGCTGGCGCCGCAGGTTCAGCTCCGCGAGCGTTTTGCGCAGGGCGAGGATCTGCTGCATCAGCGGCCCGAGGCGGGAGAAATAGAGGTCGTTAAACTCATCAAGCTGCTGCACCCGGGCGTTACGCCGGTCAATCAGATCGCGCAGACGCTCTTCCAGGGCTTTCAGCTCCAGCTTGCTGGCCGCCAGCTGCGGGTCGCGCCACTGCGTCACGGCGCGCTGGCGTTGCAGCCAGTCGGTGATGGCGCGCAGGGCCGCGGTGTAATTTTTTTGCTCAAGCGCCACGACGATGGCCAGCAGATCTTCGTCAAACGCTTCGTCTTTAAGGCGTTTCAGCTGGCTCAGGATGATGTCGTCATCTTCCAGCTCAATGGCATTTTTAATGATTTCTAGCCGTTTAATCGGTGTGCTCATGATGCCTTTCGCTATGGCGCTTAAGTAGTTGAGATAAGGTTAATTGTTGTAAACGCTACGGGAAATAATACACATGGATGATGATCGGCGCGACGGGGGATTTCTTTAATAGTGCCCCAGATTTAACCCTGCAAAATTCTGAAAATGCGCCAGAAATATCCTTATTCTCTTTATTGATATTTACACTATTTACTTTTTGAAATAAGTTGCTCGTTTTTTAACAGTCAAGTCTGAAACCGGACTTTGAGCGGAGAGTAAATAGTGTTAGGGAAAACATCAGCACGCACCCTGCTGGCTGCCATCCTGCTGCTGGCGCCAGGCATCGCACTCGCCGCCCTGCTGTCACCGGCCGACCGCAATACCATTCAGCAGCAACAGCAGCAGCTGCTGGACGAGAACCAGCGTCAGCGCGAAGCGCTGGAGCGCAGCGTGGTATTACCGCGTCCCGTCAGGCCAGACGATACCTCTGCGTCAAAGGGGCCGTGCTTCTTCATCAGCCGCATCGAGCTGTCTGGCGCAACCCTGCTTTCGCCTTCTGCTAAAAAGCGGCTGGTCGCGCCGTGGCTGAATCAGTGCCTTGATATTGCCCGCCTTAACACCCTGACCAACGCCGTGTCGGACTGGTACATCAGCCGGGGCTATATCACCAGCCGCGCGTTTCTGACCGAGCAGGATCTCTCCGGCGGCGTTCTCCGGCTGGCGGTTCTGGAAGGCAAGCTCCAGCAAATACGCCTTGAAGGCGTTCCGGCGCGCACCCTGACGATGACCTTCCCCGGCCTTGAAGGCAAGATCCTCAACCTGCGCGATATCGAGCAGGGCATGGAGCAGCTCAACCGGGTGCGCCAGAGGCCGGTTGAAATTGAAATTTTGCCCGGCGACAGGCAGGGCTACTCTGTCGTCAATTTGACGGCTTCGCCAGAGTTCCCGCTAAGCGGATCGGCCAGCTTCGATAACAGCGGGCAAAAGAGCACCGGTACCGGTCAGCTCAGCGGCGCGCTGTACGGCAATAACCTGCTGGGTCTGGCGGATAAGTGGTTTGTCAGCGGCGGGCGCAGCAGTGATTTTTCGAACAGCCACGATGCGCAAAATTTTGCAGCCGGTATCAGCGTGCCCTACGGCTACGGGCTGCTGGACTACAGCTACAGCTGGAGCAACTACCTCAGCACAATCGATAATAATGGCTATCTCTGGCGTTCGACGGGGGATACCGAAACCCACCGGCTGAACGGCTCCTGGGTGCTGTTCCGCAATGGCGATATCAAAACCGGCGTGTCGGCGGGCATCACGCACCGCATCAACCATAACTACCTCGACGATGTTCTGCTGGCCACCAGCAGCCGCAAGCTCTCCAGCTTCTCACTGGGTCTTAACCACACGCAAAAAATCGCCTCGGGCGTGGCGACCCTGAACCCGACCTTCACTCAGGGGGTACCGTGGTTTGGCGCAGAAGACGATAACGACAAGCATGGCGATGTCCCGAAAGCCGAATTTCGTAAATGGAGCGTGAACGGCAGCTTCCAGCGCCCCGTGGCGGACAGGCTGTGGTGGCTGACCAGCGTCTACTTCCAGTGGTCGCCGGACCGCCTGTACGGCAGCGAGCGGCTGACGCTGGGCGGCGAAGCCTCCGTGCGCGGCTTTAAGGAGCAGTATATTTCCGGCGATAACGGCGGCTACTGGCGAAACGAGCTTAATTATTCGCTCTTTACGCTGCCGTGGGTGGGCGACGTTGGCGTGCTGGCCGCGCTCGACGGCGGCTGGCTGAAGAAGGACGGTTTTGACCGATATGCCTCCGGCACCCTTTGGGGGACCGCGCTGGGCATCACCACGGCTAACCGATGGTTAACCAGCCAGTTTAGCGTGGGTACCCCCGTGGATTATCCGGACTGGCTGGCGCCGGATCGCCTCACGATCTATTACCGCGTATCAGTGGCTTTCTAAGGGACAGGGATGATGAAACAGGATCAGGTTCGTTTTTCGCAGCGCGCGCTGAGCGCCTTACTGAGCGTGCTGCTGGCAACGCAGCCGCTGCTGCCCGCGATGGCCGCAACCATCACCCCGTCCGGCAACACGCAGATGGACAGGGCGGCCAACGGCGTGCCGGTGGTGAATATTGCCACGCCGAATCAGTCCGGTATTTCCCATAACAAGTACAACGATTACAACGTCGGGAAAGAGGGGCTGATCCTCAATAACGCCACCGGGCAGCTCAACCAGACCCAGCTTGGCGGAATCATTCAGAATAACCCCAACCTGAAAGCCGGGCAGGAAGCCAAAGGCATCATCAACGAAGTCACCGGGACTAACCGCTCGAATTTGCAGGGCTATACCGAAGTGGCGGGCAAGGCGGCCAACGTCATTGTGGCGAACCCCTACGGCATTACCTGTAACGGCTGCGGGTTTATCAACACGCCAAACGCGACGCTCACTACGGGTAAGCCGGTGCTCGATGCCGGCGGTAAGCTGCAATCGCTTGACGTGACCAAAGGCGCCGTCACCATCGAGGGTGCCGGGCTGGACGGCAGCCAGAGCGATGCGGTATCAATCATTTCTCGCGCCACCGAGATTAATGCCCGGCTGCATGCGAAAGCGTTAACGGTTATCGCCGGGGCAAACCGCGTGGCGGCGGATGGCAGCGTGAGCGGGCTGAAAGGTGAAGGTGAAGCGCCAAGGGTCGCCGTAGACACCGGTGCGCTGGGCGGTATGTACGCCAACCGCATTCGTCTTGTCTCAAGCGAAAAGGGGCTGGGCGTTAACCTTGGCAACCTGAACGCGCGCCAGGGCGATATTGCGCTCAACAGCGCCGGAAAAGTGGTGCTTAAAAACACCCTTGCCAGCGGCAGCACCACGGTTACCGCGTCGGAGGTGACGTTAAGCGGCGACCATAAAGCGGGTGGCGACATCAATGTTTCCGGCCAGCAGGCCGTGACGCTCGCTCAGGCCCGTCTTGCCGCCGATAAAAACCTCCAGTTAACCACCAGCGGCACGCTGGCGCAGAACGGCGGGTCGTTCATGGCGGCAGGTGACGCGACGCTTGCGGCAAAAAGCCTTACCCAGAGCGCAGATGCTCAGGCGGGCGCCGGCCGTCACCTTGCCGTGAACAGTGCTGAAAACGCGGTGCTTAACGGCTCTGCCGCCGCAGGCCAGCGGCTGTCGGTTAAGGGCGGCGAGCTGGTGCAGCGCGGAAATCTCAGTGCCTCAGAGATTGCGCTCAGCGGTAAAACGCTGACGCAGGAGATCAGCAGCACAACCAGCGCCAGCGGAAATATCACGCTTACCACGTCCGGCCATAGCCAGCTGAACGGCAGCAATGCCGCCGGACGATCCCTCGCCGTCAGCGCGGGCAGCCTCGCCAACCACGGCACGCTTGCAGCCGTTGCGGATAACCGGATTAACACCGGCACGTTCAGCAATACCGGCACCGTTCAGGGTAACGGCCTGACGGTTGCAGGCACCGATATCGCCAGTACCGGCACGCTGAGCAGCGCCTCCACGCTGGACATTACTGCCCGCAATATCACCCTTTCCGGCGACACCGGCGCGAAGGGCAAAACTACTGTGACCGCGAGCGGTAAGCTGGACAACGGCGGCAACCTTCTCAGCGACGACGCGCTTACGCTGAAGGCGGCGCAGATCGTCAACCGCGGCACGCTCTCCGGCACTCGGGGGCTCAGCGCCTCAGCAGGAACATTTACCGCCAGCGAACGGTCGGTTACCCACAGCGATGGGGATCTGACGCTGAACAATACCGATACCGCGCTTGCCGGTGAAACCAGCGCCGGCGGCACCGTAACCGTGCTGGGTGACAGCCTGAAAACCGCTGCCACCGCGCAGACGCAGGGCAGGAACGTCAGCGTGGACGTACAGCGCGCGCAGCTTGAGGGAACTCAGGCCGCGAAAGACAACCTGATCCTCAGGGCTACTGGCAGCCTCAGCCACGCGGGGAAATCGTCGGCGTCAGGGCTTAAGGCTGACGTCGGACATCTCGACAACAGCGGAACCCTGACGGCCTCCTCCCTTACAATTGACGGCGCTGACGTCATTAACGGTGGCCTGATCCACGCCGAAAAAACGCTTTCACTGGTCACCCGCCTGCTGGATAACCGCAGCAGCGGGGTGCTGTACAGCCCGGCGGCGCTGTCGCTTTCGCTCCCTGAACTGAAAAACGCCGGCATTATCACCAGCGACGCCGCGCTTTCCCTGTCCGGTGCAGCCCTGACCAACAGCGGCGAGCTGAGCGGCGCTTCACTTCTCGTTGACTACGACGCGCTGAATAACGCCGCGGGTGGTCTGCTGCTGGCTCAGGGGACAAACCGCATCACCGCGCGGTCTGTGTCCAGCGCGGGCAGCATCGTGGGCAGCACGCTGGCCCTGAATGCCGGGCGCCTCGAAAGTGCCGGTCTGTTACAGGGCGATACCGGCCTGTCCCTGACTGCCGAAGAGATGGATTTACTGGCAGGCTCCCGCACGCTCGCTGCCGGGGATCTCAGCCTTTCAGGCACCACGCTCACCACCGCAGGCCAGCTGCAGGGAGAGAACGTCAGCCTCCGCGGGCGTGACTGGAATAACAGCGGAAGTACACTCGCCACCGGCTCGCTTGACGTCTCGGCCAGCGGAACGCTCAGCAATACCGGCGATCTGATGAGCCAGGGCGCCACCACGCTGAATGCCGTCAATACCGTGAATAACGGCAGCCTGCTGTCGGCGGGCGATCTCTCGCTCGCGGGAAATACGCTGCGCAACAGCGGTACGGTTCAGGGAAACCGGGTATCCGCTCATCAGGACAGCATCACGAACAGCGGAACGATTACCGGGATTGCCGCCCTGACGCTGGCAGCCCGCCTGGAGATGGCGGCGCCGCTGCTGTCGCTGGTCAATGACGCGTCGGGATCGTTGCTGTCAGCGGGCGACGTGTCCGTGACCGGCGGCGATCTGCGCAACGCGGGGCAATGGCAGGGGAAACGGGTATTTATTGATGCGCAGACGCTTACGAACGGCGGTGCGATCCAGGCGGCAGATTCACTGGATGCGCACATCAGCGGCACCCTTACCGGCACGGCCGGGAGCAAAATTACCTCCAATGGCGAACTGGCGCTCTCAGCGCTGACGCTGGCAAACAGCGGACAGTGGATTGCGAAGCACCTCGCGCTCCAGGCCGGTTCGCTGGCCAACGGCGGCGAAATTACCGGTGTCGATGCGCTGTCTGTCGCCATGAAACAGGATCTGAACAATCTGGCCGGTGGGAAACTGCTGAGCGCAGGCGCGCTGACGCTTGATGCGGGCAGTACGACCAACGCCGGGCAAATCCAGGGGAAAGCGGCCGCCGTTACCGCCGGGCAACTTATCAACAGCGGGCGGCTTCAGGGTGAAGGCCTGACCCTGAACGCCGCCGGGACGCTGAGCAATACCGCCGGCGGCGTGCTGCTGAGTGAGAAGGCGCTGAAGGTGTCGGCTGCCACGCTGAATAATCAGGGGACGATACAGGGCGGTGGTGAGTCCGCGGTGAAAGCCACCACCCGCGTGCAGAACGACGGCAAGGTACTCTCCGGTGGCAGCCTCACGCTGACCGCGCCGGAGCTTACGAACGGCAGCAGCGGGCTGGTACAGGCGGTGAGGCTGCTGCTGGATGTGGTGAATGCGGTGAATGGCGGGAATATCCTTGCAACCGGAAACGCCGAACTGCGCGGCAGCACGCTTGATAACAGCGGCACGCTTCAGGGTGCGGGTTTGCAGGCAAATTACCAAAACGTTACCAACAGCGGAACGGTATTTGGCGCCACTTCGCTTACGGTAAACGGTGACGCCCTTGATAATACCGGGAGCGGTAAGCTCTACAGCGGGGATAATTTGCTGCTGGACGTGCGTAATTACAGCGGCAGTGGTGCTGTGGTTTCCCTGGGCGACGCCACGCTGAAACTGATTAACGCGTTCGCTAACACCGGCACCCTGGCAGCAGGTAAAACGCTGTCTGTCTCATCGCAGAATGCCATGACGAACAGCGGCGTAATGCAGGGCAATGTTATTGCCCTCAGTGCGGGCGGCGCGTTCACGAACAGCGGTACGCTCACCGCCGGAAACGGCAGCAGTACCTTCAGCGCGCAGAGCCTGCTCCTCAACGCGTCCGGCTCGCTTCAGGCGGGCGGAGATGTGCAGCTTACCTCACGTGAAAATATCACCGTTAACGGCTTCACCGGCACGGCGGGCAGTCTGACGATGACGGCCGCCGGTACGCTGCTTAACACAGCGCTGATTTATGCGGGTAGCAACCTGATGTTGTTTGCCGACCGCATCCATAACAGCTGGGGGGATATTCTGGCGGGTGACAGTCTTTGGATGCAGAAAAACACCTCCGGCATAGCGAATACGGAGATTATTAATACCTCCGGGAACATCGAAACCCTTCGGGGCGATATCACCATGAAGACCGGACAGCTGCTGAACGAGCGGGATGGTTTTTTTGCAAACACAACGACCACCAGTAACCCTTCAGCCATTAGCGGAATGGGCGGCGTTACCATTGAGGTACCGCTTTCTCTGATGCCTGACGGTAGTTATGGCTATTTCATCCGTGAAGTTGAAAATCAGCACGGCACGCCCTGCAACGGTCATGGCGCGTGTAACATCACGATCGATAAGCTTTACTACTACGCACCGTTTGCTGAAAACGCGACGCAGCATTTTCTGAACAGCCAGACCGTCACAACGGTGATCGGCGGTGACAATCCCGCCGGGCGTATTGCCGCAGGCAAAAACCTGACGGCTCAGGCCGGAGTGCTGGAAAACAGGGCCAGTTCCATCCTGGCAAATGGGGATATAACCCTCACGGGTAACCATTTGAATAACCAGAGCTGGCAGACGGGCACAGACAATACGTATCTGGTCTACCGCTATGACCCAAAAGGAACGTACTGGAACGGAAATTATGCGACCGGCAAGCTCGAGGAGTTAGGGCCACGACTCCCGGATTTTGAAAATGACACCATAAAATTTACGCTGGATGGACAGGCAAAAGACTTTACGCCTGGCGAAACGTATTATTCGACGATCGTGGCTGGTGGCAACGTGGATCTCAGCTTTGCCAGCACCATTAATAATGGAACCACCACAGCCCATGCCGGAAGTTTTAGCCCTGAAATAGCGCCACCCGAACTGAATACGTTAAGTCAGCAGAATATCAGTGGCGCACTGACGAAGACGGAACTGCTGGACGCGGGATCCGTAGCGATCGATTCCCCTCAGTGGCGTGATGCGGTGAACGACGCCCTGAAAGACATCTCCGGCGGTTCATCACTTTCCGATCAAAACGGCAGCAACGGTAACTACCCGCTACCGTCCGGCAATAGCGGCTATTTCGTGCCGTCCACCGATCCCGACAGCCCGTATCTGATTACGGTAAACCCGAAGCTTGATGACCTCGGCAATATGGACGACAGCCTGTTTGACGGACTGTATGGCCTGCTCGGCATCAAGCCCGGCGATGCACCGCGTGAAACCAACAGCGCGTACACCGATCGGAACCAGTTCCTCGGCTCGGCCTATTTCCTCGACAGGCTCGGCCTGAACCCGGATCGCGACTACCGCTTCCTCGGCGACGCGGTGTTTGATACCCGCTACGTCAGCAACGCGATTCTGAACCAGACCGGCAGCCGCTATATCAACGGCATCGGCTCCGATCTCGATCAGATGCGCTACCTGATGGACAGCGCCGCAGAGCAACAGAAAACGCTGGGGCTGAAATTTGGCGTGGCGCTCACGGCGGATCAGGTTGCCGCGCTTGACCACAGCCTGCTGTGGTGGGAAGCGGCAACCATCAACGGCCAGACGGTGATGATCCCGAAAGTGTACCTGTCGCCGAAGGATGTCACCGTTCACAGCGGCAGCGTCATCAGCGGCAATAACGTCCAGCTGGCGGGCGGCAACGTCATCAACAGCGGCAGTACGATCGTGGCGCAGAATGGCCTGTCCATTGACAGCAGCAACAGCCTGAGCAACCTCAACGCCGGACTGCTGAGCGCAGGCGGCGGGCTGAACCTGAGCGCGCTGGGGGACATCAACAACATCGGCTCCACCATCAGCGGTAAAACGGTAGGGCTGGAGAGCGTCACGGGCAGCATTAACAACGTTACCCGCGCGCAGCAGTGGAACGTCGATGCGGGTAATGTGCATTTCGGTGGCACGGATGTGGGCAGGGCGGCCTCTATCACCGCCACCGACGGGCTGACGATGCGCGCCGGACAGGATATCAAAGTGACCGGCGCAAACGTGTCGGCGGGCGGCAGCCTGGCCATGGCGGCGGGGAATGATATCAACATCACCGCCAACGAGATTGCGACGAGCGAGGGACGTGCCGGGCGCAACCGCGCGACAACGGAGACGGCGTCCGTCACGCATCAGGGCAGCACCCTGAGCGCTGGCGATGACCTCACCCTGCAGGCAGGTAACGATGTGAATGCCCGTGCGGCAGCAATGGCTGCGGAAGGCGATGTGGGGATTCAGGCCGGTCGGGACGTGAACCTGCTGGCGGAAGCCAGCTCGCAGAGCGCGAGCCGCCGTGAGAAGAAAAAAACCGTTATCGACGAATCCGTACGCCAGCAGGGAACGGAGATTGCCAGCGGCGGCAACACCACGATCCTTGCAGGGCGTGACGTGACCGCGCAGGCGGCTGACGTGACGGCGCAGGGCGATATCGGCGTGGCGGCAGGCCGCGACGTGAACCTGACGACGGCAACGGAGAGCGATTACCACTTCCAGGAGCAGACGAAGACCAAAAAAGGGTTCCTCAGCAAAAAGACCACCCACACCATCGAGGAAGACAGCGCGACGCGGGAGAAGGGAGCGCTGCTGAGCGGCGACAACGTGACGGTGTCGGCGGGTAACAACCTGCGGGTGTTAGGTTCGGCGGTCGCCGGAGACGGCGACGTGGCCCTGTCCGCAGGCAACAACGTGGACATCGTGGCGGCCACCAACACCGACACCTCCTGGCGCTTTAAGGAGACCAAAAAGTCCGGCCTGATGGGCACGGGCGGCATCGGCTTTACCATCGGCAGCAGCAAAACCACCCACGATCTTCGCGAGCAGGGCACGACCCAGAGCGAGAGCTTCAGCACCGTCGGCTCGACGGGCGGCAGCGTCAGCATTTCGGCAGGCAAACAGGCGCATATCGGCGGGGCGGATATCATTGCGCAGAAGGATATCAGCCTCACCGGCGACAGCGTGGTGATTGAGCCGGGGCATGATAAACGTACCCTCGATGAAAAATTTGAGCAGAAGAGCAGCGGACTGACGGTGGCGCTGTCGGGGGCGGCGGGGAGCGCGGTGAATAATGCGGTCACCACGGCACGCGACGCGAAAGGCGAGAGCGATGACCGCCTTGCGGCGCTGAAGGCTACCAAAGCGGCACTGTCAGGCGTACAGGCGTCGCAGGGGGCGGAAATGGCGCAGATTAACGGCGATCCCAACAGCGGTATCGGCGTTAGCGTTTCGCTCTCCTCGCAGAAATCGAAATCCGAGCAACACATGCAGAGTGACACGGTTGCGGGCAGTACGCTGAACGCCGGGAATAATCTGTCCATTACCGCGACCGGAAAAGGGAAAGGTGATAACAGCGGCGACATCCTTATCGGCGGCAGCCAGCTGAAGGCGGGCGGCGACACCGCGCTTGCCGCAGCAAACGATATTGTGCTGGGCGGCGCGGCCAGCACGCAGCAGACAACAGGAAAGAACAGCAGCAGCGGTGGCGGTGCAGGCGTCAGCATTGGCGGCGGGAAGAGCGGTTACGGCATCGGCGTGTTTGCGAATGTGAATGCCGCGAAAGGCAGTGAAAAGGGTGACGGTACGGCCTGGACGGAAACGACGCTCGACAGCGGCGGGACGGTCTCCATGTCCAGCGGTCGGGACGCTATTCTGAACGGCGCGCAGGTGAGCGGCGATAAAATCGTTGCCGATATCGGACGCGACCTGTGGATGAGCAGCCAGCAGGACAGCAACGATTATAAATCGACGCAGAACAGCACGGCGGCAGGCGGCAGCTTCTCGTTCGGCAGCATGACGGGGTCCGGCTATATCAGCGCCAGCCAGGACAAAATGAAGAGCACGTATGACTCGGTGCAGGAGCAGACAGGGCTCTTCGCGGGCGATGGCGGCTTTGATGTGACGGTGGGACGCCACACGCAGCTTGACGGTGCGGTGATTGCCTCGACGGCGACGGCTGACAAAAACAGTCTCGATACGGGAACGCTGGGCTTCCGGGATATCCACAACGAGGCGGATTATAAGGTCAGCCACAGCGGTATCAGCCTCAGCGGCGGCGGTGACTTTGGCGGCGACGCATTCAAGGGCAACATGCCGGGCGGTGTGGTATCGGCAGCGGGCAGCAGCGGTCATGCGGAAGGCACGACGCAGGCGGCGGTGGGCGAGGGTAACATCACCATCCGTGATACCGCAAACCAGCAGCAGGATGTGGCTAACCTGAGCCGTGACACAGAACACGCAAACGACAGCATCAGCCCGATATTTGACAAGGAGAAGGAGCAGCAGCGTCTTGCGCAGGTGAGTGCCATCAGTGATATCGGCGGGCAGGTGGCAGACATCGCCAGAACGCAGGGCGAGCTGAATGCGCTGGAGGAAGCGCGTAAGGCGCACCCTGACCTGACGGTTGAGCAGCTGAAGGAGACGCAGACATATCGCGACGAGCAGGCGAAGTTTGGTACGGGCAGTACCATTCAGCGTAGCATTCAGGCGGCAACGGCTGCGCTTCAGGGGCTGGCGGGCGGAGACCTGACTGCTGCACTGGCGGGGGCCTCGGCGCCGGAGCTGGCGCATCTGCTGAAATCGACGGAGGGCAATCCGGCGGTCAACACCATCGCGCACGCGATACTGGGCGGCGCGGTTGCGGCCTTGCAGGGGAACAGTGCAGCGGCGGGTGCGGCCGGTGCGGCTACGGGGGAACTGGCTGCGCGTGCAATCATGGAGGCGATGTATCCGGGCAAAGCGGTGAGTGACCTGAGCGAGGAGCAGAAGCAGACGGTCAGCACACTGGCGACGATATCGGCGGGGATGGCCGGAGGAATAGCAGGAGACAGCACGGCTTCAGCGGCTGCGGGGGCGCAGGGCGGGAAGAATGCGGTTGAGAATAATGCGCTAAGTGCCGATCAGATTGACAGTTTTGCGGCAAGGGCGAGAGGGTGTGAGACTCGTGGCGACTGCAAACAGGTCGTCAAGGAGATGGAAGATCTCAGCCTGAAGCAACAGCAGGAAATGATCGCTGTCTGTGCAACAAACCCGGTGGCCTGTAAAGAGAAATATGGAGATATACCTGCTAACGGAATGCTGGTACGAGAAGCTATAGATCGCGTGTTAGGTGCAGATGTGCCGTCTGCAATGAAGAACGATATGTCCTCGTTGCTAGCGCAACAGATCGAAGCAGAAGGTGTTGTTACCAGTACTGAGTTTGCCAGCCAGTTACAGAGTCGTTATGGTATCGACAAGCAACAGGCTGAAATTCTTGCTGTGGCTGCGCTTGGGGCTGTAACCGGAGGGATGAGTAAAGGCGGGAAACCAGCCGCGGGAACAGAAGGAAAAAACATTGTCATTGTTGACTCCGGTAAGAAAGGGGCTTGGAACAAGACCTTAAATAAACCTGAGCCGAATACGGTTTATAAGGTTGATGGTAACAAGACCTATCATACTGATGAACTTAGCAGACCAAGTGACATTAAAGCCACCCTCGAGTTATCAAAAAATGATCGCAATACATATCAGCAATGTGTTGGTGGGAAATGCGGTAATCCTGGCGATGAGGGCGGTCATTTAGTAGCCAGTATTTTTGGTGGACCTGGAGAAAGATTAAATATAGTTCCTATGGATGGGAATCTAAACAAAGGCGTTTGGAAACAGATGGAAAATAGCTGGGCGAAAGATCTTAAAGCGGGTAAAAAGGTTGATGTGCAAATACAACCCATCTATGCTGACAACAGCAAGCGGCCCAGCAGTTTTAATGTGACTTATTCTGTTGATAATGGAAGGCCAACTCGTGTAAACATTGACAACGCTCCAGGAGGCAAAAAATGAGTCTAGATGATGAAATATACAAAGAAATCGGACAGTTGCTTTATAACTCGGCTCCTGGTGATGCAAAGTTAGTCATAATGGAAGCAGAGCTATCTCCGGAAGGCGATAGCTGCCATTTTAATTATGATTATATTAACGAGAAAAACGAAAAAAATTGGTTTTTACCTGAGGATGGGGTAACGGATCAAAGATTAAGGGAGTTATTGGTTTTACTTAGAAGGTTTTTTATAGAGAATTTTAAATCAAAAGAAAAACCGTTTTGGCATGGTTGTATAGCTAAGCTTGATATACCGAAATCAGAGATAACTATCGATTTTAAATACAACTGATGAAAGGATTCCGGAGAGTTGCTTGTACACTGCACATCACTGGTGTACAAGCTCTTTCCGGCAGCCTACGTCACATCGGAAAAAGTTATTGTTGAGAATAACTCGCTGAGCCAGGATAAGATCTTTGGCATAACCCGATGCTGAAGATAGGTATTGAAGGGGCTGATGGCGATCCGCCGAAAGGCTGTGGTGGGATAGCTAAAGGTGAAAAACGTTCAGTTAGTTCCCTGCAAGGGACGAAACTAAAAGAATGCTCCGACAGATTGAGAAATATGGGAAGGCTGGAGTTAAGGAGTTGCATAATGGAAATTATCGCTTTTATGGTGAAATGACCCCTTCCAGAACAACTGGGGAAATGGCTGGGGCCAGATTGATAAGATAGTGGGATCCAAAAAAACAGGCCAAATCAGATCCTGGTATGAAACACTCGACCATTCTGGAAATATTCATAATGTGGCTACGAAAATCGTTACCAATAATAAGATCCACCATATTTTTGATGCTGATGGTAATTATCGAGAAAGGAGATAAGTATGAACATATTTCCATCGCGTTATGAAATTGCTAGCGTAATTAATAAGTTAAAATCGGGTGCGCTAGATAGAACCAATATTGCGCAATGGGCTTTTTCAATTATTGATGCAGATGATATTAGAATCACAGATCAAGTTGCCTGGAAAGTGATTCAAAGCTTAGGTGCTGTAGATCTTCCTTCCTCAGATCGAGATTATTTGTATGGTATTGATGATTTTGATGATTGGTTGCGATTATTGGAATCATGATAATAGAGATTTCGCCTCTTGCGCCGGGATCTTTCCCTCGACGCTTACTAAAGCGGTCGGGACGCCAGCCTGAACAGTGCGCAGGTGAGTGGCGATAAAATCGTTGCGGATATCGGACGCGACCTGTGGATGAGTAGCCAGCCAGGACAAAACTGCCGGGCGGCGTGGTTTTGGGAGCGGGCAGCGGCAGCAAAAGATTCACCAAACTGAAGACTAAGGGGTAATACAAAGGGATTATCAGTATTACTGAAAAAAGTAGTAATAGCGGTTCTGAGCACCTGCTCGGAATCCTTGTGGGATGAGGGCATTATGGTGCCTTCTAAATTAGGATGAAATTTATTAAGGATATTTAAATATGTCAAAAAAATTACTATTATGTGTTGCTGTAGCATCAATGTTACTGACTGCTTGCTCTGCATTTAACGGCGGTAGTGAATTATTGTCTGATAAGAATAACAGTGATGCTTTAATTAATTCAAAAATAATAGATGGAGAAACAAATGTCTCTTCTTTGTCCAGTGTTATTGGAAAAAAAGATGAATCCCGCTCTGCTTTAAAGAAAACATTCCCTGATGGTAAGCTTTCGGTTGCTTCATATACAGGATTTTTGAACGGCATGACCGGCACTTATGCACATAGAGTTCTTTCAGTAGTCTATGGGCCTGATAATATTGTCATAAATCACGGTATCTTTGTAAAAGACTTACATAATCCTAATAAATATAATCTTGATTATGTAAGTGCCCGTAATTTGGCATTTACAGAATTAGAAAAAGGTAGTGATAAAACGAAAGTAATAAATTTATTAGGTAATCCTGATGGTATGACGTTCACGGATGAGGGTAACCTTCTGCTTATCTATTCTAAAACGGATGTTTCCAGAGATGCCTCTTCTTATATCCCAGTGGTTAACATGATAAGTGGGACAGAGTCTGGTGTATCAGAAAGACTCTATATTGAGATGAGTAAGGATGAAAAAGTAAAAAATGTTATTTCAGCTACTGTGAAAATTATTCAGGGAAGAGGTATTGGCAATGCGGATAGTTATAATGAAAAATACGAAAATATTAAAAGTAAGTTCTAGATGGCGTATCAATGTCAAATCATAATCGTAAACGCTAATAGCATTTTGCGATTTAATATTTCTTCATAAATTGACATTCCTGTTAGCCCAGTAATTATTTACTGGGCTGCTCAGTAGCAGAGCATTCATATCGGCGAGCAGAGGGCAGGCATAGCCAGAACGCAGGCAATAAAAATCCTAAAATGTGTAATTTGCCAGCGACATCACTTTATCCTGCTCTGGATTGTTCATCTTCCATGTTAAAATACGTAGCAAACAACATTGTTAAAGGACAAACGATGAATATGAAGCTTTCCCTTTTTTGCGAAGATACGGGTTATAGTAAAAAGGATTCTCCTTTATGGACAGATGTCTGCGATGCGCTTCACCAGCTCAGGACAAATACTGGAAGCATCAATATTGAAGACGTTGATAATGAAAAAACGCTCAGCATACATTCTGATGGTAAGCATTTTCTGCTCTCCTTAATTGATGGTAAGGACGATAAAACAAAAATTAAAAGCATTCAAAGTGCCTGTTTTGAAAGGGAAATGAGCTTTGCTTTGCCTGTCCCCTGGAACCGTCCTCGTGACCTGACGGGGGATTTCGATTTTGTGGCTGATGTGTCCAGAACCTTTTTTACTACGGGGCAGGTTTAGTGATCATCTGCATTAAAAACAGCCCGTTTATATCAGGTTTTTTTATTTTTAGCGCATTGCTAAGATTATTATGAATAATGCACAATTGATAACGATTTTGTATTAGTTGAGACTGCAATACTGCATCATCCCACCATTCGCCGTATCGGTAGCTTACCTCTTCCTCGGATTTTCTGAATTATTCTCAAACCAGACAAACCTTCTCCGGATTCATCACATGATAGGCTATGGTATACACCGCGTTATGGAGCCGTTAATGCCTAAGGAAAGAATAAACAATAATGACAAAAATACTGCTCGTGGATGACCATCCGGCAATCTGCTTTGCCCTCAGGGTGCTGCTGGAAAAAAATCCGGATTTTACCGTGACGACATCCTCCGGCGAGAACCTGCTGGCGCTGCTGCACCGGGAGCAGCCGTCGCTGTTGATCCTCGACCTGGAGCTCAAAAATGCCGACGGGCTGGATCTTCTTCCGCGCATCAAGCACCACTTTCCTGCGCTCAGGGTGCTGGTTTACACCAACCAGCCAGCGGGGGTCTACGCGCTGCGTACGCTGAGGGCCGGGGCGAGCGGGTTTATCAATAAAAGCCTGGCGCTGGAGCGCGTCGAGCCTGCCTGTCAGCTGCTGCTGGACGGCTATCACTGTTTCCCGGAAGAGACGTTCGCGAAAGCCGCAGAGGCTACTGAGGTTAAACCTGACGCCCGGGCGCTGCTGTCGCGTTTCTCCGATCGTGAAATTGCGGTGCTGAACTATCTGAAGCAGGGGAGTAGCAACAAGGAGATTGCCGACCGGCTGGCGCTCAGCAATAAAACCATCAGCACCTATAAGGCGCGAATGATGAAAAAAAGCGGCGTTGCCCATTTTGAACAACTTTTCGATCTTCTTGATACCCCAGGGTCAGAGTCGTGAGAGCCGTTACCTTTATCCTGCTTTTTTGCCTTGCATTCACCGCCTGCGCCGCGCAGCAGGAAGCAACTCTTCGCCTGCTGGCGCGTAGCCATGAAAAGGTGATCGAGCCGGGACTCAGCGGCAGCGAATGGCGCTGGGTGCGCGAGCATCGCAAAATCCGTATGGCGGTCTGGGAGCCGATGATGCCCCCTTACGACATCACCACCGGGCTGAACGATTACGGCGGTATCAATGCGGATTTCACCGGGCTGGTGGCGGAAAACCTCGGTATCGAGATTGACGTTGTGCGCTATCCGACCTATGACGATGCCCTGGCCGCGCTGCGGGCAGGCAAGGCCGATTTTATGCCCCAGGCCGGGAGGCAACAGCAGAAACAGGGGATGATGCTGAGCGTGCCCTACAGCGACAACATTGCGGTTGAAGTGATTAACACCGATGCCTCGCCCGATGAGCCGGTGAAAAGGATCGCCGTTTCCCCTGTCTACAGCAGCAGCGAGGTGCTGGCCCGCTATCCGGGCGCCAGCATCGTTAAATTCTCCTCCACCCGGCATGCGCTGGAGGCGCTGGCCTTTCGCAAAATCGATCTGTTCTTCAGCGATGCCATCACCGCGCGCTACCTGGCGAGCCAGTCTGCTTTAAGCAATCTCAGCATTCGCCCGGTGGCGGACACGTTCGATGCCTCGGGTTTCTCTTTCGCCGCGATGCCGAAGATGGCGGTCTGGATCGCGATTCTCGACAAGATGCTGATGGCGCTGCCGGAGAACGCGGGCGTGGAGATCCACCGTCGCTGGAGCGGAGGGATCCCGCTCTCACTCAGCGAGGAGCCACCGCCCTATACCTCGCTCGAACATAAATGGATCAAAGAACATTCCCGGATCCGCGTCGCGGTGGCGCAGGATAATGCCCCGATAGCCTTTTTCAACGAGCGCGGGCAGCTGCGCGGCATCCTGGCGGATCTTCTGACCGCGCTGCGCCTGCGCACCGGGTTTACTTTTGAAATCCGCCGTTATCCCAGCCAGGAAGCCGCCTTCAGGGCGGTTAACCGGGGTGAGGCCGAGCTGATTGCCGGCGTGACTCAGGAGGGGATCTGGCAGGCGGATCTCCTGACTACCCGAACCTGGCTGTATAACTCCTGGGTTATGGTTGGGCGCGCGCTTCCCGGAAAGGAGGTGCTTCAGCCACGCGTGGTAAGCCTGCGCGGTGAGGCGCCGGACGGCTGGCTTGGCAGGCAAAACAGCGGGCAGACGGCGAAGGTCGATACCTGGTGGCAGGGGTTTAACAGCGTGCTGAATGATAAAAACGACATGATGGTTGTGCCGCTTATCATTGCAAATGCCCAGCTCAGCCGTAAAGAATTTGCCTCACTGAAAATATTAGCCAGCATTGATGCCGAGCCGCTGCGCTTTGCGTTTGGCGCGTCGCGGGAGGCCTGGCCGCTGATCGGCATTCTGAATAAAGCGCTGATCAACATCCCGCCCGAGGATCTCCATGCCCTGACGCGTGGCGGCAGTACGGGCAATGTATTTGCCTCTGTGTCGGCGTCCGCGCTGTCGAAGGCGTGGGCGGTGACGTTCATCCTCGCAGGCACGGCGCTGCTGGCGCTGGCGGCATGGTGGATTTATCGTCGGCGGCGAATCCGGCAGGCGCGCATCCGGAAGCTTATTCAGACGCTGCGCGCGGCGAAGCATCGCGCAGAGCGAGCCCGTCGCGGAAAAAGCGCCTTTCTGGCCACCATGAGCCATGAAATCCGCACGCCCGTCAGCGCCATCATCGGCATGCTGGAGCTGGTGATGAAGCGCCCCGACAATGCCCCGCAAAACCCGCAGTCAATACGGGTTGCCTGGGACGCGGCGCAGTCGCTGTTGCTGCTTATCGGGAATATCCTTGATGTGGAGCGGATTGCGTCCGGCCGTCTGGTGCTCCGCCCGGAGCGCGCCTCGCTTCGAAACCTGATAGAAGGCACCGTGTCGCAGTTTGAGGGGCTGGCCGCCCGGAAATCATTGAAGCTGCTGCTGGAAATAGATGCGGCCCTGAAAGGGGACGTATTGACAGACGTGATGCGTTTTCGCCAGATCGTCACCAACCTGCTGGGTAATGCCATAAAATTCACCGACCGCGGTCAGGTGATGCTGCGCGCGCAGCCGCAATGGCAGAACGGCGAGTTTATGCTGCTGGAGCTGACGATAGCAGACACCGGCGAGGGCATGGACGACGAGACGCAACGGCGCCTGTTCCGGCCTTTTAGCCAGGGAGAGAGCCGCAACAGGGCTCAGGGCAGCGGGCTGGGGCTCTATATTTGCCGCCAGCTCGCGGACATGATGGAAGGGGATCTCACGCTGAACAGCGTGCCGGGCGAGGGGACTACGGTCACGGTAACGCTCAGGCTGCCCGTCATGGACGCACTGCCAGAGAAAGAGGCTAAGGCTTCTGTCCCGCCCGGCAAACGCGCTGCGTTGACCGTTATGGTGGTAGACGATAATCCGGCTGGGCGGATGCTGCTTGCCCAGCAGCTTGAGTGGCTGGGGCATGGCGTCATCCAGTTCGACAGCCCGAAAATGCTGATCGAGAGCCTGGCAACCCGACGGCCGGACGCGGCGATCGTGGACTGCAATATGCCCGAAATGAGCGGCTTTACCCTGTCGCGCATCATCAGTGAACGTTCCCCGGACGTCGCGGTGTTTGGCATGACGGCGGACGCGCGCGAGTCCGTCCGGGATGAGGCCCGGGAAGCAGGGATGCGCGACTGTATCTTCAAACCGGTCACGCTCGCGGCGCTGGAAAACCTGCTCGCCTCCCTGAACCCGTCCGGGAATTCCCCTGCGGTTGTTCATCCCTCCCTGACGCTGCCCGCGGCGCTGCTGGACGGCAAGCATCTGGCGACGTTTCTGGATCTTCAGATAACCGTGCTGGAGGAGACGCTGCGCGATATCGCGCTGTGGCGAGACGATCCCGGCACGCCATTGTCCGAAACGCTGCACCGGCTGCGGGGCGGTATTCAACTGCTCGGAATGCCGGCGCTGGAAGCTCGCTGCCTTGAGCAGGAGCAGGCCGTTAGCCGTGAAGGTATCCGTCAGCTTGAGGAGGATATTCAGGCCCTGAAGGGCGCATTACAGCACTGGCGCGAGACGGGACTACAGCCGGGCAAGACCGTCCTACAGCAGAATGAGGACGGGCGTACAGCGTAAGCGTCCTGCCCGCCGGGGTACGCTTTGATTCGAGGACATTCACGCATAAAGGAGATATCCCAATGAAAAAACTCGTATCCGCGCTGGCCGTTATTGCCGCTGTTGGCATGTTCACCTCCGCACAGGCGGCAGAAAGCTGCTCCGCGAAAGCCGCCGCGCTGGAAAAAGAGATCCGTATTGCCCAGCAGTACGGTAATACCTACAAGGTTAACGGCCTGAAAAAGGCGCTGGCTGAAGTTAAAGCGCACTGTACCCCGGCAAGCGTGCTGGCTGACGCGCAGAAGGACGTGAAGAAGCTGGAGAAAAAGCTGGCCGAGAAGCGTGAAGATATTGCCGAGGTTCAGGCTGACCTGCGTGAGGCGAAAGCCAAAGGTGACAGCAAGAAAGTGGCGAAATATCAGCGCAAGCTGGCAGAAAAACAGAGCGATCTGAGCACCATTCAGCAGGAACTGAACCGCGCACGCGCCGCGCTTGCATCCCTTCAGAAATAACGTTTTTATCTGAAAAAGGTGAGGAGGCTTCTGCCTCTTCACCTTTTTGCGCTGCCTGCCACCATGACGTTACTCCGTCTTTTCTGCTTTATGCTGCTGTTCGCGATGGCAGAAAGTCGCGCGGGCAGCCAAAAGACGTGGGTGATCCTCAATAACCTCTATAAGGGCGCGATTTCGCTTGATGTTGCAGCCTCCGGCCCTTGCCTCAGCCAGCCGCTGCTGGAGGAGTGGGGCGTGCGTAACGCGGTGCTTGCGCGTCTGGACTGGGATGCCAGAGGTTGCCTGACGCCTCAGTCTGCGGAGCAGTTTAACCTCAAATACTGGTACCGCCCGCAGGCGCAGCTCCTGACGCTCCTGTTCCCGGACGAGGCCATCAGCCCTCAGCAGAATGGCGTCAGCACCAGCCGCTGGGATGACGGCATCAACGCGCTGTTTATCAACTATCGTCTGGATGCGGACAATAGCCTGGCGCAGTACGACTGGGAGCG
Source organism: Enterobacter cloacae complex sp. 2022EL-00788 (assembly GCF_026627565.1). Lineage (NCBI taxonomy): Bacteria > Pseudomonadati > Pseudomonadota > Gammaproteobacteria > Enterobacterales > Enterobacteriaceae > Enterobacter > Enterobacter cloacae complex sp. 2022EL-00788. The sequence goes on along the minus strand of NZ_JAPNMC010000004.1, from coordinate 147,338 downwards.
TTCCGGCACTGACGCCACGCTGAGCCTGGACAACGGCCTTAACGTGGGGCCCTGGCGGCTGCGTTATCAAAACACCTTCTGGCGTGAAAAAGGGGGCCACCACGGCTCGTACAGCAACGCGATGTCGCTCTGGCGCAGCATTACGCCGCTGCGTTCGCGGTTGACCTTTGGCGACGGCAATACCTCTTCAACCCTCTTCGACAGCCTGGCCTTTCGCGGTGCGTCACTCGCCAGCGACGAGGCGATGTACCCCGACAGCTGGCGACCCTATTCCCCCTGGATCAACGGCTATGCCCGCACGGAGGCTGAAGTGACCATCCATCAGAACGGCGTACGCGTTTACCGTATTCACGTTCCGCCCGGGCCGTTTACCATTCGTGATTTTTATCCACCGGACCCGGACGGCAACCTGGAAATGACGATTCAGGAGAGCGACGGCACCGAGCGTACCCGCCTGCTGCCCTATTCGAGCATGCCCAATCTGGTGCATCACGGGCTCTTTAGCTACGAGCTGGCCGCCGGCCGCTACAGGCCTTTTCACGGTATCGACAGGGATAAGGACTGCTTCTGGCAGAGCACACTCTCGTGGGGGATTGCCCCGCATGTCACCGCGTTTGCCGGGCTACAGCAGGGAGAGCACTACTTCAGCCATGTCGCAGGCTTTGGCGGAAACTTAGGGCTGTGGGGCGCGTTTTCCGGCGATGTCACCGCGGCTCGCTATACGCAAAATGAATCTACCCTGCGCGGCAGGGTCTGGCGCCTGCGCTATGCCAAAGCCTTTTTCACGACCGAAACCAGCCTCACCGCTCAGCTCCAGTGGTATCCGCGCGGCGGGCAGTACCGTTCGCTGGAAGAAAAAATCGCGCGGGCTGAACTGCTCCGGTACGGCTGGGACGATGACCTCACCCGGCGGGCGCTTCGCGGGCAGCTGGAGCTTAATCAAAATTTTGGCGAGGACGCGAGCCTGAGCCTGTCGTGGCACTGGCTAAAGTCACGCGAGCCTGACGCGGGCAGCGCGGGAGTGACGCTGAGCCTGGACGCAACCTTGCGCAACGTGGATTTCAGCGTATACGGCGGCTATGAGCGCTACGGCAAAAACCCGGATGAAGCCACGGTGGGGATCAACATCAGCGTGCCTTTATCCCTGTGGGGCGCGACGAGCAATGTCGGCTATATCACCGAGCTCGCCAGCCGTGGGGAAGATAGCCATGGGGTGAACGTATACGGGTCGGCGCTGAGTGATTACAGCCTGCGTTACGATCTCCAGGCGACGCATACCGTACACCGCAATGACGAACTCTCTGCGAGCCTGGGCTATCAGTACAACGCGGGCGAGCTGAATCTCAGCATGGTGCGCGGGGGAACGCGCCGTGATTATCATGCCGACGCCAGCGGCAGCATTCTGGTACACGCTGACGGCGTAACGCTTGGGCAGCAGCTCGGCAGCACCGCAGCGCTGGTGGACGTGCCGGACACGCCGGGAATTGGCTTCTATAACCAGTTTGGCTCAACAACCAATGCCAGCGGCGAACTTCTGGTGAGCTACCTGACGCCATGGCGGGTAAACCGGATTACGGTCGATAGCCTGAGCCTGCCGGAAAATACCGCGCCGGATGTGACGGAGCTGGAATCAGTCCCGACCGATGGCGCGATCGTTCTGCTGCGTTTCCCTCAGCCTGTTACGCATTCAAATAAATCTGAATGACATCAGGAACGGGTCAAATCTCTACGTAAAACTACCAGGACATGCACGTATTCATCCCAATAGTTTGCCCTTTCGGGACTGCTTATGATTCGTCTCACTGACTGTTTTTCCTCGCATCGGCGAACGAGGGTTCGACGAGCGGAATATTTTTCAACGGAGCGTAGATGAATATGAAAGCTATCCTGGTCGCCCTGCCGGTTGCGATGCTCCCGGCTACCGTTCTGGCGGCAAACGCTGAGGAAGGGTATTACGGTTCGGCAAAATACCTGCAAACTGAACAGCATGCCAAGGAGATGGATACCAGCGCGCGTCCGGGCGTCGGCCAGTTTGTGGGCGGTAAGGAGAAAGAGCACCTTGATGGCGCGGCGATTGCCGCAGGCTATCAGTTCGGTAACGGCTGGCGTGCAGAAGGTGAATACACCTTTAAGCAAAAGACGGAGTACACCAGCGGCTCCAGCACGTTCGCGAACAGCTACAACCATCTGCAAACGGAAGCCGAGCGTCTGATGCTCAACGTTTATCGCGATTATGAACTGGGCTACGGCGTCTCTGTTTACGGTACCGCAGGGCTTGGCGTGAGCAAGATTAAAGCGGGCGGCTGGCAGGGCAACCCTGGCCGTGAATACGGCTCAACCACCCAAAGCAATCTGACCTACGCGTTAGGAGCGGGGATAAGCTACACGCCGGTTGAGCGTCTGTATGTCGATCTGGGCTATCGCTATATCGATATGGGGAAAATCGAAAGCGGATATAACAATTTTACAAACGTGCGAGGCTTAAAAGATGAGCAGATGAAAGCGCATATTGTCTCTGACGAATTTACGCTGGGTATGCGTTACGTGTTTTAACCGGGTGCGGTAAAACAGGGCCAACGCCGTAGAAATGCGGGGTTGGCTTTTTTATGGCGAGCAGGTACCTGCTCGCCATCAGTTAACCTCGCTGTAAACACCCACCACGCGACCTACCGTTGTGATCTCGCCAATCATGCATTCAAATGGAATCTTTCCACCCGCAACGTGGAGTTTTTTCCCCGGCAGCAGCGTCAAATCGCGGATGCTGGTGGTGCCTTCAATCTCGACCAGCCACAGCCCGTCGGTTAACGACGCGTCTTTTTCAACGAAGTGAAGTTTTCCCTCCGCCCGGACGGCGACGCCCCGAGTGAGCGGCTTGCTGAAGAAATGGGAGTCGATACTCAAAGTAGTATTTCCCTCCAGCCTTCCGTCACTGAGAGTGAATAGCGCAACCGATAAGGGATCCCCCTCGGTTGGCTGACCTTCAAACTGTGCGCCTTGCCCGGTCATCAGCCAGCGAAGGCTGGCGCCGGTATCCAGCGCGCACTGAACCGCAAAATCGTAAGAGACTGTGCCGCGCGCGTAGCGGTTCTGAAGCGAGCTGGCAGCGATATTAAAGTGCCGGGCAAGCTGGATTTTCTGCGTGAAACCATATACCTGACAGATTCTATCGAGTAACTCTTCATTATTCACTTGAGAATCCAAGATCAAAATATATTCCTTTGGGTGTTTACTAATACTCATTTGGGTATTAGTATCATTACAAATTCGGGCAATCAGCGGCAGGCGTTGGCAAACAGAGGCTAATGATTGCAGACAGTATCAAAATGGGAATCATGCAGCATGGCTTCTGAAATCGCAATCATCAAACGGCTGAAAAAGCCGTGCTCTGCCCGTTTTCAGCGCAAAATTATGGGTGAATTTACGCGAGGGGAGATATGGCGATAGAAGCTGCCCGTGCAAGGGTTCCACTTAGCGTGGGAGCGCGTCTTCGCGGGCTTAACCACGTTGCTGAACTGCGCGCCCGATACGGGAGCGATAGCGGAAAAGAGCTGGCGCAGTTTATGGCCGAACTGCGCGATAAGCGCGATCCCTGTTTTGAGGAGAACAGCAGGGCGCTGGCCGCCATCTTTTTCCTGGCGAGGTTGCCCGTCGCCCGCCATGAGTGCGATATCAGCGAGCTGACGACTGAAGAGAAAAGGGCGTTGATTACCGCCATGAACCATTTTCGTGCTGTTGTGAGTTTATTTCCTGAAAGGCTGACCATGCCGGTGTAACCCAACCAAAAACCAAATGGCGTAAACCCGCCGGGCATTCTATTGCCTGAAATCAAGGAGACGCGTGATGCGAAACAGTGAAAACCGCTTTTATTCAACCGGAAGTGAAGAACTGAAACGCCTGCTGATGGAGGCAAAAACTGAGGAACGATGCGCGCGAGCCCGCGCGGTCTCCCTGCGCCTGGAGGCGCTGGCGAGCCATATTTTTAAAACCGGTATGAGCGGAGAAGACGTTGCCGAACTTCTGTGCCACGAGGCGGCCCGCTACGAGCGCGAAGCCCAGGAGATGCACTGATGGCCGATTATATCGATCTTGCGCAGGCGCGCGAGCAGGAAGACAGAGAGCGGCACATACATCACGCCCGCAGACGGCCCGCATCGCCTTCGCGTTTCCTCTGCGAGGACTGCGAGGCCCCGATACCGGAGGCGCGTCGTATGGCGGTGCCCGGCGTGGCCCTGTGCGTCACCTGCCAGGAGATCGCGGAGATGAAAAATAAACACGTCCGGGGAGGATGAGTTGGCTACGTCATTTGCGTATCCGTGGAACGCTCCGCGGTCAGCCATTGCTAGCCCTTACCTTACCCATGCCCAGCTGCAGCGTCGCGATCGCCTTTTCGCGGCGCTACAGCAGGCAAGAAATGCCCTCTCCCGACAGCCTGACTGCGTGCGTGTCGACGTCTGGCGCACGGTTGACGCCCTCGAACAGCGTCACGGCAGCCCGCAGGCCAATGCTTTTTTGATCCGCTTCTGCGACAGGATGTTACCCCGCCTGCAGCGCGTCTCTGAACGCTATGCCTGCCCGGGCCTGCACGACGCGGTCTCCAGAGCCGTGTTTGACGGCCATTTCGACACCCGGCTTCTGCAGTACCTTGCCTCGCGCATGGTGGAACTGGTTGCCCGCTATAACCGTCTTCCCGATATGTCCCGCGCCGATGTCGACCTGCTGGCCGCCGATATCGCCAGCTTTATTCGCGGCGAGCTGGCGAATATTAACGATGCTGACATGGGCGAATACCAGACGCTGTACGTCTGGTATCAGCGAGCCGGACTGATCGCCCGGCAGTTCAACGTGTCGCCTCCGCACTGGGAGCGGGTGTCGAAGACGTTTTTCAACAAAGATGATGTTGCCGCGGCGGTGATCCGCCTGTTTTCCGAGGCGTGGTGGCGCGGACGATTGCGTCGGATCGCGGCCGCCTGGCGCGAGCATGTGCAGATTGCCCTCGGCAACGTCAGCAAAAAGAGAACGGCGTATGCGAGCAAGCGCTGCGTCACGGAATGGCGCGAGCAGAAGCGCCGCACCCGTGAATTTCTCAAGGGCATGGAGCTGGAAGATGAAGAGGGCAACCGCATCAGCCTGATTGATAAATACGACAGCTCGGTGGCCAATCCGGCGATACGTCGCTGTGAACTGATGACCCGCATTCGCGGGTTTGAAAATATCTGCCAGGCGCTGGGCTACGTGGGCGAGTTCTATACCTTAACCGCCCCCGCGCGGTATCACGCGACCGTGAAATCGGGCTACCCCAACGCGAAGTGGAACGGGGCCAGCCCGGCGGATACGCAACGCTACTTCACCCGCCTGTGGGCGCGCATTCGCGCAAAGCTGCACCGGGAGGGGCGGCGCATTTTTGGTATCCGCGTTGCGGAACCCCATCACGACGGTACGCCCCACTGGCACATGCTGATGTTTATGCTGCCGGAAGACGTCGAATGCGTACGCCAGATTATAGGGGACTACGCGCGGGAGGAGGATGCCGCTGAGCTGCAGAACGAAAGTGCCAGACAGGCGCGCTTTCACGCGGACGCGATCGATCCGCAAAAAGGCAGCGCTACCGGCTATATCGCCAAATACATCTCAAAGAATATCGACGGCTATGCGCTTGATGGCGAGACCGATAATGAAGGCGGCGGGCTGCTGAAGGAGACGGCGTGCGCCGTGTCGGCCTGGGCAGGGCGCTGGCACATTCGCCAGTTTCAGTTTATCGGCGGCGCGCCGGTAACGGTCTACCGCGAGCTGCGCCGACTGGCGGACACCGAGGCCGCGCGCGGGTTGAGCGTCGAATTTGCCGCCGTCCATGACGCTGCGGACGCCGGTGACTGGGCGGGCTACGTCACCGCGCAGGGCGGGCCTTTTGTGCGTCGCGATGATTTACAGGTGCGCACGCTGTATGCGCCGCGCGCCGGATTCAACCAGTACGGCGAGGAGACCGTTTGCATCCGCGGCGTGTACGATTCCGCCGTCGGTGCGGGCAGCCCGGTATTAACCCGGCTTACGCAGTGGAAAATTGTGCCGAAGCGGGCCGTTGAGCTGAAGGATGCACCTGTGCCTCCTCGGAGTTCTGTCATTAACTGTACGGTGAGCGATCTCTCTCAACCTCTTAACCGGCGTGCGCGACGGGCATTAACCGAGCGCATCAAACGCATCCGGCCCGGCGCATCGGCACCCTTTGTCTATGAGGGGGATCCGCAGAACGGGGTCCCGGAGAGGGTGATTGACGAAATACGGCTCGTTACGGGCATTGCGATCGGCCGTGGGGAGGCCCTGCATCTGATGGCGGGCGGCGTGAGCCGTTTTAACGACAAATGGTGCCGGGGCGCAGCTGACGGATCGCTCTTTCCGGCGGCGCGTTCTTATCAGGAAAAGGCGCGGAAAATCCTTGAACGTATTGGGCATTTAACGGACCTGCTCACCCAGCGTGCACGCTAATCTCCATCGATATCATGCACATACCGCACGCGGTTCTGATTTTTTGCTTCACTCTTTTTATGATTACGTGCTACTGTATGTTTATACAGTATCTCGTGGTGGAGGTTGTGTGGACAGAGAGTTGAATGAGCAGGTCATGATTGAACGAGTCGAAATGATCGCGCGGCTGACGACGGAAGGAACGTGTCAGGAGAGAGATCGTGAAATTGCCCTGAATTTGATTGCTGAGATTGCGAGAGGGAACTTAATCAAAAACAGCGCGTTTACCGTTGTTTTTTCCGCATCGCCCGTTCCAGAACGAATCAAAAAAGAAGGCACCGTGCGGGTCAACATTACGCTGGACAAGGATCAGCACATTGGTCCGTCCGTCGTGGAAGCATTTCAGTGCGAGCTTACTCGCAGGATCAGGCCCCTGTTTCCCTCTACGCGGGTGACGGTGAAGGAGGGATCCATGACGGGCGTCGAGCTGCTTGGCGTTAACGGCGAGGCCGAACGCGAGGCGTTAGATAATATTCTTCGGGAAGTCTGGGAAGACGAGAGCTGGCGCTAGCCCTGCATCGTTTTCCGGCATTACGCGCTTTATTCTGATTATTGCTCCAGCCAGTCCGCGCCTCGTTGCTCGCGGTCAGCCTGTTGTGTCCGCGATCGTCCATCCGCCAGCGGTAGCGGAAAGGGCGCCGGCTCTGGAAACTCTACAGTACCTGGAAATCCGGATGTTGGAGCGTCTGATGAAGATCTATGCAATGCAGGGGGATACGCTTGATGCCATCTGTGCCCGTTATTACGGGCGCACGGCAGGCGTAGTCGAACCCGTTCTGAAAGCCAATCCTGGCCTTGCTGAGTATGGCGTTGTTTTACCCCATGGTACGGCAGTAGACATGCCCGAGGTGGATAGCGCGCCCGGAAAAGAATCCGTGAACCTATGGGACTGAGTCTGGAGAAGGTCACCACGTTTATTGCCTACTGGCTGGCCGTGGCGCTGGCCTGGTTCGGGGCGATGTCTCCTGAAAAAGTGGCGCTGTACGTGGGAAGCCTCTGCGCCATCTTTACCGCGCTGACGAATTACTGGTTTAAGCGAAAAACCTGGCGCTATCTCAAATCGTTGGGCCTCGATAAGAAGAGTATTCGTGAACTCAATCATTAAGCGTTGCAGCATCGCCAGCGTGCTCGCTCTGGCGGTGCTCTTGCCTGACTTTCGATTACTGCAAACCTCGCCCGAGGGGCTGGCGTTAATCGCCGATCTGGAAGGCTGCCGTCTGTCGCCCTACCGGTGCAGCGCGGGCGTATGGACGTCAGGCATTGGCCACACGGCAGGCGTCGTGCCGACGAAGGAGATCACCGAGCGCGACGCGGCGGCGAACCTGATTGCCGACGTCCTGAAGGTTGAAAAACGGCTTGCCGCATGCGCGCCGGTGGAGATGCCGCCCCGCGTCTATGACGCGCTGGTCAGTTTTGCCTTTAACGTGGGAACCGGTGCCGCCTGCCGTTCGACGCTGGTGTCGCTTATCAATCACAAGCAGTGGCCGCAGGCCTGCGATCAGCTGACCCGCTGGGTGTACGTCAACGGGAAGAAGAATGCCGGGCTTGAAAACCGTCGGGCCCGCGAAAAGGCCTGGTGCATGAAGGGGGCAGAATGAGAGCTCTCCTGCTGATGCTGGCCGCGCTGGCGGCCATTACCCTGTGGTTTCGTCATGAGAATCTCAACCTGTCCCGCTCCTTTGCTAAAGCCCGCCAGATCGCCGGTGAACAAAAAAACACCATTAACGCGCTGAACCATCAGCTCACCGTAATGCAGCGGATGGCCAGAGAAAATGAAAATGCGCAGGTCAGGCTCCGCGATGCGCTTGCCGCTGCCGGTGAGGAGATGGCAAGGCGCGAAGCGGCTATCGGGAAACTGGTAAATGAAAATGAAGAGTTACGCCGCTGGTATCACGCTCAGCTGCCTGATGCTGTCCGCAGGCTGCACGTCCGCGCCGCCTGTGCCTCCGCCGCACGCTGTTTACCACGCTTGCCCGAAGGTGAGCCTCTGCCCGATGCCGGCAAGTAAGCCTGTTACCAACGGCGATCTGAGCGCCGATATTCGCAGGCTTGAGCATGCCCTTATCGCCTGCGCGTTGCAGGTTGAAACCATTAAAGACTGTCAGGATAAACTCGATGCACAAACTCAAGAGCCTGCGTCAGGCATTAATTGACGCTGTTCCACAGCTGCGCGCAAACCCGGAGCGCTTACAGATGTCCGTCGGGAGCGGTAATATCGACGCGCGCCTCGCGTCGTCGCTCTCGTTCGAAAAACAATATGAGCTGAAGGCAAAGGTCAGCGGTTTTTCCGGGTACAGCGAGGGGATTTTCGTCCCGGTGCTGGCCTGGCTTCGGGAAAACCAGCCGGATATTTTTACCCTCGATGAGGGGCGAAAAAATGGGTATCTCTTTCAGATTGTCTTAAATGACGATGAAACGGCGGATATCAGCTTTAGCCTGCGATTGACCGAGCGGATCCTGGTTTCCCAGAATGAGGGTACCCTGCTCGCCACCTATTCCCCGGAGCCGCCGCTGCCGGAACCCGTCACGCGTCCGATGGAGCTATACGTCAACGGTGAGCTGGTAAGCCGCTGGGAGGCGTAACCTTACCGCGCTGACGGCCAGCCCGCAGCCCCGTCGGCTGTCCATTCAGCGATGCTGCTTGTTGTTTCATCCCGCATAAAACCCCGCCTCGTTGCTGCCGCTCGCCCCGAGCGGCATTCTCTTCTTATGAATACGCTAACTTCCATGCACGGCATCGCTCGCGCGATCCGCAACCTTATCCGTATCGGCGTTGTGACCGATGTCGACCTCAAACGAGGGCTCTGCCGCGTCCAATCCGGAGGGATGAAAACCACCTGGCTGAACTGGCTGACCTGCCGCGCTGGCCGCTCGCGCGTCTGGTGGGCACCGTCCGAGGGTGAACAGGTCCTGCTGCTGGCTATCGGCGGTGAACTGGATACCGCCTTCGTGTTGCCAGGCATTTTCTCTGACGACCATCCGGCACCGTCTGAGTCGCCTGACGCCCTCCACGTTTCGTTTCCTGATGGGGCGGTTATCGAATACGAGCCCGGCAGCGGTGCGCTGACGGCAACCGGCATCAAAACGGCAGCCATCACCGCGACTGATTCACTGACCGCGACCGTTCCGGTGGTACTGGTCAAATCAAAAACCCGCATCACCCTTGATGCACCTGAAGTGGTGTGTACCAACAGGTTGATTACCGCCTCTCTGGAGGTGCAGAAGGGCGGGGTGATGGCCGGGAATATCGAACACGCCGGCGGTAAGTTCACCTCCAATGGGGTACAGGTGGATAACCATGCCCACGGCAGTGTGCAAAGCGGCGGAAGCTGGACTAAGGGGACGCAATGACGGTGCGCTACACGGGAATGAACAGACAGACCGGGCTCAGCATTACAGAGGCTGAACACATCAGGCAAAGCGTGCGCGACATTCTGGTTACGCCAGTTGGCACGCGGGTTATGCGCCGGGAGTATGGCTCCCTGCTGGCGGCGATGATCGACAGGCCCCAGAGCCCGGCGCTGCGCCTGCAAATTATGGCCGCATGCTACTCCGCGATCCAGAAATGGGAACCGCGGATTAGCCTGACGGCGATCGCTTTCGAACGGTCGGAGAATGACGGGACGTTGTATGTCGATATCACCGGCACGCGATCGGCTTCCGACAGCTCCTTTTCTATCACCATTTCACTGAGTTAAACGCTATGGCTATTGTTGATCTGAGCCAGCTCGCCGCGCCTGATGTCGTGGAAGAGGTGGACTATGAGACGCTGCTGGCAGAACGAAAGGCCACCTTTGTCTCGCTGTATCCTGAGGCGGAGCAAGAGGCGATCGCGCGCACGCTGACCTTAGAGTCAGAGCCGATTGTGAAGCTGCTTCAGGAAAACGCGTATCGGGAAGTTATCTGGCGCCAGCGCGTTAACGAGGCCGCACGAGCGGTCATGCTGGCCTATGCCGCAGGCAGCGATCTCGACCAGATTGGGGCAAACGCTAATCTTGAGCGTCTGGTGATTACCCCTGCCGACGACACTACGTTCCCGCCCACGCCGGCTGTGATGGAGTCCGATACCGATTTTCGTCTGCGCATCCAGCAGGCACCGGAAGGGCTGAGCGTGGCCGGTTCGACAGGGGCCTATCAGTTCCATGGCCGCAGCGCGGACGGGCGGGTGGCGGACATTTCCGTTATTAGCCCCCAACCCGCGAACGTCACGGTTTCCGTACTCTCCCGGGAGAATAACGGCGTGGCGTCTGAAGAGTTGCTCACCATTGTGCGTAACGCGCTGAACGATGAGGACGTCAGGCCCGTCGCCGACCGGGTGACCGTGCAGTCAGCCAGGATTGTCGACTACACCATTGTGGCCTCGCTGTACTTGTTCCCGGGGCCTGAAAGTGAACCGGTGCTCAACGCGGCCAGAGCCCGGCTGCAGGCCTATATCACGGCGCAGCACCGGCTGGGGCGCGATATCCGCAAGTCTGCCATTTACGCGGCACTTCACGTTGAAGGGGTGCAGCGCGTGGAGCTGACCGCACCCGCAGCCGATATCGTGCTCGATGCAACTCAGGCCTCATGGTGCAGCCAGTACAGCGTAACCGTGGGAGGGAGCGATGAGTGACGCCCGTCTTTTGCCGGTTGGCTCGTCGCCTCTTGAGGTGGCGGCCGCCCGTGCCTGTGCGGAGATAGAAAAAACGCCGGTACCGCTGCGCCATCTCTGGAGTGCGGATACCTGCCCGGCAAATCTGCTGCCGTGGCTGGCGTGGGCGTTGTCGGTCGATCGCTGGGATGAGAGCTGGCCGGAAGCCACCAAGCGGGACGTGATCCGCGCGGCGTGGTTTATCCATGCCCACAAGGGAACGATTGGCGCCGTTCGCCGCGTGGTGGAGCCGCTCGGCTATCTCATTAACGTCACCGAGTGGTGGCAAACCAACGATCCGCCCGGCACCTTCCGCCTTGATATCGGGGTATTAGATACCGGTATCACCGAAGAAATGTATTACGAGATGGAGAGGCTTATCGCTGACGCAAAGCCTGCCAGCCGCCACCTTATCGGCCTGAATATTATCCAGGACATTCCGGGTTACCTCTATACCGGAGCCCTGAGCTATGACGGCGACATCATCACGGTTTACCCCGGATAAGCGAGAGCACAATGACAGTGAAATATAAAACGGTTATCACCAAAGCCGGTGCAGAAAAACTGGCGGCAGCAACCGTCCCGAACGCGAAGAAAGTTAACTTTACCGCAATGGCGGTCGGCGACGGCGGCGGTGCGCTGCCCGTTCCTGATGCCAGCAAGACAAAGCTGGTGAACGAAGTCTGGCGCCACGCGCTGAACAAAATCAGCCAGGACAAGAAGAACAAAAACTACGTTGTGGCGGAGCTGCTGATCCCGCCCGAGGTCGGCGGTTTCTGGATGCGCGAGATGGGGCTTTATGACGATACCGGAACGCTAATCGCGATCGGGAATATGGCTGAAAGCTATAAGCCCGCCCTGGCGGAGGGGTCAGGTCGCGCGCAGACCGTGCGAATGGTTATCATGGTGAGCGACATCGCCTCCGTTGAGCTCACAATTGACACCTCAACGGTGATGGCCACACAGGACTACGTCGACGGGAAGCTAACGGAGCATGAGCAGTCTCGCCGTCATCCGGACGCCACGCTTACGGCAAAGGGCTTTACGCAGCTCAGCAGTGCAGTCGACAGCACCTCGGAGGTGCTTGCTGCAACGCCGAAGGCGGTTAAGGCGGCGTATGACCTGGCGAACGGGAAGTATACCGCAGGGGACGCCACTACGGCGCGCAAGGGAATTGTTCAGCTCAGCAGCGCGACCGACAGCACGTCTGAGAGCGTCGCAGCGACGCCGAAATCGGTAAAGGCGGCGTATGACCTTGCGAAAGGGAAATACACGGCTCAGGACGCCACCACGGCGCAAAAGGGTATCGTCCAGCTCAGCAGCGCAACCGACAGCGTGTCTGAGGCACTGGCGGCGACACCGAAAGCCGTTAAGGCTGCAAATGACAATGCCAACGGGCGAGTTCCGTCAGGGCGCAAGGTCAATGGCCGGGCGCTGAGTGCCGATATCAGTATTACGGCGCAGGATATTTTTAATGGTCAGACTGTTAGCATTGGCAATGCCGCCGACCTGAACGCATACACCACGCCGGGTCTGTATTACCAGCCAGCAAACGCGCAGGCGCAAACCGGCAAGAATTATCCGGAGGCTAACGCCGGGTCACTGGAAGTCTATAAACATGCGGGTGTTACGCAGATTTACCGCATTTATAACAGCTCCCGCTCGTATATTCGTTCGCTTTACAGCGGGACGTGGTCTGGATGGGTTAAACAGTATGACGCGGCCAATAAACCATCCCCGGCTGATATTGGTGCGGTGAACAAAAGCAGCGACACTATGACGGGTAGGCTCATCATGAATGTTGATGGTGAGGCTATCAGGTTGCAGCCGAAAACGGCAGGTTATGCCAGTTATATCGTTTCTTATGACTCTGCTAATAAAAATCACTGGTACGTGGGCGCAGGCTCAACCACGAATGCTAACATTACGCTCCTTAATTACAAAGGGGCAAACAACAGCATAAGTTTAAACTCGGACGGTACCGTTAACCTGAATCCTACACAGGGGAAATCCATAATATCAAACGGACCCGTTCAGATTGGTGGCGTTGGTACGGCGATTCTGAATATCGGTGATAATGATTCCGGGCTGCGTAGCTCTAAGGATGGTCAGGTAGACCTGTGGGCTAATTCAAAAGTTATGGGGTACTGGAATACCACAACCTTTTCATTTACTGGGCAAATAATACCAACCAATTATTCCAATTTTGATGGGCGCTATTACACCAAAACGGAAAGTGATTCGAGATTCCAGCCTAAAGGTAATTACACCCCTGCTGGCCAGGCTTATACTAAAGCGGAGAGTGACGGACGATATCAGCCTAAAGGAAACTATACTCCCGCAGGACAGGCCTATACCAAAGCTGAATCTAATGCTCGCTTTTTGCAAGGATGGCGGCTTGGTGCTAATGCTAACGCAACAAATAACAATGGAGGGGCGGCATATGCATCTGCCCCGAACGGTGCTGTTGTTACAGGAGTTGCACAAAAAACTGACTGGACAGCAGTTAACTATAGATATGCGCAATATAATCTTAATGGGACTTGGTATAATGCAGGGGTGCTTTGATGAAAATAAAAGATATTTACTTTCCTTATGAGCCAGTGGAAAAGAAACTGATTGAGGATGCTAAATTCATAAAAGAAAATACTGGCATGGATGTTATTTTCTTACGCACGGAGGAAGGGGTGTTATGGCATGAGATGCAATTTAATTATTCCGCTGATAGGCTAAAATTAGTCTGCGATGCTGATGGTGTTATTATTATGTTTTCTACTGATGCCACCTTGTTGAATCCTGTAAACTGTGCAGTTGTTGAAATCGATGTTGCTGACGTTCCCAAAGGGTTGGATATTTCTCAAGAATGGGTCTATCGAGAGGGTGTCATAGAGCGAAGAAAATATACAAAAGAAGAATATATTCAAAAAGCAAGAGATGAACTAATATATAAGTTGTCAGAAATTGCAGCCATAATTACTCCTTTACAGGATGCCGTTGATTTAGGGATCAGTACTGAAGATGAGGAAAACAAGCTAAATGAACTTAAAAGATACCGTGTGACGCTTAATCGTGTCGAAATCAGTGAAGCTCCTATAATTGACTGGCCTGAGTCACCTCTATAAATGCAGCCCTCCTCACGGAGGGCTTTTCGTTTGTTGTGTAATCCTTTCCCCAACCCCAATAAGTCGCATCCATCGTGCGCTCCAGAGAAAATAGCCTCACCACTAAACCACGGAGTTAAACGGATGGGCGACTATCACCACGGCGTGGAAGTCATCGAAATCAACGATGGCACGCGCACCATTTCTACCGTCTCGACGGCAATCATCGGTATGGTCTGTACGGCCAGCGATGCTGACGAACAGACATTTCCTCTTAACGAGCCAGTGCTCATTACCAATGTACAATCCGCCATTGCGAAAGCCGGCAAACAGGGGACGCTCTCTGCCTCCCTGCAGGCTATCGCTGACCAGTGCAAGCCGGTCGTTGTGGTTGTGCGCGTTGCCGAAGGTATCGACAACCCGGAAGATCCTGATGCAGCACAGAAGCAGACTATCTCTAACATCATCGGTACCACCGACGAAAACGGCAAATATACCGGCCTGAAGGCGCTTCTCACCGCCAAAACGGTGACCGGCGTTAAGCCACGCATTCTCGGCGTACCGGGGCTGGATTCGCAGGAAGTGGCGACCGCGCTGGCAGCGACGTGCCAGAGCCTGCGCGCGTTTGGCTATGTCAGCGCATGGGGCTGTAAAACCATTCCTGAGGCTATCAACTATCGCAAAAACTTCAGCCAGCGCGAGCTGATGGTGATTCACCCGGATTTTCTGGCGTGGGATACCGCAACGAACGTCACCAAAACGGCCTGGGCGACCGCTCGCGCGCTTGGCCTGCGCGCTAAAATCGACCAGACCACCGGCTGGCATAAAACCCTGTCCAACGTGGGCGTCAACGGCGTTACCGGCGTGAGCGCCTCTGTCTCCTGGGATCTGCAGGAACAGGCTACCGATGCAAACCTGCTGAACCAGGCTGGCGTGACCACGCTGATTCGCAATGACGGTTTCAAATTCTGGGGCAACCGTACCTGCTCTGACGATCCGTTATTCCTGTTTGAAAACTACACCCGTACCGCACAGGTACTGGCCGACACCATGGCGGAAGCGCACGCATGGGCGATGGATAAACCCATTACCCCAACGCTTATCCGCGACATCATTTCCGGTATCAACGCCAAATTCCGTGAGCTGAAAACCAATGGCTACATCGTTGATGGCTCCTGCTGGTATGACCCGGAATCGAATGACGTGTCGACCCTCAAAGCGGGGAAACTGTATATCGACTACGACTACACCCCTGTACCGCCGCTGGAGAATCTGACCCTGCGCCAGCGCATCACCGATACCTATCTGGCAGACCTGTCAGATTCGGTTAACAGCTAAGGAGCTGAAGCATGGCGTTACCACGCAAACTTAAATATCTGAATATGTTCAACGATGGCCTGAGCTATATAGGCGTTGTTGAGTCTGTCACCTTACCGAAGCTCACCCGCAAGCTGGAGAAATATCGCGGCGGCGGTATGCCGGGCTCGGTCTCCGTCGACCTCGGCCTGGACGATGACGCCCTGGCGCTGGAGTGGACTATTGGTGGTCTGCCGGACGTCGCGCTGTGGGCACAGTATGCCTCTCCGGGCGCGGACAGCGTGCCGCTGCGTTTTACCGGATCCTTCCAGCGTGACGATACCGGCGAAATCTCTGCGGTGGAGATCGTGATGCGCGGCCGTCATAAAGAGTTCGATGGCGGCGAGAACAAGCAGGGCGAAAGCGGCACCACCAAGATGTCCACCGAGTGTGCCTACTACCAGCTTACTATCGATGGCAAAGAGGTCATCGAGATTGACATCATCAACATGGTGCTGAAGGTCGACGGCGTCGATCGTCTGGCGGAACACCGTAAGGCCATCGGCCTGTAACCCTTAACCGGCCGCAGCTGCTGGCCGGTTACTTCCCCTTTTTGAGAGTAACGAAATGGAAAATATCAACGAGACCGTTATCAACGAAAGCGAAAATCCAAACACCGTCACGCTTGATAGCCCCGTTCTGCGCGGCGAGCAAAAAATCGAAAAAGTGACCGTCGCAAAACCGAATGCGGGCACCCTGCGTGGCGTATCGCTGGCGTCGCTGGCGCAATCCGACGTGGATGCCCTGATTAAGGTGCTGCCGCGAATGACCTCTCCGGCGCTGACCGAACATGAGATTGCGCGTCTGGATGCCTCCGACCTGCTCTCGTTTGCCGGTAAGGTGGTCGGTTTTTTGTCACCGACTTCGGCTCGCTGAGATTTCCCGAAAACCTGTCGGTCGACGATCTGATGGCGGATATCGCGGTGATTTTTCACTGGCCGCCGTCAGAGCTGTACTCCCTGAGCGTGACCGAGCTCCTCATATGGCGCGAAAAGGCGCTACAGCGAAGCGGAAACCACCATGAGTAATAATGTCAGACTTCAGGAGCTGCTGAATGCAGTCGACCGGGCAAGCCGACCGCTTAAGGCTATCCAGAATGCCAGCCTCTCTCTCGAGGGAGCGATCCGTGATTCGCAGGCGGCTCTGCGCGCGCTCGACGAGCAGGCGGCCCGCGTTGATGGGTTCAGAAAAACAGGCAGCCAGCTTGCCGTCACGGGGCAGGCGCTTGCCCAGGCGAAACAACAGACGGCGGCGCTGGCGCTCGAACTACGAAACACGCAAAACCCGACCCGCGAGCAGAGCGAGGCGCTGGCGGCAGCACGACAATCCGTAGCCGCCCTGAAGCTTGAGTACAACACGTTGCGCCAGTCCATGCAGCGTCAGCGAGGCGAACTTGCACAGGCGGGGATTAACACGCGCACCCTGGCATCAGATGAACGTCGTTTAAGAAAGAGCATCAGCGAAAAAACGCTGCACCTCAACGAGCAGAGAGAGGCGCTTGCCCGGGTCAGTCAGCAGCAGGCGCGGCTCAATGCCGTTCAGAGCCGCTACGAGTCCGGCAAACGTGTTGTCTCGCGCGTGCATCAGCTTGCCGGCGCGGGCGTGGGTATGGCAAAAGCGGGGTTCGACCAGACGTCCCGTTTTATGGCGCCGGGTATCAGCCTTGAAAAGCAGATGTCTGCCATTCAGGCAAATCTGGGGCTGGAGAAGGGCGACGCCAGGCTTGAGGCCATTCGCCAGCAGGCGAAGGACGTCAGCGTCAGTACGGGAACCTCAACGGATACTATCGTTCTGGCGCAGCGCGAGCTGGTGCGCTCAGGATATGACGCCGATGGGGTGCTTGCGGCTACGGCTCCCGCGGTCAACCTCAGCCTTGCGGGAGATGTTGATGCGGCAAAAGCGGCCGACATCATCAGCGATGCACAGACCGCGTTTAATCTGGCGAGCACCGATGCCGGGCGTATCGCAGACGTCCTCACCCGCGGATTTACCACGTCTGGTACCAGCCTCACCGAGCTGGGGGCCGCCGTTGCCACTGTCGCACCAGCCGCCAGCGGCGCAGGCGTCAGCCTTGAAGAGACCACGGCCCTGCTGGGCATTCTGATGGAAAAGGGGGTGAAAGGGACCGCTGCCGGCGCCGGGGTCAGCGCTGTGCTGAGCCAGCTTCAGCTGCCGAATAGCCAGAGCTCTGCGGCGCTTGGTGAACTCAGTGTGCAGACCCATGACGGGCAAGGCAATCCGCTACCGGCGGAAAATATCCTTAAGGCTATCGCCGACTCTTTCGAAAAGAGCAAGCTCGGCACGGCGCAGCAGACGGCGTACCTGAAGGCCATCTTCGGTCAGGCTAACGCGCGGGAAGCAGGAATACTGGTTTCGGCTGCGGGCAACGGAACGCTTGCTGAGAAAAGCCAGCAGCTTCAGGGGGCTAATGGCAGTTCTGCGCGGCTGGCGTCCATTCGGACTGATAACCTCGACGGCGATGTTAGCAAGCTCCAGGCGGCGTGGAGCGGCCTGAAGATTGACGTCTTTGATAAGGCAGATGGCGCGTTGCGCACCCTGACCACCACCGCGACCGGATGGCTCAGTACGCTCTCGCTTTGGGTGAACGCTAACCCTGAGCTGACGCAAGGCCTGGTTGGCGTTGTTGTCGGCGCGCAGGCGTTTGCCGGCATAGTGAGCGGGTTAGGTATGGTCGTCGCACCGATTCTGACGGGCCTGAACCTGGTCATAACCGCCGCGGGAATGTTAGGCACCACCTTTAGCGTGGTCGGCGGCAGCATTATGACGATCCTCGGTGCCCTCAGCTGGCCCATCATTGCCATTGGTGCGGCGATTGCTGCGGGTGCATTACTGATTTTTAAATACTGGGAACCCGTCAGCGCCTTCTTTGCCGGAGTGGTCGAAGGCCTTTCCGTGGTCTTCGCGCCACTGGGCGAACTGTTTTCTCCGCTTCTGAAGGCGTTTGATTACATCTCGGAAAAACTGAGCGGGATCTGGCAGTGGTTCACCGACCTGATTACGCCTGTCAAAGCAGCCCAGCAAACCCTCGACAGCTGTAAAAACGCGGGTGTGGCGTTCGGCCAGGCGCTGGGAGATGCGTTGATGGCGCCGCTTAATCTGTTTAACAGCCTGAGCGGCAAGGCGACCTGGCTGCTGGATAAACTCGGTCTTATTAAAAAAGAGTCGGACAATATTGAGCCCGCTGCGGCGAAGGCAGAGTCAGCGTCCTCTGCGTCGGGGAGTTCTTATATTCCGCCGACATCGATCTATGGTGGCTACCAGAAATATCAGCCAGCCATCGCCACGGGCGGTCGCTCTTATGTCGATCAGAGCAAGAACGAATATCACTTCACGCTGCAGGGTGACATGGCATCCGGCGCGAGTCTCAGCCGGCAAATTCAGGATGCCCTGGATAGCAGAGAAAATCAGAGAGCGGCGGATCGGCGATCCAGCTTTATGTATGGTTAGGGAGAGAGAAAATGTTAATGGTGCTGGGGCTGTTTGTCTTTGAACGACGAACCTTACCGTATCAGTCAATGCAGTTTTCAAAGGATTACCGCTGGGCCTCTAACGATCGCATCGGAAAGCCGAAAGCCTGGCAGTATCTGGGAGAGGGTGACACATCCCATACGCTCTCCGGAACGCTTTATCCTGAAATCACCGGAGGGCGATTGTCCCTGAAAGCTATCGAGCTGATGGCGAATGAGGGTCGAGCCTGGCCGCTGATCGACGGGACGGGCATTATCCATGGCATGTTTGTTATCGAAAAGGTGACTCATGTCCATACGGATTTTTACAGCGATGGTACGGCGCGGAAAATCGATTTTACGCTTTCTCTGAAGCGGGTGGACGAATCGCTGATGGCGATGTTTGGCGACCTGAGAACGCAGGCTGAAGAGCTGGTGACAAGCGCGCGTAACGAAATCGGAGGGCTGCTGGGATGATCGCGGAAATGAATATCCAGGCAGGAGGGAAAATAGCCCCCGATTTTATGCTCAAGCTTGATGGCCGTGATATTACGCAAAATTTTAGCAACCGCCTTATCCGCCTGACCATGACCGACAACCGCGGACTGGAAGCCGATCGGGTGGACATCGAGCTGGATGATTCCGACGGTCTGTTAGACCTGCCGGCTCGCGGCGCGTTTATTACGCTATGGCTGGGCTGGCAGGGTATCCCTCTGGAGCCGAAAGGGAGTTTTACGGTCGATGATATTGAATTTCGGGGGGCGCCGGACCGGTTAACCATTCGGGGGCGCAGCGCCGATTTTCGTGGCAAGCTCAACGTACGTCGCGAGCAGTCATGGCATGACACCACCATCGGCGCGATAGTTGATGCCGTCGCACAGCGCAACCAGCTTAGCGCCAGCGTGGCGGCGGAGTTTTCGTCCGTAACCATTGCCCATATCGACCAGTCTCAGGAGACCGATGCCGCGTTCCTCTCCCGCCTGGCTGAACGTAATGGCGCGTTTGTAGCCGTTAAGGAAGGGAAGGTGCTTTTCATGAAGGCGGGCAGTGCCGTGACGGCCAGCGGCAGGCCTGTATCGTTAAAGGTGATTGAACGCGCCGATGGAGACAGGCACAGTTTTTCCATCGCCGATCGCGAAGCGTATTCCGGCGTGACGGCCAAATGGCTGCAAACGAGCGACCCCAAAAAGCAACACCCCACAGTCAGTATTAATCGCCTGCCGCCGGCAGCAGCGTCAGGCGCGTTACCTCATCCCGACGCCGCCGTGACGCCCGACAGCACTGCGCAGGCGCCGCAGGAGAAGCTGGTTGGTGCCGCAGATAACGTCTTTGAGCTGACCACGATTTTTGCCTCAGAAGAGCAGGCGCTCAGGGCGGCTGAGGCGAAGTGGCGCGCGCTCCAGCGCGGGGTCGTGAAATTTTCAATCCAGCTGGCGCTGGGGAAAGCCGATCTCTTTCCCGAAACCCCTGTCCTGGTGAAGGGCTTCAAGCGTGCCATTGACGAGCAGGCATGGATCGTCAGCCGGGTTATACATAACCTTAACGAGAGAGGCTTTACGACCGAGCTGCAGCTTGAACCTGACATCTCTGACGAAAAATTTTCTATCGATGGTGAGTAATAAGCTTCCAATTAATTCCTTTTGGGGTATTATAAATTCACATTATGTGAATTTTACGGAGGCGTTATGTTTCATTGTCCTAAATGCAAACACTCGGCACATGCTCGCACCAGCCGCTATTTAAGTGAAAATACCAAAGAGCGTTATCATCAGTGCACCAATGTCGATTGCAGCTGTACCTTTGTCACTATGGAGTCCGTTGAACGCCTGATTGCTGCCCCTGGAATGCCAGAACGCGCCCGGGGGCCATCGGCGAACGGCAGGTAGCGCTAGCCGCTTCACTAAAAAACCGCCTTGTGCGGTTTTTTTATTGCTATGAGAAGCTATCAGTACCGCCAATCCATCGCCACGGTAAATTCAGGCAACAAAAAAGCCACTCGCGAGAGTGGCTTAAATGGCTGATTCTAAAGCTAAAATTTGGTGGCCCCTGCTGGACTTGAACCAGCGACCAAGCGATTATGAGTCGCCTGCTCTAACCACTGAGCTAAGGGGCCGTGGCGGTGAATTATAAAGTAACTCCCCTCAGCAATCCAGCCATTCACACCTGCCTGCTGTTTTTATAAACAATGCATAATCAATCCTTTATACTTCTCTTATGATGCATAGACAGGAGTAGAGATGATCAACGATATTCTGGCCCCTGGGCTGCGGGTGGTGTTCTGCGGTATTAATCCGGGCAAGTCTTCGGCACACACCGGTTTTCACTTTGCCCATCCGGGGAATCGCTTCTGGAAGGTTATCTATCAGGCCGGGTTTACCGACAAGTTACTTAAGCCTGAAGAGGAGCAGCATCTGCTGGATACGCGCTGCGGGATCACCATGCTGGTGGAGCGGCCCACCGTGCAGGCGAGCGAGGTTAACCTGCATGAGTTGCGCAGCGGGGGGCGCGAGCTGGTCAAGAAAATAGAGGATTATCAGCCGGCCGCGCTGGCGATCCTCGGCAAGCAGGCCTACGAGCAGGCGTTCAGCCAGCGCGGCGCAAAGTGGGGTAAGCAGAATATCACCATTGGTGTGACGCAGGTCTGGGTATTGCCGAATCCGAGCGGGCTGAACAGGGCAACGCTGGATAAGCTGGTTGAGGCGTATCGGGAGCTGGACGAGGCGCTGGTGGTGCGGGGGCTTTAGGATCCTCTGCGGTATGATGCCCTCACCCACAGGGAGAGGGAATAAGCAAAAAAAAAGCTCCCGATTGGGAGCTTTTTGCTGTTTATCTGGATTAGTCGTCCAGGAAGCTACGCAGCACTTCAGAGCGGCTCGGGTGGCGCAGCTTACGCAGCGCCTTCGCTTCGATCTGACGGATACGTTCGCGGGTCACGTCGAACTGTTTACCCACTTCTTCCAGCGTGTGGTCGGTATTCATATCGATACCGAAACGCATACGCAGCACTTTTGCTTCACGCGCGGTCAGGCCAGCCAGAACGTCGTGCGTGGCGGCACGCAGGCTCTCGGTGGTGGCAGAGTCCAGCGGCAGCTCGAGGGTGGTATCCTCGATGAAATCCCCCAGATGCGAATCTTCATCATCACCGATTGGTGTTTCCATGGAGATAGGCTCTTTGGCGATCTTCAGCACTTTACGGATCTTGTCTTCCGGCATCAGCATGCGCTCGGCCAGCTCTTCCGGCGTCGGCTCGCGGCCCATCTCCTGCAGCATCTGGCGGGAAATACGGTTGAGCTTGTTGATCGTCTCAATCATATGCACCGGAATACGGATGGTGCGCGCCTGGTCTGCGATAGAGCGGGTGATCGCCTGACGGATCCACCAGGTAGCATAGGTGGAGAACTTGTAACCACGACGGTATTCAAACTTATCTACCGCTTTCATCAGACCGATGTTGCCTTCCTGAATCAGATCCAGGAACTGCAGGCCACGGTTGGTGTATTTCTTGGCGATAGAGATAACCAGACGTAAGTTCGCTTCAACCATCTCTTTCTTCGCACGGCGGGCCTTCGCTTCACCGATGGACATACGACGGTTGATGTCTTTCACCTGCTCGATGGTCAGGCCGGTCTCTTCTTCAATCTGGTGCAGTTTCTGCAGGCCGCGCTGCACGTCTTCTTTCACGTCGTGCAGTTTTTCAGACCACGGCTTGTTCATCGCGATAGCGGCGTTGAACCAGGTTTCGCTGGTTTCGTTGCCGGTGAAGAGGGTGATGAAGTTCTTCTTCGGCATTTTGCACTGCTCAACGCACAGCTTCATGATGATGCGTTCCTGGGTACGTACGCGATCCATCATCACGCGCATGCTGTTTACCAGGTAGTCGAACTGTTTTGGCACCAGGCGGAACTGTTTGAACACTTCAGACAGCTTCAGGATCTCTTCCTGAGCGGCGGCATGGCTGCGGCCTTTCGCTTTGATGGTGTCACGCGTCACTTCGTACTGGGTACGCAGCTCGGCAAATTTCTCACGCGCCAGCTCGGGATCGATGCTGTTGTCGTCATCGCTGCTGTCGTCGTCTTCTTCTTCATCTTCGTCTTCGTCGTCATCCATCTCTTCCTGAGACAGCTCAGAACCGACGTGAGTGGCGGTAGGCGCCATATCTTCTTCAGCGTTCGGGTCGACAAAGCCGGTGATCAGATCGGACAGACGCGCTTCTTCCGCTTCAACGCGATCGTACTGCTCCAGCAGATAGGTAATCGCTTCCGGGTATTCGGCAACAGAGCACTGAACCTGGTTGATCCCGTCTTCGATGCGTTTTGCGATGTCAATTTCGCCTTCGCGGGTCAACAGTTCAACGGTACCCATTTCGCGCATGTACATGCGGACCGGGTCAGTGGTACGCCCGATTTCAGATTCCACGCTGGACAGTACCTGTGCAGCAGCTTCTTCCGCATCTTCGTCAGTGTTGTTGGAGGTTTCAGCCAGCAACAGATCATCGGCATCCGGTGCTTCTTCCATCACCTGAATGCCCATGTCATTGATCATTTGGATGATATCTTCGATCTGATCTGAATCGACGATATCTTCCGGCAGATGGTCATTGACCTCGGCATAGGTCAGATAGCCTTGCTCCTTACCGCGTTGGACAAGAAGTTTCAGCTGTGACTGCGGGTTTTGCTCCATAAGACGGTATCCACACTTAATTCGTTTGATTGGTGTCGGCGATAGGGCTGCCAACCTTTAAAGCGAGGGCGTACTTATATTTTTGCCGCTGCCTCTCAGTGCGGCTGCCGGGGGCTTCCCGATCGATATTCGGCACTTAAGCCGTTAAATACGTCATCCTTCACGTTGTCTGACAACGTAAAGGATTTATTTCTTCGCCAGTTCCTGGTTAATCATCCAGAGTTCCCGGCGCTCTTCGCTGCTTAAGCCATGGGTGCGCTCGCGAGCAATCAACTCTTCCTGGCGCAACTCAAGCATCGAATCAAACATATGGTTGAGTGAGTCGGTGAACGTTTTTTCTGCGATATCCTTATCTGCTATATCGTCCCACATCGACAGTTTTTCAAGGGTAGCGGCCTCTTTTGTGCCGCGATAGTGTTCTAAAAGTTGTCCGGTGGTCAGACCTGGCTGAGACAAACAAGTGTTGACCAATTCTGAAAATAAGCCAAGTCCCGGCAATTTTTCGTGGTTCAAACCCGCCAGTGACGGCACTTGCGGAGCAAGTTCGGGGTTCTGCACCAGTAACCCTATCAGTATACGCATGGTTGTGCGTTTTAGCTGAGGCGCGGGGCGAACCGTACCGTTTTCAGCCTGTTTCGGCATTAACCGCTCAAGCTGGCTGTCGTCCAGAATACCGAGCTTATTGCCCAACTCCTGACGCAGATAGATGCGCAGCGTTTCGCCGGGCACCTGGCTGATTAACGGCAGCGCCAGCGTACTGAGCTGCGCGCGCCCGTCAGGGGTACTTAGGTCGACCTGCGGCATCAGGCTGTTAAACAGAAACGTGGAGAGCGGCTGAGCCTGCTCCATCCGCGCTTCAAATGCCGCTTTGCCCTCTTTACGCACCAGCGTATCCGGGTCTTCACCGTCGGGCAGAAACATAAAGCGCAGCTGACGTCCGTCGGTCATGTACGGCAGCGCGGTTTCCAGCGCGCGCCACGCGGCGTCGCGTCCGGCGCGGTCGCCGTCGTAACAGCAAATCACGTTGTTAGTGACGCGAAACAGCAGCTGGATATGGTCCGCCGTGGTGGACGTACCCAGTGACGCAACGGCGTAGTTAATGTCGTATTGCGCCAGCGCAACGACGTCCATATAACCTTCGACGACCAGAAGCCGCGGAGGTTCCGCATTATCCTGCTGCGCCTCATAAAGACCGTAGAGCTGGCGGCCCTTATGGAAAATATCGGTTTCCGGGGAGTTGAGATATTTCGGCAGGGCATCACCCAGCACGCGACCACCAAAACCAATTACCCGGCCACGCTTGTCGCGGATCGGGAACATCACCCGTTCACGGAAGCGGTCGTAGCTTCGTCCCTGGTCGTTAGTGACCAGCATGCCTGCGTCGATGAGGGATTTACGATCTTCGCTATTGCCGCCAAAACGCTTTAACACGTTGTCCCAGCCGGGCGGGGCGTAACCAATAGCGAAACGCGCAATCACATCGTCGCTCAGTCCGCGCTTGTTCAGATACTGACGCGCAGGCTCAGCCGCAGAGTGCTTTAGAGACTGTTGGTAAAACGAATTCAGGCCATCCATCAGTTGATACAGCGTTTGCCGCTGATGGCGCTCGATCTGACTTGGCCCACTGCCCGCTTCATACGGCACTTCAAGGTTATGCATCGCCGCCAGCTCTTCGACGGTTTCAACGAACTCGAGTTTGTCGTAGTTCATCAAAAAATCGACGGCATTACCGTGTGCGCCACAGCCGAAGCAATGGTAGAACTGCTTTTCACCGTTTACGGTGAAAGAGGGGGTTTTTTCGTTATGGAACGGACAGCACGCATGGTAGTTCTTGCCCTGCTTTTTTAGCTTTACCCGCGCGTCGATGAGATCGACGATGTCGGTTCTGGCAAGCAGGTCATTGATGAAAACGCGTGGGATTCTTCCGGCCATATGCCCCAAAAATTTAAGCGACTTATAAACGAAAACAAGCCGCGCATTCCTTCCGGAAGCACGGCCTTACGACTACAACTCTGTCTGTCAATTGAGGGCTTTAGCCCTCAACAGATTAGTACAGACGAGTACGGCGTGCGTTTTCGCGAGCCAGTTTCTTCGCGTGACGTTTCACAGCGGAAGCTTTAGCGCGCTTACGTTCGGTCGTTGGTTTTTCATAAAACTCACGACGACGAACTTCAGCCAGAACACCTGCTTTCTCGCATGAACGTTTGAAGCGACGCAGTGCTACGTCGAACGGCTCGTTTTCACGTACTTTAATTACCGGCATGTAACTCTCACCTTTAATAAATTCGGTTTGCCGCTGGCATCAACGCCAGCTTATTTCAAAATGGTGCGGAATTTTACTGCAAATGCTGCTGCTTTGTAAAGCACCGATGCGATTTTGAAAGGGACTTTTATAAGGGGGAAGAGTATACACGAGCGTATGTCCCGGGGCGAACAAAGTTTTACATCAACCCGCCCAGGCTCTACACTGCGCGGTACTGAAACGAGGTAAAACAAGTCATGCGTGTACTGGGTATTGAAACATCCTGCGATGAAACCGGCATCGCCATTTACGACGACGAAAAAGGCCTTCTGGCCAACCAACTGTATAGTCAGGTGAAATTGCACGCTGACTACGGCGGCGTCGTGCCTGAACTGGCCTCTCGTGACCACGTGCGTAAAACGGTTCCCCTGATTCAGGCGGCGCTGAAAGAGGCCGGACTGAACTCAAAAGATATTGATGCCGTAGCCTACACGGCAGGCCCGGGCCTGGTCGGCGCGCTGCTGGTCGGTGCCACGGTGGGGCGTTCGCTGGCCTTCGCGTGGGATGTCCCGGCCATTCCGGTTCACCATATGGAGGGGCATCTGCTGGCGCCGATGCTGGAAGATAATCCGCCTGAGTTTCCGTTTGTGGCGCTGCTGGTCTCTGGCGGCCATACCCAGCTGATTAGCGTGACGGGCATCGGCAAGTACGAGCTGCTGGGCGAGTCGATTGACGACGCGGCCGGAGAAGCCTTCGACAAAACCGCCAAGCTGCTGGGTCTGGATTACCCTGGCGGCCCGATGCTGTCCAAAATGGCCTCGCAGGGCACGGAAGGACGCTTTGTCTTCCCGCGTCCGATGACCGATCGCCCGGGGCTGGATTTTAGCTTCTCTGGCCTGAAGACCTTCGCGGCCAATACGATCCGCAACAATGACGACAGCGAGCAAACCCGTGCGGATATCGCCCGTGCGTTTGAAGATGCGGTGGTTGAAACGCTGATGATCAAGTGCAAACGCGCGCTGGATCAGACCGGCTTTAAGCGTCTGGTGATGGCAGGCGGCGTCAGCGCTAACCGTACGCTGCGCGCGAAGCTCGCCGGGATGATGCAAAAGCGTCATGGGGAAGTGTTCTATGCGCGTCCGGAATTCTGTACCGATAACGGGGCGATGATCGCCTATGCCGGTATGGTACGCCTGAACGCCGGCGCAACGTCCGATTTGAGCGTGTCCGTCCGTCCACGCTGGCCGCTGGCGGAACTGCCGGAGGCGTGATTGTCTCTCCCGCCGTAGCGGCGGCGGGGGAGTGCTACATCCTGATGTCAAACATCTGGTTCTTGATGATGAGAGAGTAGAGCTGGCAGTCATTTTTCACATCCAGCTTTTCCATCGCCCGCACCTTATGCGCGCTGACCGTTTTAATGCTCAAGTGCATATGGTGTGCAATTTCCTTCAAATTTAAACCGTTGCAAATCAGGCGCAGCACGTCAATTTCCCGCGGCGAGAGTTTCTCCACGTCCGTCTTTTCATGACGAAAAAGCATATTAACCAGCTGGCTTTCGATATAGATCTCGCCTTTCAGGACGGTTGCAATCGCCTGGCTTAAGGTTTTCTCGTTGATATCGCGCGACAGATACGATCGGGCTCCTTCCTTTAGCGCCTGACGAATAAGCGTGGCGTTTGCATAGGGCGAGAGCAGGATAACGTTGAGCGCAGGATAGGTCTGATTAAGCCATCTCAACAGCTTCAGACCATCCATGCCCGCAAGCGGAGCACGGCTAAGGCTGGTTGTCAGCGAATAGCCCAGAATAGCGATATCCGGGTGATGCTGGCCAAGAAGCGACTGAAGCTCAGCGGAAGAGGCCGCCTCGCCGGCCAGAACGCACTGCTGGTTCATGCCGAAGGCGGGTAACGACAGCGCTTGCATCATTGAGGATAGGCCGCGACGAATCAATGAAGATTCTTCAGCGATAACAATTTTAATGTCCATAATGATGCGTCGTATTACCCCTTTCATGATAGCGGCGGGGCCAACGGCGGTTGGAACACCTCGCAAGATATAACGTTATTAAAATCCAGTTTTCGGTAAAGTAGCAGCAGCGATGAGAATATTTTTAGCGTAGGCGGATCTTGATTATTTCATTATGCGTAATCTTTACGGTTTTTGTATCCAGGTGTATCCTTTGCTTGCTAAATATAAATTAACAGGATGTGGACTTTTCTTATCTAATAAAAGAAATGTCTTTCACTCAGATTAGGCTGCTCTTATTCTTCGCGGTTCGTTCGCCTGTGATACTGAAAAAGGAGAAATTTCAATTCACACAGGAACCGTGATCGTCATGAAAAAAAGCGTCTTATCCCTTTTTATTTGCGCAGCAATTTCATTTTCTGCTGCGGCTGAAAATCTGGTGCAAAATGAATTTGCACAGGATAGTGCCACCTACACAGCTATAGTTCTGAAGCTAAAGCCCGCTACAGGTTTGTTGAAGGCGACAAACAATAAAATTACCCTGAGCGACGCTTCCCTGACGGCAACAAATATGTTCCGTCCGACTAATTTGCGGAGCTCAGCCCAATCGTCCGAGTTGACGGAACTCAATAAACGCTATGGCTTTGACCGTTATCTGCGCATCGAGTTACCGAAAGATAAAAGTCAGGATAAAGCGTATATTAACCATATTATTACCGAACTTGAGCAGAATCAGAACGTAGAGTTTGTTTATCCGGAGGCCGAACCGGTATCGCTGGATGAGATTGCCCTTAAGCCACAGTTAAGGTCATCATTAAATGATAATTTAACCTCTGCCGCCGTTCCGGATTTCCGTAATAAGCAGGATTATCTCAAAGCGCCGGACGTTAAGCGCGCCGGTTATTATATGGGCGGCGTAAACCGCGATAGCGTAGATAGCTATGCTGGCAGCGCGGGTGAAGGGGTGACGCTTATTTCGGCGGAGATTGATGCCTGGAATACCAGCCATATGAACTTACCGCCGATGAGCCTCAGCTCTGGCAAGACAACGTATGTTGCAAACCACGATCACGACACGGCTTCAGTGGGGATTATGGCGGCGAAAGATATGGGCACCGGTATTCGCGGATTAGCCTGGAAAAGCCGGATGGGGTATGCGGCCTCTGCGAGTAATAACCTCTATAATTTGCTCCCCCAGCTAAAAGCGGGCGACGTGGTGCAGATTGGGATACAGGTTGCGGGCGGTTATCCAGCGGGTTGTCAGAAGGATTGCTGGGTCGCAATGGAATCCCAGACCGCCTACTACGATATTATTAAGGCGCTGACGGATAAAGGTGTTCACGTTATTGAGGCTGCAGGTAACGGAAATATCAACATGGACAGTCCAGGCTTCCAGGGGCGGTTTGACGTGCATGTTCAGGACTCCGGGGCTATTTTAGCGGGTGCGTTTTGCGCGAAAGACGGTAAAAAAGCGTCGTTCAGCTCCTATGGCTCGCGTATCACTAGCTCCGCATGGGGCTGCTGGGACGTGGTGACCACAGGCTATGGCGATCTGTATAAAAATGCCGGCGTTAACGATTCGTATACCGCGACTTTTGCCGGAACCTCTTCCGCTAACCCGATTATTGCGGGCGTGGTAGCAAGCCTGTCCGGCATCGCCAAAGCCAACGGTATTACCGTGACACCGCGTCAGATGCGTCAGATTCTGGCGGAGACCGGTACGCCGCTGGCGAACGGGGATTCGGCAAAGGTGGGGACTCAGCCTGACATGGCGCGTGCGGTAGCCCGTATTATGGCGCTGAAGGACGGCAGCACGCCTGCCGCTCCGGCCCCAACGGCTGCGGCAGGTGCGGATTACACCATGGTTTCCCCGACCTCTGGCGTCAGTACCTATCCGCTGGACGGCAGCAAGAGCCTGAATGCCAAATCCTATAACTGGAGCGTGACGAAAGGGGCGGAAACCTTCTCCCTGGAGGCAAAACTGAACGGCACGCTGGTGAAGAGCGTGGACAGCGCGCATGCCTATGCCGTTATTCCAGCCAACAGCGAGGGGGAAGCGGTCTTCACGCTGACCACGACCGGCGCAGATGGCCGGACCGCGACGGACAGCATGACCATTAAAGTCACTAAGCCTGCGGTACCCGCGAAAGATGACACCCCGGCTACGGACGATACGCCAGCGAAGGATGACACTCCGGCTAAGGACGATACGCCAGCAAATGACGATACGCCGGTTAAACCTGCGGCACCGGCCTATAACGCCAAAATTGCTTACCCGACCAAATGCACCAAAGTGTCTTACAACGGTAAGGTTTGGTTCAACCAGTGGTACGTCAACCCGGGTCAGGAAACCCCGGGAACCGGCGGCCAGTGGGGGGCTTGGCGCGAACAAGGCTCTTCCAGTAACAGCTGTAAATAACCCTCGCGGCCTGGCGTTAAGCCAGGCCGTTTTTCAGATCCGCAGCATCCCTTTCTCTTCCAGAAACGCAATAATCGTTCCCAGACCGTCGCCCGCCTTCAGGTTGGTAAACGTCCACGGACGCTCGCCGCGCATGCGGTTGGTGTCGCGCTCCATCACCTCCAGCGATGCTCCCACGTACGGCGCGAGATCGGTTTTATTGATCACCAGAAAATCGGATTTGGTGATCCCCGGCCCGCCCTTGCGGGGGATCTTTTCCCCTTCGGCGACGTCAATCACGTAGATGGTCAGATCCGCCAGCTCCGGGCTGAAGGTCGCGCTCAGGTTGTCGCCGCCGCTTTCGACGAAGATAAGATCCAGGTTGCCGAACTTCTCGCTGAGCGCTTCCACGGCCGCCAGGTTCATCGAGGCATCTTCGCGAATGGCCGTGTGCGGGCAGCCGCCCGTCTCCACGCCCACAATGCGCTCCGGCTCCAGGGCACCCGCCTCGGTGAGGATGCGCTGATCCTCTTTGGTGTAAATATCGTTCGTCACCACCGCCAGATGGTACGTGTCGCGCATCGCCTTGCAGAGCGCTTCCAGGAGGGCGGTTTTGCCCGACCCCACCGGGCCACCTACGCCAACGCGCAGGGGATGTTTGTAATCAGCCATGTTGACTCCTCAGGAACGGAATAACCGTGAGTATTGTGTTTCGTGGCGTGCAGAGGCGATGGCGGAGAGCGGCGTGGCAGCCCCCAGCGCGTCGTCGTCACGTAAAAAGGCCTGTTCAAACCCGGCGGCAAAATGGTTGCTGAGTTCGATAATCAGCTGCTGCGCCGCCTGCTGCCCGAAGGGAACCAGCTTGACGCCCGCCATCACCGCGCTCTCAATCCAGCTATAGCCGAGGCTCAGCGCCAGCTCGCGCGCGTCAATGCGCCAGCGCACGCCAAGCCACGCCATGCCGCAGAGCTGGCTCTGCATAAACAGCGGGAGCCACTCTGCCGGGCAGTCTGGCTCCCAGCTTTTAATGAGCCGCGTAAACGCCGCGCCACGGTTGCGTTCTTCATCGCGCAGCTCGCGCGTTTCCCGACAGGCGAGCAGGTACGCCGTCCAGCGTTTTGCTGCCAGCCGATCCTGCTGCTCGCAGGCACGGTACAGGCGAATAAAGAGCGGCAGATCGACGCAGAAAAAGCCCTGCTCCATCTGCTGGATTTGCCAGCGCCTGAAGGCCTCGACGTCGGTGACCCAGCCTGCCTCCACGGCCCACTCCAGCCCCTGCGACCAGGTAAACGACCCGACCGGCAGGCTGCTGCTGGAGAGCTGCATCAGGCGCAGCCGCTGGCGGGCGTATTCCATCAGCTCATCAGCGCCAGCAGGGCAGAGACGATCAGCCCGCCGCCGAAGGTTTTACGCAGGCCGTCGTGGCGGCGCAGCAGCAGTCCCGCCGCGAAGCTGGCGCACAGCACCGTAGCGCTGGCCATCATAAAGCCACCGGTAAACAGCCAGAAGCTGTGTCCGGACATCTCCACGCCGTGCGCCCAGCCGTGGAACATTGCCAGGGCCGGCACCGCCAGCAGCAGGCGATTTTCGGTTTTAAACATCATCACGCCGCTGAACGCCAGCGAGGCGATAATCAGCATCTCCATGCCGCTAAAGCCGCCGAGCAGGCTGCCCGCAATGGCGCCGACGAGCATCATCCCAAGGGTAGCCAGCGGCAGCAGGAGCTTGCGGCCGCTCAGCGCCGAGAGCACGCCCGCTCCGGTGAGCATCAGCAGGTGATCGAGCCCGGTCAGCGGGTGAAGAAAGCCGGCCTGGAAGCTGTCGGTACCGTGTCCGGGATGGGCGAGCGCCGGAACGGAAAAGGCCAGCAGTAACAGGGGAAGAAACGTGCGCATGATGAGTCCTTAATGTGAGTGGGCGTGAGCGTGGCTATGGCCGTGGGCATCGCTGGCGTAAGCGCCCGCTTCCGGTTCAAACGGCAGGCTGGCGTAGGTCACCTCCAGCCCGAACTGGCGCAGCATGTCGTCGAGCACGTGGTCGTGGTGGTAGCGCAATTCGCCGGGCATAACCTGCAGCGGCACGTGGCGGTTGCCCAGGTGATAGCAGGCGCGGGCGAGGAGGAACGGATCGGCGCAGCGCACCACGGAGACGGACTCCGGGGCGGCGACCACTTCAACCACGTGGCTGCCGTCGTCGGTGGTCAGCAGATCCCCGCCGCGCAGCAGCAGGCCGCGCGGCAGCATCAGCCCGGCTTCGCGGCCGTCGTTCAGCGCCACGCGGGCGCGGCTTTTTACCCGCACGTCAATCGGCAGCGTGACGCTGGCGGTGACGGGGCGGGCACGATCGAGGCGTTGGGTTAAATAGATCATCATCACTCCTCAAAACAGGAAATAGCGTTGCGCCATCGGCAGAACCTCTGCCGGTTCGCTGGTCATCAGTTCGCCGTCGACGCGTACCTCGTAGGTTTGCGAATCGACGGTAATGTTCGGCTGTAAATCGTTGTGGATCATGTCGGCCTTTTTCACCGTCCGGCAGCCTTTCACCACCGCCGTGGCGCTTTGCAGGTTGAGCTGCTGCGCAATGCCGCTGGCCTGGGCCGCCTGTGAGATAAACGTCAGGCGCGTGGCGTGGCGTGCGGCGCCCAGCGAGCCAAACATCGGGCGGTAATGCACCGGCTGCGGCGTCGGGATAGAGGCGTTGATATCGCCCATCGGCGCGCAGGCGATCATCCCGCCCTTGACGATAGTGGCGGGTTTTACGCCGAAGAATGCCGGGGACCAGACCACCAGACCCGCCAGCTTGCCCGCCTCAACCGAACCCACCTCATGGGCAATGCCGTGGGTCAGCGCCGGGTTGATGGTGTATTTGGCGACATAGCGCTTCACGCGAAAGTTGTCGTTATCGCCGGTCTCTTCCGCCAGCGCGCCGCGCTGGATCTTCATGCGGTGCGCCACCTGCCAGGTGCGGATAATCACTTCCCCCACGCGGCCCATGGCCTGTGAATCTGACGAGGTGAGCGAGAACGCGCCGATATCGTGCAGCACATCTTCGGCTGCAATGGTTTCCCGCCGAATACGCGACTCGGCAAACGCCACGTCCTCGGCGATATCCGGGTCGAGGTGGTGGCAAACCATCAGCATATCGAGGTGCTCGTCGATGGTGTTCACCGTGTAGGGCAGCGTCGGGTTAGTGGAGGAGGGCAGAATATTGGGATGCGCGCAGGCGGTGATGATATCCGGCGCGTGGCCGCCGCCCGCGCCTTCGGTGTGGAAGGTGTGGATGGTGCGCCCGCCAATGGCCGCCAGCGTATCTTCCACAAACCCGGATTCGTTCAGGGTGTCGCTGTGCAGCGCCACCTGTATATCCATCTCTTCAGCCACCTCCAGCGAGCAGTTGATGGCCGCAGGCGTGGCGCCCCAGTCTTCGTGGATTTTAAGCCCGATGGCACCCGCCGCGATCTGCTCTCGCAAGGCATCCGGGCTGGAGCCGTTACCCTTGCCCAGCAGGCCGATATTCACCGGCAGGGCATCGGCAGCCTGTAGCATTCGGGAGATATACCACGGACCCGGCGTGCAGGTGGTGGCGTTGGTGCCCGCCGCCGGGCCGGTGCCGCCACCGATCATGGTGGTAACGCCGGAGACCAGCGCCTCTTCCGCCTGCTGCGGGCAGATCCAGTGGATGTGGGTGTCGATCCCGCCTGCGGTAACGATCTTCCCTTCGGCGGCAATCACTTCCGTTGCGGCACCGATCGGGATCGTTACGCCGGGCTGAATATCCGGGTTCCCGGCTTTACCGACGGCAAAGATCCGCCCGTTCTTCACGCCGATATCCGCCTTCACGATCCCCCAGTGATCGACGATCAGCGCGTTGGTCAGCACCAGATCCACGCAGTCTTGCGCGGTCATCTGCCCCTGGCCCATGCCGTCGCGGATCACCTTCCCGCCGCCGAATTTGACCTCTTCGCCGTAGACCGTCAGGTCGTCTTCCACTTCGATCCACAGCTCGCTGTCCGCCAGCCGGACCTTATCGCCGACGGTGGGGCCGAACATATCGGCGTAAGCCCGGCGTGAAATCTCAGCCATGCTTCACCTCGCCCATCACCTCGCCGCGAAAGCCGAAAATGCGCTGCGCCCCGGCAATCTGTACCAGCGTTACCTCCCGCTTCTGGCCGGGCTCGAAGCGCACGGCGGTGCCTGCCGGAATGTTCAGCCGGTAGCCCCGGGTGGCTTCGCGTTCGAACTTCAGCGCCGGGTTGACCTCGTAAAAGTGGTAGTGCGATCCGACCTGAATCGGCCTGTCGCCGTGGTTTCCGACAATCACGCTTTGGGTGTCTCGCCCAACGTTGATCGCAATAGTGCCGGGCTGGATCTGGTATTCGCCTGGGATCATCACATGCTCCTTACACGATCGGGTTGTGGACGGTGACGAGCTTGGATCCGTCCGGGAAGGTCGCTTCCACCTGAATATCCGGGATCATCTCCGGCACGCCCTCCATCACCTGATCGCGCGTCAGGACGTGGCGGCCCGCCTCCATCAGCGAGGCGACGGTTTCGCCATCGCGCGCGCCTTCCATGATAAAGGCGCTGATCAGCGCGACCGATTCCGGATAGTTGAGCTTTACCCCGCGCGCAAGGCGGCGTTCGGCAACCAGTGCGGCGGTAAACAGCAACAGCTTGTCTTTTTCTCTGGGGGTCAGTTCCATAACGTTTCTCTTATGTCTGCCAGATGCGCGGTGAACAGGCGGTTCTGGCGGTGAGAAGCGGGCGAAGCGACTGCCAGATGTCGCGCATCACCCGCTGGCAAATCAGGTTATCGTGGGAGAGAAAACGCACCGACAGCAGATCGTCGGTGAGCGTTGCGCCCGCAAAATGTTCCAGAGGCGTAAGCCGGTCGCGCACCGCGTCGAGATGGTCTTCCCTGGCCGGATAGCACAGCAGCGTGCCGACCCACGGATGACCGGCGACGGGGGAGAGATCGCCGCCGCTGAGATGCTGGCGCTCAATCAGCCGCGGCTCGTCATCAATCCACACCTCAAGACAGCTCTCCAGCGTGCCGTGGCTAAAGGTTTCGTTAATCACCGGGCGGCCCAGGCAGTACAGCTCCCAGGCCAGCAGCGTGCTGGTAGCGCGCAGGTGAAAGACGGAACGCAGCGCGGCATGTGCGCCGGGAAAGATAATGGTATCCTGCGGCAGCCACTCCAGCGTGGCGTCTTTGTCCAGGTAAAAATGCTGGTTCAGGCGAGCCTGCGGGCCGCTGCTGCGATAGAACTTGCTGGCGCCGGGCATGGTGATAAGCGCGTGGCTTTTGGCGTCCAGGCGCGCGGTGATATCCAGCCTGTCACCGCCCACCACGCCGCCCGGCGGGTGCAGCAGATAGAGATGGCAGGTTTCCCCTTCGGGGTAGAACGGACGCTGAACCGTGAGCGGCCCGACGTGGTGCGCGGCATGGAGGAGGGTTTTCTCAGGCGTGTGGCAAAACCGCAGGTCAAGCGAGGCCTGCCAGCCTTTGTACGAATTATCAGTTACCTGAGTTGCTAACATGGTGCTTCCATTCGCGCGCGCCCGGGAGATACGTTTCAGTATGCCCTGGCGGAAATGAAGGCTGTCATATGAGTCGCTTATGGATGGGGCCTGTATTTTGGGGCTGCGGTGGAAGGGTTCCGTTCACTATGGCTTTTCTGCTTTATGGGTATCCCGCTGCGGTGAACGTGTTAAGGGGGCCACCGCGGCCCCCTTAACAATCCCGGCTCCCGGCAAAGAAAATCGCCGCTGCGCGGTCCCTTCGGCTTATTCCCTCCGGCTATCGGGTCGGGCGCGATCCTACATCCATGTAGGTCACGCCCTCTTGGCGCATCCATGCGCCTCGCCCCGGCCTGCGGTCAACGCCTCAGCGATTTTCAGCCGGATCAGGCGTTTACTCAACCTTCTCAGCAGCGTGAATGTGGCACGGGTGTTGAGTCCCCGCTGAAATCGGCGAACCGGAGACCGGATGACAAGGGCTGGACGCCAGGGATGGCGGCCAGAGGCGAATCGAGACAGGATGTCGAGTTGAGCCGACCGCAGGCAGCGGGTCGTGAGGTGAGCGCAGTGCGAAGCACCGATTTCGTCGCGGGGCCGCGGGGATTGATAAGGGGGCCGCGGTGGCCCCCTTATCACGTTCACGGGTTCCGGAACGTCATATTCTGTTGGTCATAAAGTGAACGGAACAATTCCACTAAAAGTAAATAAAACCCTACCGCGTCTCTCTCTTCTTCCGCTTTAACCGCGCCCAGATTTTCGTCTCCTGACGTCGCCACAGGCGCTGAATATTGTCGTGATGGCGCAGCAGGATAAGACACGAGAGCATCGACACCGGGAAGGTAAACTGCGGCTTGAACCACCAGACGTAGAACGGGGCAATCAGCGCGCTGACGATGGCGCCCAGCGACGAATAGCCGCTCAGAAGGATGGTCAGCAGCCAGGTGCCCGCCATCACGCCGGTGAGGTCCCAGCCGATAGGCGCAATCGCACCAAACGCGGTGGCCACGCCTTTCCCGCCCTTAAAACCAAAGAAAACAGGCCAGATATGGCCAACGCAGGCGGCGATGGCAATCAGCCCCAGCCAGAACGGCGTGACGCCCAGCGCATATGCGCCCCAGACGGGAAGCATCCCTTTCAGAACATCAAAAATCAAAACCGCTACGGCTGCTCCCTTGCCGCCAATTCGTAGTACATTGGTCGCCCCCGGATTCCCGGAACCACTTTCACGCGGGTCAGGTAACCCGGCGATGCGGCAGACCAGAATGGCGCTGGAGATTGAGCCGCAAAGGTAGGCGAGGAGAATCATTCCAGGCGCGATTGCACTCATAACGCTGTTCCGTTTTGAAAATGTATCTGTATTCTCAGCATCTGTGGATAATACGCATAATTCGCCGGAAGTGGTATCCGGTTTAGCCAAAAAGCAGGCAGGTCGTGATGGATATTGTATTTATAGAGCAACTTTCGGTAATCACCACAATTGGTGTTTACGACTGGGAACAGACCATCGAGCAGAAGCTGGTGTTCGATATCGAAATGGGCTGGGATAACCGCAGGTCAGCAAAAAGCGATGATGTGAACGACTGTCTGAGCTACGCCGACATCAGTGAAGCGGTTATCGCGCACGTTGAAGGGCAACGTTTTGCGCTGGTGGAGCGCGTAGCGGAAGAGGTGGCGGAGCTGCTGTTGAGCAAGTTTAATTCTCCATGGGTGCGCATCAGGCTGAGCAAGCCGGGCGCGGTGGCGCGCGCGGCCAACGTGGGCGTCATCATCGAGCGTGGCACAAATCTGAAAGGGAAGATTTAACGTCATAATAGCTAAACCATTTTAGATTATACCGGTCTTAAAACCGTGTCTTTCACGTTAGCCGCTGTGGCGAGCGTTTTTTAATATCTTTTTAGGGGTTTATAGATGAGCGATATGCACTCGCTGCTGGTGGCGGCAATACTGGGTGTGGTCGAAGGATTGACGGAATTTTTGCCGGTTTCCAGTACGGGCCATATGATTATCGTTGGCCATCTGCTGGGCTTTGAGGGTGAAACCGCAAAGACGTTTGAGGTGGTGATTCAGCTGGGCTCTATCCTGGCGGTGGTCGTAATGTTCTGGCGTCGTCTGTTTGGCCTGATCGGCATCCACTTCGGGCGTCTGCCGCAGCGTGAAGGAGAGAGCAAAGGCCGCCTGACGCTGATTCATATTCTGCTTGGGATGATCCCGGCGGTGGTGCTGGGGCTGGTGTTCCACGATACCATTAAATCGCTGTTTAACCCGATTAACGTCATGTACGCGCTGGTGGTCGGCGGCTTCCTGCTGATTGCTGCAGAAATGCTGAAGCCAAAAATCCCGCGTGCGGAAGGTCTGGACGATATGACCTATCGCCAGGCCTTTATCATTGGCTGCTTCCAGTGTCTGGCGCTGTGGCCGGGCTTCTCCCGTTCAGGCGCAACGATTTCCGGCGGGATGCTGATGGGCGTAAGCCGTTACGCGGCATCTGAGTTCTCGTTCCTGCTGGCGGTGCCGATGATGATGGGCGCCACCGCGCTGGACCTCTATAAAAGCATTGGCTTCCTGACCGTGGGCGACATTCCGATGTTCGCCGTGGGCTTTATCACCGCCTTTATCGTGGCGCTGATTGCCATCAAAACCTTCCTGCAGCTGATTAAGCGTATCTCGTTCATTCCGTTCGCGATCTACCGCTTTATCGTCGCGGCTGCCGTGTACGTTGTCTTCTTCTGATGACCAACCGCCCTCAGTCTTTCGGCTGAGGGCAACGTTTTTCCTTCCACGCCGCAACCGCGTCAATCCGCCGCTTCGTCAGCTCTTCGCGAATTTCCGGGCCCTTAAACCCTGCTTCTACCACCGCTTTCGTTGGTACCGCCTTAGCCACTTCCCACGCTTCGCGCAGCAAACGCCCCTGCGGATAATCGGACGCTTCAAATCCGGTACGGCCGCGCACGTCCGCTTCGCTGGTAAGCGCAATCTGCTCCACGCGCTGCGGCTTGCGCCAGGCGTCGATGTTATCGAACAGCTTCACAATGGTGGCAGGCTTCAGGATCGGGAAGGTGTGGATCAGGTCGTGGAACTCGGCAACCAGCTTCGCCAGGTCGCGGATGTCATTCGGCACGCGCAGGCGCTGGCATAGCCCTTCGACCAGCTTCACCCCTGCCGGGCCATGCCCGTGGTGGCGCGGCCAGAGCGTTTTTGGCGTTAACCCTTTGCCGAGATCGTGACAGAGGGTGGAGAAGCGTACGTCCACCTCAGGACTGAGCATGGCGGCCATGCTGAGCGTCATCAGGGTATGAATACCGGTATCAATTTCCGGGTGCCATTTCGCCGGCGCCGGAACGCCAAACAGCGCGTCTATTTCCGGGAACAGCACCTTCAGCGCCCCGCAGTCGCGCAGCACCTGGAAAAAGACCTGTGGATTGCGGGTGGTCAGGGCATTTTCCGTCTCTTTCCAGACGCGCTCCGGCGTCAGGTGTGCCAGCTCGCCGGCTTCGGTCATGGCCGTCATCAGCGCCATCGTCTCGTCGGCGATGCGGAAGCTGAGATGGGCATAACGGGCGGCGAAACGCGCGACGCGCAGCACGCGAAGCGGATCTTCCGAAAAGGCAGGGGAAATATGGCGTAAAAGACGGTCGCGCAGATCGTTCTGGCCGCCGTAGGCGTCGATGATATGGCCGTTTTCGTCCTGAGCCAGCGCGTTGATGGTGAGATCGCGGCGCAGTAAATCCTGCTCCAGCGTCACGTCCGGGGCGGCGTAACAGGTGAAGCCGGTATAGCCGGAACCCGATTTTCGTTCAGTACGCGCCAGGGCGTACTCTTCCCGGCTTTTCGGATGCAGAAACACGGGAAAATCGCGGCCTACCTGCTGGTAGCCCGCGTCAATCATCGCTTCGGGCGTGGCACCGACCACCACCCAGTCTTTATCTTTGACCGGCAGACCTAACAACGCATCACGTACCGCACCACCGACCAGATAACTCTTCACGCCCCACTCTCCCGTTTTTTCTTGTCGCAAGATAATACGTAAGTGTGGCAGAGAAGACGAGTTAGTTCATCCAGCGGTCTTTACGCTTGCGGCTTGGGATGAGGTGAGGAAGCACCAGACCCAGCACCAGGCCTACGCCCAGCACGCCGCCGCCATACATGAACCACTGCATGATGATGGTACGCTGTTTGTCATCAAGCTGAAGATTGGCGGCGTTGACTTTCTTCTGCGCGACAATCAGTTCGTTTTTCAGCTTCTGGTTTTCGTCCTTCAGACCGGCGATCACGCTGTCGCTTTGCGCCACCTTCTGCTGCATCTCCGCGGTGCGCTGGTTCCAGGTGCCGTCAATGTTGTTCAGCTTATCGGTCAGGGTTTTCACCTGATTTTCCAGATCCGGCACGCGGGTGCGCAGGCTTGGTACCGTGCTCAGCTCCTTCAGCGGGATCCAGGAGGTGCGGCCAGAGCTGTCACGAACCTGACCGTAATTGGTGTCTGCATTCGTTTGCAGCAGAGTCACTTCCTCGCCGGCATTTACCGTACCCACGAGGCGATAATTGTCTCCGGGGCCGCTGCGTACCCAGGTGTTCAGTTCATCAGAAACGTAACGTTTCTCTTCAGCGTGGACCGCGGTTGCGGCGCTAAAAGCGAGTAAAGTAAGTCCAATCAGGCGTAATTTAAGCATATCAGTCGTTATTTTCATAAAAAGTGGAACGATAGTAGTGGTATCAGTGTCGCTACGCAAAGGATTCATCATCAATCGGAATCATCTGTGTCATGATTTCCACCGCTTTTAACTTTTACGCCCGTCAAATTGCTCATTGCGTGGCAATTTGGCGCAAAATACTATGTACTGACAAACAAATGGCGAGGAAGTTCGCCCTCATCGACGCGTCTGTGACGCACGCAAAAGTACAAGGCTATGGCACAAGAGATCGAATTAAAGTTTATCGTCGAAAAAGAGAGCGCTGACGCGCTTCGCCAGCATCTGAATACGCTGTCCGGCGAGCACCATGAACCCGTACAGCTGCT
Organism: Enterobacter cloacae complex sp. 2022EL-00788; assembly: GCF_026627565.1. Taxonomy (NCBI): domain Bacteria; kingdom Pseudomonadati; phylum Pseudomonadota; class Gammaproteobacteria; order Enterobacterales; family Enterobacteriaceae; genus Enterobacter; species Enterobacter cloacae complex sp. 2022EL-00788. The sequence continues at coordinate 106,447 of NZ_JAPNMC010000004.1, read as the reverse complement.
CAACATCTATTACGAAACGCCGGACAGCTGGCTGCGTAACCACGATATGGGCCTGCGCATCCGCGGCGCGAACGGGCGCTACGAGATGACGATGAAAATTGCCGGTCGCGTGGTGGGCGGTTTGCACCAGCGCCCGGAATACAATATCGACATCAGTAAGCCAGAACTTGAGCTGGAACGTTTTCCGGCGGAAGTCTGGCCGGAAGGCACGCTGCCCGCAACGCTGTCGGCAGAGGTAAAACCGCTGTTCAGCACCGATTTCTGGCGCGAGAAGTGGCTGGTGACGGAAGGCAAAAGCCGCATTGAAATCGCGTTTGACCGGGGTGAGGTTAAGGCTGGCGAAGAGCAGGAGCCCATCTGCGAGCTGGAGCTTGAACTGCTGGAGGGTGAGGCGAGCGACGTGCTGAAGCTGGCGCGTAAGCTGGTGAACCAGCCGGGCTTACGCCAGGGCAGCCTGAGCAAAGCGGCGCGCGGCTATCATCTCGCTGCCGGGAATCCACCCCGCGTGCTGCGAGAAACGCCCATTCTGCGCGTTGTGCCGAAAGCCTCCGTTGAGCAGGGCATGGAAGCGGCGCTGGAGCTGGCGCTCTCCCAGTGGCAGTACCACGAGGAGCTGTGGGCGCGTAACGTGAAAAATGCCAAAAAACAGGTGCTGGCCGCCATCGGCCTGGTGCGTCATACCCTGACGCTGTTCGGCGGTATCGTGCCGCGTAAAGCCAGCACTCACTTACGTGATTTGCTGACCCAGACCGAAACGCTGATGCTTTCCGACGTATCGGCACAAACGGCGATCTACAGCCCGCAAAACGCCAGCGCAAAACTGGCGCTGACCGAGTTTCTGGTGACCCGCGGCTGGCGCACTTTCCTTGATGCGAAAGGGCAGACCAAAATCGCGGAAAACTTCAAACGCTTTGCGGATATCCATCTTTCCCGCCACGCCGCCGAGCTGAGAACGACCTTCGCGCATCCGCTGGGCGACCAGTATGGCGACCAGCTTCCCCGCCTTGCGCGCAACATCGACAGCATGCTGCTGTTGTCCGGCGCGTATGAGAGCGTAAAAGCGCAGGCCTGGCTGGAGAACTGGCAGGGGCTGAAGCATGCCATCGAGACCCGTCAGCAGATTGAGATCGAGCATTTCCGCAACGAGGCCATTTCGCAGGATCCGTACTGGCTGCACAGCGGAAAACGTTAATTCTGGCAAGGAACCCCTGATATGCCGCTTTCTTCGCAGTTACAGCAGCACTGGCAGACCGTTTGCGAACGCCTGCCCGAGTCGTTACCCGCGTCATCGTTAAGCGAGCAGGCGAAAAGCGTGCTCACGTTCAGTGATTTTGTGCAGGAGAGCGTCAGCGCCAACCCGGACTGGCTGGCAGAGCTGGAAAGCGCGCCGCCGCAGGCTGACGAGTGGCGGCATTATGCTGGCTGGCTGCAGGCCGCGCTGGCAGAGGTGGCGGATGAAGCCACGCTGATGCGCGTTCTGCGTCAGTTCCGCCGCCGGGTGATGGTGCGCATTGCCTGGGCGCAGGCGCTGGAGCTGGTGAGCGAAGAGAGCACCTTGCTGCAGTTGAGCGAGCTGGCGCAGACGCTGATTATCGCCGCGCGGGACTGGCTCTACGCCGCCTGCTGTAAAGAGTGGGGCACGCCGTGCAGCGAAGAAGGGGTTCCGCAGCCGCTGTTGATTCTGGGGATGGGGAAGCTGGGCGGCTGCGAGCTGAACTTCTCTTCGGATATCGACCTGATTTTTGCCTGGCCGGAGAACGGCTCCACGCGCGGCGGTCGCCGCGAGCTGGACAACGCCCAGTTCTTTACACGGCTGGGGCAACGGCTGATAAAGGCGCTGGATCAGCCCACGCAGGACGGCTTTGTCTACCGCGTGGACATGCGCCTGCGCCCGTTTGGCGACAGCGGTCCGCTGGTGCTGAGCTTTGCCGCGCTGGAGGATTATTACCAGGAGCAGGGCCGCGACTGGGAGCGCTACGCGATGGTGAAAGCGCGGATCATGGGCGACAGCGATGACGCTTACGCCAACGAGCTGCGCGCCATGCTTCGCCCGTTCGTGTTCCGCCGCTACATCGACTTCAGCGTGATCCAGTCCCTGCGAAACATGAAAGGAATGATTGCCCGCGAGGTGCGCCGACGTGGCCTGAAGGACAACATCAAGCTTGGCGCAGGCGGTATTCGTGAAATTGAATTTATCGTGCAGGTCTTCCAGCTGATACGCGGCGGGCGTGAGCCCTCTTTGCAGTCCCGCTCGCTGCTGCCGACGCTGAGCGCTATCGACCGGCTGCATCTGCTGCCGGAAGGCGACGCGCAAACGCTTCGTGAGTCTTATCTGTTCCTGCGTCGTCTGGAAAATCTGCTGCAAAGCATCAACGACGAACAGACCCAGACGTTACCGGGCGATGAGCTGAACCGGGCGCGTCTGGCCTGGGGCATGCGCGTGGAGGACTGGGCAACGCTGATCGAAAAGCTGGACGCTCACATGGCGGGCGTGCGCCGTATCTTTAACGATCTGATCGGCGATGACGAAAGCGAATCGCAGGACGACGCGCTCTCCGAACACTGGCGCGAGCTGTGGCAGGACGCGCTCCAGGAAGATGACACCACGCCGGTGCTGGCGCACCTAAGCGACGATGCCCGCCATCGCGTGGTGGCGTTAATCGCCGACTTCCGCCTCGAACTGAACAAGCGCGCCATTGGCCCGCGCGGTCGTCAGGTGCTGGATCACCTGATGCCGCATCTGCTGAGCGACGTCTGCTCCCGCGAGGATGCGCCGGTGCCGCTGTCGCGCATGATGCCGCTCCTGAGCGGGATCGTCACGCGTACCACCTACCTTGAGCTGCTGAGCGAGTTTCCCGCCGCGCTCAAGCACCTGATTTCCCTCTGCGCCGCCTCGCCGATGGTGGCCAACAAGCTGGCGCGATATCCGCTGCTGCTGGACGAGCTGCTCGATCCAAATACGCTGTATCAGCCGACGGCGACGGACGCCTACCGCGACGAGCTGCGCCAGTATCTGCTGCGCGTGCCGGAGGAGGACGAAGAGCAGCAGCTTGAGGCGCTGCGTCAGTTCAAGCAGGCGCAGATGCTGCGCGTGGCGGCGGCAGATATTGCCGGTACGCTGCCGGTGATGAAAGTGAGCGATCACTTAACCTGGCTGGCGGAGGCGATCATAGACGCGGTGGTTCACCAGGCGTGGGTGCAGATGGTGGCCCGCTACGGCCAGCCGAAGCACCTTGCTGACCGCGAGGGGCGCGGTTTTGCGGTGGTGGGTTACGGAAAGCTGGGCGGATGGGAGCTGGGCTACAGCTCCGATCTGGATTTGATTTTCCTGCACGACTGTCCGGCAGACGTGATGACCGACGGCGAGCGCGAAATCGACGGGCGGCAGTTCTACCTGCGCCTGGCCCAGCGCATTATGCACCTGTTCAGCACCCGCACCTCGTCCGGCATTCTGTATGAAGTGGATGCGCGCCTGCGCCCGTCCGGCGCGGCAGGCATGCTGGTCACCTCGACGGACGCTTTTGCCGACTATCAGAAGAACGAAGCCTGGACGTGGGAGCATCAGGCGCTGGTGCGCGCCCGCGTGGTGTACGGCGATCCGCAGCTCAAAACGCAGTTTGATGCAATTCGCAAGACGGTCATGACGACCCCGCGCGAGGGCAGCACGCTGCAAACCGAGGTGCGGGAGATGCGTGAGAAGATGCGCGCGCACCTTGGCAACAAACATCGCGATCGCTTTGATATCAAGGCCGATGAAGGCGGCATTACCGATATTGAATTTATCACGCAGTACCTGGTGCTGCTGCACGCGCACGATAAGCCGAAGCTGACCCGCTGGTCGGATAACGTGCGCATTCTGGAACTGCTGGCGCAAAACGACATCATGGACGAGCAGGAGGCGCAGGCCTTAACCCGTGCCTATACCACGCTGCGCGACGAGCTGCACCACCTGGCGCTGCAGGAGCAGCCGGGCCATGTGGCGCTGGACTGTTTCGCCGAAGAACGCGCGCAGGTGACCGCCAGCTGGCAGAAGTGGCTGGTGGAACCGTGCGTAACAAAACAAGTGTGATATTATCGCGCGCAAATTGTGAATCTTTCTGGAGTCAGGAATGAAAGTAACACTGCCAGAGTTTGAACGTGCTGGGGTTATGGTTGTCGGTGATGTGATGCTGGATCGCTACTGGTATGGGCCGACCAGCCGTATCTCACCGGAAGCGCCGGTGCCGGTGGTTAAGGTCGATACCATTGAGGAGCGTCCGGGCGGCGCGGCAAACGTGGCGATGAACATTGCCTCTCTGGGCGCGCAGTCGCGTCTGGTGGGCCTGACCGGCATCGACGATGCGGCGCGCGCGCTGAGCCAGTCGCTGGCGGACGTGAACGTGAAGTGCGACTTCGTTTCGGTTCCGACGCACCCGACCATCACCAAGCTGCGCGTGCTGTCGCGTAACCAGCAGCTGATCCGCCTCGACTTCGAAGAAGGTTTCGAGGGCGTGGATCCTGAGCCGCTGCACGAGCGCATCAGCCAGGCGCTGGGCCATATCGGCGCGCTGGTGCTGTCGGACTACGCCAAAGGCGCGCTGGCCAGCGTGCAGACGATGATCCAGCTGGCGCGTAAAGCCGGCGTACCCGTACTGATCGACCCTAAAGGCACCGACTTTGAGCGCTATCGCGGCGCAACGCTGCTGACGCCAAACCTCTCCGAGTTTGAAGCGGTGGCGGGCAAGTGCAAAACCGAGGAAGAGCTGGTTGAGCGCGGGATGAAGATTATCGCTGACTTTGAGCTGTCCGCGCTGCTGGTGACCCGCTCCGAGCAGGGCATGACGCTGCTCCAGCCGGGCAAAGCGCCGCTGCATATGCCAACCCAGGCGCAGGAAGTGTACGACGTGACCGGTGCCGGTGATACGGTGATCGGCGTGCTGGCGGCGACGCTGGCTGCGGGTAACTCTCTGGAAGAAGCGTGCTACTTCGCGAACGCCGCGGCGGGCGTGGTGGTTGGCAAGCTCGGGACCTCTACCGTTTCGCCAATCGAGCTGGAAAACGCGGTGCGCGGCCGTGCCGATACCGGCTTTGGCGTCATGACCGAAGAAGAGCTGAAGGTGGCCGTTGCCGCCGCGCGTAAACGCGGTGAAAAAGTGGTGATGACCAACGGCGTATTCGACATTCTGCACGCGGGCCACGTCTCTTATCTGGCGAACGCGCGCAAGCTGGGCGACCGCCTGATCGTGGCGGTTAACAGCGATGCCTCAACCAAACGTCTGAAAGGCGAAACGCGTCCGGTGAACCCGCTGGAGCAGCGCATGGTTGTGCTTGGCGCGCTGGAAGCGGTGGACTGGGTTGTGCCGTTTGAAGAAGACACGCCGCAGCGCCTGATTGCCGGGATCCTGCCAGACCTGCTGGTAAAAGGTGGGGATTACAAACCAGAGCAAATCGCGGGGAGCGAAGAGGTCTGGGCAAACGGCGGTGAGGTGATGGTGCTCAACTTTGAGGACGGGTGTTCAACCACCAACATCATCAAAAAGATCCAGAAAGACAGTCATTAAAAAACGGGCCGGTTGGCCCGTTTTTTTCACCCTCTCCCCGTGGGAGAGGGCTGGGGTGAGGGCATCAGGCCGCACTTACTCCTGGTCATCCACCGGTGGAATGGCCGGTGCCGGCTTCACTTCTTCCGGCGAATTACGGTTTTCCAGCTCGCTCAGACGCTGTTCCAGCAGCGCCAGCTTCTCACGGGTGCGCAGCAGAACCTGGGTCTGCACGTCAAACTCTTCACGGCTAACTAAATCAAGGCGAACCAGCTGCGCCTGCAGCGTCTGGCGGATTTTCTTCTCAACGTCATCACCAAATTCACGAATGCCCTTCGGCATGGACTCATGAACCTGACGCGCGATCTGCTCAATTTTCTTTGGGTCAATCATAATGGCTTCCCTTGATAAGTCGGTGTTGATGAACATTGTAGCGCGTCCTGCCCGGGGTAAACAAAATTGTTTGAAGCTTATGCATTGCCCAGGTTAATCAATAGCGTTATAGTTATCTCGCTTATTCTCAGGGCGGGGCGAAATTCCCCACCGGCGGTAAATCAGCGTGACGCTGAAAGCCCGCGAGCGCTTTGGGTGAACACTCAAAGGTCAGCAGATCCGGTGTAATTCCGGGGCCGACGGTTAAAGTCCGGATGGGAGAGAGTAACGATCCAGTCGGGCATGGCCCGCTCACGTTATTTTTTTGCCGCTTGTCCGGCGCTCCTAAGACTGCCCTGATTCTGGTAACCATATTGTTAATGAGGTTTTTTTACCATGAATCAGACGCTACTTTCCTCTTTTGGCACTTCAACTGAACGTGTTGAACACGCACTGGATGCACTGCGCGAAGGCCGCGGTGTGATGGTGCTTGACGATGAACACCGTGAAAACGAAGGCGACATGATTTTTGCCGCCGAAAACATGACCGTTGAGCAGATGGCGCTGACCATCCGTCACGGTAGCGGCATCGTATGCCTGTGTATTACCGAAGACCGTCGCCAGCAGCTCGATCTGCCGATGATGGTTGAAAACAACACCAGCGCCTTTGGTACCGGCTTTACCGTGACCATTGAAGCCGCGCACGGCGTGACCACCGGCGTGTCGGCGGCTGACCGTCTGACTACCGTACGTGCAGCGATCGCCGATGGGGCGAAACCCTCCGACCTGCACCGCCCGGGCCACGTCTTCCCGCTGCGCGCGCAGCCGGGCGGCGTGCTTACCCGTGGTGGTCATACTGAAGCGACCATCGATCTGGTGACGCTGGCTGGCTTCAAGCCGGCGGGCGTGCTGTGCGAGCTGACCAACGATGATGGCACCATGGCGCGCGCGCCGGAGTGCATCACCTTTGCGCGTCTGCACAATATGCCGGTGGTGACGATTGAAGATCTGGTGGAGTATCGCCAGGCGCACGAGCGCAAAGCCAGCTGAAATTGCTGATGTAAGAAAGCCGGGGAAACCCGGCTTTTTTGTTTTTAGTGGTAGTTAATTTTGAACAGCACGACGGTTTCAAACGGGCCTGATTCAATGCGCGAGCCTTCGGCATGAGAAAGCTCAGCGGTGTAGTGCGTCTCAAAATGCAGCACTGAGCCGGTGAAATCGGCATATTCGTCATACTGGTTAAAGGCGTAGGGCTGCGTGCCGTTGAGAATACGCAGCTTTAAGCCGTTGCCGATCAGCAGCGCGGTATCGTTGGCCGTGAGTTCGTTATCGGTATAGAACGACGAGTCGATCTTAAAGCCGTCTGAACACTGCGCGTCCTGCATTTTGCTGGTTTTAACCGTGAACATTCGCGTACGCGTTCCCTTGTTCACAATGTCGCGCGCGCTGAAGGTGCCAAAATCAATCTCCTGATTTTCAGGGTAAATGCTGAACGTTGCCCCGCAGTCCAGAACCTTGATATTTTCCAGCCCGTTGATGTGGTATTTGAGGTTTTTCGCATCCCAAAGGGCATTTACGCCGCCTTTGCCGTCAAACTGCACGACGATATAATCCCCGAGCGTGCTGACGTAACCCTGAGGCGGTATCGCTTTGAGCTTAACGTAGAGCCTGAAGCGCGCTGCAAAGGTGCGTGAGGTATGGACGTCCGACGCGTTTCCTGAACAGATGTTCTTCTCCCAGCCCATCGCCTTAAGCTGTTCAGCTGAGTATTTGCTCAGGCTATTGTTATCCAGACACTGGCCGGTATCCACGCCGAAGGTGTGTCCGGTCGCATCGTAATCTGCCCCCTCGTAGGTGACGCCCAGCTCATAGTAAGGATCTGATACCGACGGGTAAGGGTTCACCCAGGCGAACACGTTTTCGTTCTCATGATTTGAGGCGGTATTCCTGTCGCAGTAAACCGGGATCTTTATGTCGCTGGATTCCCAGATTTTTTGCCCGACCTTTGCGTTGCTGGGTATCGAAAATTCCGACACCGTTTTGGTTTGCTCGACCGGACCGTTTTGCGTGCCCAGGTAACAGTTCAGGGCGAGGGCATGCTTAAGCGGCAACATCACCAGCAGCAGAAAGAAAAGCTTAACGGGATGTCGCATGTTGCCCTGCCTTGCGCGGCGTCAGCGCGCACCGGGTTGACCGTGAACAGGTCAGATTGACCTTGCGTAGCGCACCGTAATCATCAATGTAACCGATGCTGTAGCCGCTTCCTTCCGGTTCACTTAGCGTGAGGGTGCGGGTGTCGTATGGGCTAATCATCAGGCTATCGAATCCCGGGAGCATGGTTTTTCCGTTGTTGCTCAGCCAGGCCAGGGTGATGAAATAGGGCGTGGGGTTTTTCAGCGTCATGGTTTTGCCCGCCACAGTCACCGCCAGCCGCATTTCCGCATCGTCTCCCGCCTTCTTGCGGATGGCTTCCGGTCGCCAGAACAGCTTGATGCGGCTCTGCATGGCCACCTGCATGACGCTGCGCGCTTCTTTCGGGCTTGCGCTTTTTGGCGGAACCTCACGCAGGTTGAAAAAGAACAGCGTCTCGCGATCGCCGGGAAGCTGCTGCGTCGCGGGCTGCCTGACGATCCGCACCTGTGACGACGTACCGGGCTCAAGGCGCTGAATGGGCGGCAGGGCCATAAAATGGCTGTCTTCTTTGCGTCCGTCCGCATCCTCCACCCAGGCGAGGGCAAGGTAGGGGAGCGATTTGCTCTGGTTCTCGATGGTCACACTGCTGGCCTTATCGCTTTCAGGGAAAACAATGCGCGTCCGATCGAGGTTAACGGCGGCGTGCGAGAAGCCGAGGCTGCAAATACAAAGTGCTGCAAATAACGTTTTTGATTTCATAGTGATAACTTACTGGCAGGGCAGGATGAGCTGCGTAACGTTTTCCAGGGTGGCCGGCAGGGAGAAATGGCACCGCTGGCTATCTCCCCACGTGACCGTAAAGTGTTGTCCGGCTTTTACCGCGCCCAGCCAGATATGTCCGTCCTGCGCGACAATCCCCATCTCCTGCCCGGAATCACGCTGACGAACCAGCGCACCAAGCGGCGGCGCGCCGGTAGCGGTATGCAATACCCCAACCACGTCCTGCCCCTGGCGGGTGGCAATCATTCGATAGCCTATTGCACCCTCGGTCCAGGCAGAGCGGATCACGCGGTTATCAACGTCTACGCCCTCCGGCAGGCTGTTCAGATTGACCTGCACGCTGGCGGGTATATAGCTGGAAAAGGCGGGCAGCACGCCGACGCCAAGCGCATTTGTGGTATCGCGTGACTGGTTTAGCGGGATGTTGCCGATACCTTCCGTACTGACCATCACGCGCGGCTCGTTGCCATAGCTTCGTCGGTGAAAGGCCGCTCCCTGAGCGGTTGCGGTGAACGAACCGTTCCAGCTCGCACTGACCGAACGGTATTCACTGGCCTTATAGCTGCCTGAAAGGTTCAGGTCACCCGTTCCGGCATAATGCTGGTAGTTAGCGCTAACTTGCGCACCGGCATCGGGTGCTTCACTCTCTGTTCCTGCGGAGATTCCCCAGGTGTTGTTCCTGTCAGAGGAGTCATACCAGGAGAGCGTCTGGCGCATGCTGTCGCTGTGCCGCACGTCGTAATTAAGACGATGATCCGAATCGAGAGGAACGCTGAGCGAAACGTAGATCTGCGTATCATCGCTTTGATCCGGGTAGTGCGTTTTACTCCACGAGGCCGTTACGCCAAGGTTTTTCCAGCGGCCAAGATCGAAGTTATAGCCTGCCGTCAGGGTGCCCGTCGTGGACGCTTCTCTGTCCCACCAGGTCTGGCGCAGCATGCCGAGGTAGAGGTTAAGCGACAGGGCAGGAATATACTGGCTGGCGGTGATGCTGAAGGTCTGTTTCTCCGTTTCTGCGTCGTCCTGGTCTTGTTCAAGATAGCGGGCGTAGCTGAGATAGCGGCTGTCGGAATAGCGGTAGCTGGCAAGCGTAAGCTGGCTGCCGGTGGTATCGAAGCGTTTGCTGTAGTTGATTCGGTAACTGTATCCGGTCCGCTTATCCTCCCCGAGCCGCCGGCTGGTGGCCTGGGTGACATCTATCGACAGCGCTCCAAGCCAGTCCATGTTTTGCCCTATACCCGCCGCCAGCGCGCGATAGTCACTGCCGCTGTTGAGTAAGCCGCCGTAAAGAGACGTCCGGGAAAGCAAACCCCAGGAGAATTCGCTGCTTAAAAAAGCCTCGCTTTCTACGCTGTGCGAGCTGTCCTGACGGGCTTTTCCGCCCGCCACCTTATAGCGAACCTGGCCTTTCCGCGTCAGGAAAGGGACCGAAGCGGCTGAAACCTGAAAGGTGCTAGAGCGGCCGTCTTCTTCAGTGACGTTGACGTCGAGGGTGCCCTGCACCGATTGGTTAATATCCTGGATAACGAACGGGCCGGGTGGGACCCTGGTCTGGTAGATGATCCTGCCAGCCTGGCTGACCGTCACGGTCGCGTTGGTTTGCGCGATACCGGATACCTGCGGCGCATAGCCGCGCAGTGACCAGGGCAGCATACGTTCGTCGCTGATAAGCGAGGCGCCCGTATAGGAAAAACTGTCGAAAATATCGGACTGGAAATCAGATTCCCCCAGCGTCAGCTTTGACCCGAGCGTGGGTAGCGGACGAAAAAGGTAAGCGCGGGATAAGCGCCCCTCGCTCTGCGAGCCATCATCCGTTCTATTGAACGCGTACTGGTAATCCCCGCGCAGGCGCCAGGCGCCCAGGTTAGCCCCGGCAGTACCGTAGGTGTTGAGGCTATCGCTGGCCGTGCCCTCGTCAGGCTGGTAGCGGCTGGCAAAAAGGTTGTAATCCAGCAGCACGCCGGAGACGCCGTTGTCCCAGGTGGCTGGCGGCATCCAGTTGGTGGCGCGATACTGTAGCCAGGCCTGAGGCAGGGTTATCTCCAGCGTTTGGGTTGCCTGGATAAACGCGAAGTGAACCTGTGATAAGCCGCTAAAATCGACGCAGCCTGCTTTATCAGGTAGCGTACTGCGGATCTTGTCGTCCAGGCCGAAGGTATCTGCCAGCGCTGCCGGAATACACGCTTCCGTGGTTTCGCCTTTACGCCTCCAGGCTAATTGCCAGCCGTTCGCAAGGGGCGTGTTATTTACCGAAACAGTAACAAAATAGTTTCCCGGTGCGACGTGGTTCTTATCTTTAAACTGTGAAATATCAATATTACCGCGCTGGTCTTTATCGATTGCGTTAATGTTAAACTCAACGGCGAGCAGAGGGGAGGAGATAAGAAAGCCTGCGATGATCATTCCGGGTGAACTGTATTTCATCATTCAGCTCTCAAATAAAATAACGTCAATGGCTGGCAAATATATTGCCAGCCGAAATAGAACTAACGATATTTGCTTATTTGTACAGCAATACATAATTCGCGGTTGATTCAACCTGACCGGCCGTTGCCGTTTTACCGCTGACCGTTTCCATCTGTGCTTTAAAGTGCAGCGTCTGAGTCGAGGAACCTGCCGAGAGGTCGACGCTGTTTGCGGAGCCCAGAGTGATTGGTGACTCCGCGTTATCCAGCAAACGAACGCCGACGTTCTGCGCGCCCCCCGCATAGGTGTTGCTCATCAGGCTGGTATCGGTGCCGTCGGTTGCGGTGCTGCTGAAGGTTACTTCCACTTTGGAGACGGGTGTTGCCGTTTCGTCTCCAGCGTCAAGCTGGCAGTTTTCCAGATTGATATCAACCGGTACCGCCGAAGATTTTTTATTCGCATTCATCATCGCCGTTGTGACCTGGCCGAGCTCGATCTCTTTATCAATACTGTCTGGTGCAATATTGCATGGTGCGTCAATAATAACGCCCTTAAAGGTGATTTTACCGGAGCCCTGATCGCTTGCCAGCGCGGTGGCGGCGATAAAAGAGGTTAACGCAACCGCCAGGAGTGCTTTTGAAATATTTGGCATGAAATATCCTTTTTCTGAATAAGGTTGGTGAAGTATTTAAGGTCGAGGCGGGCGCATTCTAAGACTAATTGTAACAATCCGTGATTAATAAAAATTTAAAGTCTAATTAAGTTTTTATTTATTAATTATTGATGTGAATAACTTATGAATAACAAGAGAAAGGCGAGGGGATAAGTAACCGAAGCATCAGACGCGGTTGGTCTGCTTTTTGATCGTTTATATATGGTTAACGTCGCTAATAATATCTTTTCTGAATAACCCGACAGTAACGCCATTGCCAGTTTTGCGCGTTAGCTCACTCTTATAATAGTGGGTCCGCGTCGTGCTTTATATTATTAATAATGATAGCTGGAGAGCACCATACGCTATAAAAATGGCGCTCCCTTAAAAAGGGAGCGCCATTGTTCAGCCAAGACCTGCCGTTTGCAGCAACACCAGGCTTAAACCCATCACCGACATGCCGCACAGCACCCCGTAGCTCGGGTTGTTGTTGGGGTCGATCTCTTTTGCCAGCGGCATCAGTTCATCTACCGACAGGGCGACCATGATCCCCGCCACGGCCGCCATAATCGCCGCCATCACGACCGGGGATACGAGGCTACCGAGGATCAGCCACGCCAGCACGCCGCCGAGTATTTCCGCCATCCCGGAGATACCCGCCCAGAAGACGGCCGTACGCTTTGAGCCGGTCGCGGCATAAACCGGCCCGGCTACGGCAAGTCCTTCAGGAATATTGTGCAAGGCAACGGCCAGCGCGACGCCAAAACCCATCTCCAGATTGCTGCTGGCCGTAACATACGTGGCGACGCCTTCCGGGAAGTTATGCAGGCTGATGCCCAGCGTCAGCAGAATAGCGGTGCGTTTGATATTGCCGGGTATTGGGGCAACGCTTTTCTGCATCAAATCCTGAGGGTGCGCGTGCGGCAGCATGCGGTCGAGCGCAAAATAGCCCAGCAGCCCGGCAATGAACATGCCGTAGCCCAGCACCGGGGACATTCCCTCGGTGTGAAGTGCGGCGGGCAGCATCTCCATCAGCGAAATAAGCAGCATGATCCCGGCGGCGAAGCCCAGCGAGAAGGCCAGCACGCGATTAGACGGTTTTTGCCCGAGCACGCCGAGGAACGCCCCGATAAAGGTCGCGGCGCCCGCGAGTATGGTCAAAATCAAGGGTACTGACATGCACTCTCCTTAAGCTGTTTCTGACATTCAAATTTCCTGATGATGATCTTCACGGTTATCTGCGTTCATCTTCACCTGAATGCGCGTAATGTAGAACCATCAAACTGACACCTCCTCTAAGGATATCACCATGTCTTCTTTTCGTATGCCAGCACTGTTTTTAGGCCACGGCAGCCCAATGAACGTTCTGGAAGATAACGTCTATACCCGCGCCTGGCGTCATCTGGGTGAGACGTTGCCGCGTCCGAAGGCGATTGTGGTGGTGTCCGCGCACTGGTTTACCCGCGGCACCGGCGTGACGGCCATGGAAACGCCGAAAACTATCCATGATTTTGGCGGCTTCCCGCAGGCGCTGTATGACATGCATTACCCGGCTCCCGGCTCTCCTGAGCTGGCGCAGCAGCTGGTCGATCTGCTGGCGCCTGTTCCGGTAGCGCTGGTTAAGGAAGCCTGGGGCTTTGACCACGGCTCGTGGGGCGTGCTGATAAAAATGTATCCGGATGCCGATATCCCGATGGTGCAGCTGAGTCTCGACAGCACCAGGCCGGCTGCCTGGCACATGGAGATGGGCCGTAAGCTGGCTTCGCTTCGTGATGAGGGCATCATGCTGGTTGCCAGCGGTAACGTGGTACACAACCTGCGCACGGTACGCTGGCACGGTGAAAATACCCCGTATCCGTGGGCGACATCGTTTAATAACTACGTGAAAGACAACCTGACCTGGCAGGGGCCGGACGAGCGGCACCCGCTGGTGAACTATCTGGATCACGAAGGCGGTTCGCTCTCTAACCCAACGCCGGAACACTTCCTGCCGCTGCTGTACGTGCTGGGCGCGTGGGATGGTCAGGAGCCGGTTACGATCCCGATCGACGGAATAGAGATGGGAAGTTTGAGCATGCTGTCGGTGCAGGTGGGGTAATAAAAGTAAAACGGCAACCTGAGGTTGCCGTTTCTAGCGCTTGCTCCCTCTTCCGTGGGAGAGGGCAATAGGCTGCACGCTACTCCACAAAAATATGCGGATAGAACCGTGACAGGTCCTGCGTAATCAAGGCGCGATCTTCGCGAATGCCGATCCCGGCAGGCTTATCGTTAATCAGCCAGCTGCCGATCAGCGTATAGCTGTCGCCAAACTTCGGTAGCTGATAAAACGCCTGGACGATCATCCCCTCTTCACCGTACGGCCCTTCAACCGCTTCCAGCGTTTTACCGTTTTCGATAATCGATACGTTCGCCCCTTCACGGGAGAAGATCGGCTTAACGACGTATTTCTCCATCGGCGGGAAATCATCTTCGGCAAAGTACGCAGGCAGCAGGTTCGGGTGGTTCGGGAACATCTCCCACAGCATCGGCAGCAGGGCCTTGTTGGAGATAATGCTCTTCCATGCCGGCTCAAGCCAGCGGACGCCAGCGTCTTCCAGCTTGGTGGAGAACATCTCGCGCAGCATATATTCCCACGGATACAGCTTGAACAGGTTGCTGATCACCTGATCCTGCATGTCCGTAAACTGGCCTTTTTCACCCAAGCCGATATCTTCGATATAGAGGAATTCCGTCGCCACTTCCGCTTCGGCCGCGCAGTCCTGCAAATACTGAACCGTACCGCGATCTTCTTCGGTATCGCGGCAGCAGGCGAGGTGCAGCAGGTTAAAACCGTGCTGTTCGCGCAGTTCGGCGAAACGCTCAATCAGCTTTTCCTGCAGGCTGTTGAACTGGTCGCTGCCTTCCGGCAGGTTTCCGGCGTTCGCCTGATCTTCCAGCCAGATCCACTGGAAAAACGCGGCTTCGTACAGTGAGGTTGGCGTATCCGCGTTGTTCTCGAGAAGCTTCGGTTCACCCACGCCATCCCAGGCCAGATCGAGGCGAGAGTAGAGCGAAGGCTGATTCGTTTTCCACGACTGACGGACAAAGCTCCAGGTGTGCTTCGGAATGCGGAATTTGGTCATCAGCGCATCGCTGTCGATGACTTTCTCAACCACCTTCAGGCACATCTGGTGCAGCTCAGCGGTCACGTCTTCAAGCTTTTCAACCTGAGCAAGCGTGAGCCTGTAGTAAGCATCTTCACACCAGTACGGCTCGCCGTACATGGTGTGGAAGTTAAAGCCGTATTCGGTAGCCTTTTCGCGCCAGTCCGGGCGCTCGACAATACTGACTCGTTCCATGATCAGCCGCCCATTGAGCGAGTCGAAGAGCCGGTCGCGCTACGTTGCATGGTGGTTTGTTTGGCAACAGACTCGCCGAAGCCGCCGCGGGTAATGGTGCTGGTGGTTGCAGGCTTCGGCGCCATGGCGGTTTTCGGTACGGTCATGGTACGGCCAGGCGTTGCGGCACCGTAACCCTTGCCGGTGGCATCGGTATATTTACCGTACGCCGGGCTGTTCGGGTTTTTGGAGCTGAACAGCGGCTGCTGCTGGTAGCCCGCGCCGCCGCTCATCAGGCGGCCCATCATATAGCCCGCCATCAGCGGCATCCAGAAGCTGCCGCTGGACTGCGCCTGGTTTTCCGGTGCCATACCCGCCTGAGCCGGTGCCTGCTGGCACTGGCCTTCACCGAATTCAGCTACACAGTCTTCGCGTGAGGCGTATTTTGGCGCGGTGCGTTCCGCTTCTTTCAGGGCGTTGTTGTAGGCCGTTGTACATTCGGCGGCTTTACCGGTTGCGCTCGCGCAGTCGTCGGCGTTTTGATACAGCGAAACCGTTTCGTCGCTTTGCTCACAGCCTGCCAGCATAAAGACGGCGGTGACCGCCAGCGCGACAGGCGTCAGGTGGCGTGCGTTCCAGCTTTTGCGGAACGACGCATGATTCATCGTTTTTGTCCGTTTCATAATTGTCTTCCAGGACCCAGTGGTAATAACGCTCAGGATAGAGGATGACTGGTTGAAAATGAAGCGAGGAGGGGCGGAAACAGGGAGATCTTTACGTTGGCTTACGTTCGGAGGGGATTTATGTGCTCCCTCTCCCACAGGGAGAGGGCAGGGGTGAGGGCATCAGGCCGCAGCGGGCCTGATGACACTCTTAGTTTCGGAACGGATTGCTACCGCTGCTGGCAGGTGCGGTGCTGCGCGCTGCCGCTGGCTGCGCAACTGGCGCGCTGCTGTTAGCGGTGAAATTATCAACGGCGGCATCCTGCTGCGGATTTTCCGGCGCGACGCTTTCAGGCGACGTGGAAACCGGTTTGCCCAGCGTGCTGTTCAGCATTTGCAGATCCTGCTCGTTCAGCGTACCCAGAGCCTGCTTGATGTTCAGCTGGTTAATCAGGTACTGGTAACGCGCGCTGGAGAGCTGCTGTTTCGCGTTGTACAGCGTGGTCGTTGCGTCTAACACATCAACGATAGTACGCGTACCGACGGAGTAACCCGCTTCCATCGCGTCCAGAGAGCTTTGCGCAGAGACAACGGCCTGTTTGTAGGCGTTGATGCTGCTGATGGACGCGTTCACGTTGTTGAAGGAAGAACGTACGGTCTGGACCACGTTGCGGTGCGCGCTTTCAAGCTGCTCGCTCGCGCCTACGAAGTTGTACTGTGCCTGCTTAACCTGAGAGTTAACCATCCCGCCCTGGTACAGCGGTAGAGAGAAGCTCAGGCCAACTTTGTTCTGGCCCATGTTGTTGTCGTCATACTGGGCAGTGTTGGTTTTAGAACCGCTGTAGCTGGTATCCGATACGCCGGTAGAGGCGCTCAGGCTCAGGGTTGGCAGGTGACCGTCCTGTGCAAGACGGATCTGCTCGCGCGCCAGGTCCTGGCTCAGGCGTGCCTGCAGCAAGGTCAGGTTGCGGTTTTCCGCCTCTTTCAGCAGGGCGTTAACCCCCTGTGGCTTGTCCGTTTTGAAGCTGTCCACGTTCAGAGAGGCCAGCTCAGGATAGTAGTTACCGGTGACCTGACGCAGTGATTCCAGCGCGTTGTCGAGGTTGTTACGTGCGGTCACTTCGTTTGCCAGTACGGTGTCGTACTGTGAACGGGCGTTCTGTACGTCAGTGATGGCGACCAGGCCCACGTTGAAGCGCTGGGTGGTTTGATCTAACTGACGATAAATCGCCTGTTTCTGCGCTTCGGTGTAGGAGAGGGCGTCAATCGCGCTCAGTACGTTGAAGTAGGCGGTCGCGGTATTCAGGATCAGCGTCTGCTGATCGGTCTGATAGGTCACATCCTGGATGCCCGCGCTCTTTTCCTGCAAGCTCAGCTCACGCCATTTGGACATGTCGAACAGGGTTTGCGTTAACTGTAAAGAGGCGCTGGTGGCGTTCGAGTTGATGCCGTTATTATCGCGAAAACCGTTAGTGTAGGTATAATCTGCACCTAAGCCCAACTGCGGCAGCAGTGGACTACGTGCTTCGTTAATTTTTTCAAACGCAGCATCACGATCGGCCGCTGATTTACGTAAATCAGGGTTGCCCAGACGTGCCTGCTGGTAGACCTGTAACAGGTTCTCTGCCTGGCTCATTGCACTGAAGCCCGTCAGGCTCAGGCCGATAAGGATGGGGAGCAATTTCTTCATTTGCATTCCTTGTTGTGAAGCAGTATTAGCGCTGATCTAATTAAAAATAATTGCCGATTCTAACAGAATCATCCACACCAAAAGGTTGGCGTAACGTGCCATCTGGCGGTAATTGGCTCCAATCTACCATATAGCCATACAAACGGCAGCCAAACAGCCTTGAAATTCACAATTTCATCACCATTGCTACCAGGACTCGACCGATGCAAAAACCAGAAAACGTGCCTGTCACCTTTGCCAAAAACGATGTAGAAATTATTGCACGAGAAACGCTTTATAGCGGTTTTTTTTCAATGGAACTTTACCGTTTCAGGCATCGCCTGTTTAACGGTGAAATGAGCGGTGAAATCAAACGCGAAATATTTGAGCGCGGGCATGCGGCAGTCTTGCTACCCTTTGACCCAGTGCGTGATGAAGTCGTGCTGGTCGAGCAGGTCCGTATTGCGGCGTATGATACCAGCGAAACCCCGTGGCTGCTGGAGATGGTGGCCGGCATGATCGAGGAAGGCGAGTCGGTCGAAGACGTCGCCCGCCGCGAGGCGCTGGAAGAGGCGGGCCTGGTGGTGGGCCGCACGAAACCGGTGCTGAGCTATCTGGCAAGCCCGGGTGGGACAACGGAACGCACATCTATTATGGTGGGCGAAGTGGACGCCACGACAGCGGAAGGGATCCACGGTCTGGCAGATGAAAACGAAGATATTCGGGTTCATGTGGTAAGTCGGGAGCAGGCTTACCGGTGGGTAGAAGAGGGGAAAATCGACAACGCAGCGTCTGTCATCGCCCTGCAATGGCTACAGCTGCACTATCAGACTTTACGACACGAGTGGAAAAAATGAAGCGTTATACACCTGACTTCCCAGAAATGATGCGCCTGTGCGAAACCAATTTCGCACAATTGCGCCGCCTGCTGCCGCGAAACGACGCACCCGGCGAAACGGTGAGCTATCAGGTGAGCAACGCCCGGTATCGGTTAACGATAACAGAATCAACGCGCTACACTACGCTGGTAGAGATTGAGCAAACGGCGCCGAGCATTAGCTACTGGAGCCTGCCGTCCATGACGGTGCGTCTTTATCACGATGCGATGGTCGCTGAAGTGTGTTCAAGTCAGCAGATCTTTCGCTTTAAAGCGCGGTATGATTATCCGAATAAAAAGTTGCATCAACGCGACGAAAAGCATCAAATTAACCAGTTTTTAGCCGACTGGCTAAGGTATTGTTTAGCACATGGAGCAATGGCGATTCCGGTTTGTTAGCATCATAAACCTACCTAAGGACACCATTTGGAAAGCCTGTTGAACCTGACTGTTGCTGGTGGGGCGCCAGTCAGGATATTACAAATCACCGACACCCACCTTTTTGCCGAAAAGCATGAGACGCTTCTGGGCGTGAACACCTGGGAGAGTTATCAGGCGGTTCTGGACGCGATCCATGCTGAAAATCGGCCATGCGATTTGATCGTCGCAACGGGCGATCTGGCGCAGGATCAATCCTCCGCAGCCTATCAGCATTTCGCTGAGGGGATTGCGAGCTTTAGCGTGCCTTGCGTCTGGCTACCGGGCAATCACGATTTTCAACCTGCGATGTACAGCTCGCTTCAGGACGCGGGGATTTCACCGGCTAAATGTGTCTTTGTAGGTGAGCAGTGGCAAATCCTGCTCCTCGACAGTCAGGTGTTTGGCGTTCCGCACGGTGAGTTGAGCGACTATCAGCTCGACTGGCTGGAGACAAAACTGGCCGCCGAACCGGATCGCAATACGCTGCTGTTACTGCACCATCATCCGCTCCCGGCGGGCTGTAGCTGGCTCGATCAGCACAGCTTGCGCAATTCTGCGGCGCTGGACAGCGTACTGGTAAAATTTCCGCGCGTGAAAAATCTGCTGTGTGGGCACATTCATCAGGAACAGGATCTCGACTGGAACGGTCGCCGCCTGCTCGCGACGCCGTCCACCTGCGTGCAGTTTAAGCCCCACTGCGCTAACTTCACGCTGGACACCATCGCACCGGGCTGGCGCTGGCTGGAGCTGCATGCCGACGGCACGCTGACCACCGAAGTGTGTCGTCTGACCGGCGCGCAGTTCCGCCCGGATACCGCTTCAGAAGGCTATTGATGTCAACGCTTCTCTATCTGCACGGGTTCAACAGCTCTCCGCGCTCGGCGAAAGCGACGCAGCTTCGCGAGTGGCTGCATGCGCATCATCCCGACGTGGAGATGATTATTCCGCAGCTGCCTCCTTATCCGGCGGACGCGGCAGAAATGCTGGAATCGATTGTGCTTGAACACGGCGGCGAATCGTTTGGCGTTGTCGGGTCGTCCCTCGGCGGCTACTACGCCACCTGGCTGTCGCAATGCTTTATGTTGCCTGCTGTCGTCGTCAACCCGGCGGTCCGGCCATTTGAGCTGTTAAGGGACTTTCTTGGCGAAAACGAGAACCCCTACACCGGCCAACAATATGTGCTAGAGTCACGCCATATTTACGATCTCAAAGTTATGCAGGTCGACCCGCTTGAAGCGCCCGATCTTATCTGGCTGCTGCAACAGACGGGAGATGAAGTGCTGGATTACCGCCAGGCAGTGGCGTATTACGCATCCTGCCGCCAGACTGTAGAAGAGGGCGGAAACCATGCTTTCACGGGCTTTGAAGATCATTTCACCCAGATTGTCGATTTTCTTGGACTGCACAGCCACTGACAATCAATGCGAATTGCTAGCTTAAATCATGACGCAAACCTATAACGCTGATGCCATTGAGGTACTCACCGGGCTTGAGCCGGTTCGCCGCCGCCCGGGGATGTACACCGATACGACGCGCCCAAACCACCTGGGCCAGGAAGTAATTGATAACAGCGTGGACGAAGCGCTGGCAGGCCATGCCAAACGCGTCGACGTTATCCTGCACGCCGATCAGTCGCTGGAGGTCATCGACGACGGCCGCGGCATGCCCGTGGATATCCACCCGGAAGAGGGTGTACCCGCCGTTGAGCTGATCCTCTGCCGTCTGCACGCGGGCGGTAAGTTCTCCAACAAAAACTACCAGTTCTCCGGTGGTTTGCACGGCGTGGGGATCTCCGTGGTTAACGCCCTGTCGAAACGCGTGGAAGTCAACGTCCGCCGCGACGGCCAGGTGTATAACATCGCGTTCGAAAACGGCGAAAAGGTGCAGGAGTTGCAGGTTGTCGGGACGTGCGGCAAACGCAACACCGGCACCAGCGTCCACTTCTGGCCTGACGAAAGCTTCTTCGACAGCCCGCGCTTTTCCGTTTCTCGCCTGACGCACCTGCTGAAAGCCAAAGCGGTGCTGTGCCCGGGCGTGGAAATCACCTTTAAAGATCACGTTAACAACACCGAGCAGAGCTGGCGCTACGAGAAGGGTCTGAACGACTATCTGTGTGAAGCGGTAAACGGCCTGCCGACCCTGCCGGAAAAACCGTTCGTCGGGAATTTCGAAGGCGACACCGAAGCGGTGGACTGGGCGCTGCTGTGGCTGCCTGAAGGCGGCGAGCTGCTGACGGAAAGCTACGTCAACCTGATCCCGACCATGCTCGGCGGTACGCACGTGAACGGCCTGCGTCAGGGGCTGCTGGATGCCATGCGCGAGTTTTGCGAATACCGCAACATTCTGCCGCGCGGCGTGAAGCTGTCTGCAGAAGATATCTGGGACCGCTGCGCCTACGTGCTTTCCGTGAAGATGCAGGATCCGCAGTTTGCCGGTCAGACCAAAGAGCGCCTCTCGTCGCGCCAGTGCGCGGCGTTCGTCTCCGGCGTGGTGAAAGATGCGTTTACCCTGTGGCTGAACCAGAACGTTCAGGCGGCAGAAATGCTGGCTGAAATGGCCATCTCCAGCGCCCAGCGCCGTCTGCGTGCCGCGAAGAAAGTGGTGCGTAAAAAGCTGACCAGCGGCCCCGCGCTGCCGGGCAAGCTGGCGGACTGTACCGCGCAGGATCTCAACCGCACCGAGCTGTTCCTGGTGGAAGGGGACTCGGCGGGCGGATCGGCCAAGCAGGCGCGGGATCGTGAATATCAGGCGATCATGCCGCTCAAGGGTAAGATCCTTAACACCTGGGAAGTCTCGTCTGATGAAGTGCTGGCCTCGCAGGAGGTACACGATATCTCCGTTGCGATCGGCATCGATCCGGACAGCGAGGATCTGAGCCAGCTGCGCTACGGCAAGATCTGTATCCTCGCGGATGCGGACTCCGATGGTCTGCACATCGCCACGCTGCTCTGCGCGCTGTTCGTGAAGCACTTCCGCACCCTGGTGAAAAACGGTCACGTCCACGTGGCGCTTCCGCCGCTGTACCGTATCGACCTCGGCAAAGAGGTTTACTACGCGCTGACGGAAGAAGAGAAAGCGGGCGTGCTGGAGCAGCTTAAGCGCAAAAAGGGCAAACCGAACGTTCAGCGCTTTAAAGGGCTGGGTGAGATGAACCCGATGCAGCTGCGCGAAACGACGCTGGATCCGAATACCCGCCGCCTGGTACAGCTGACCATCAGCGATGAAGATGAACAGCAGACCAACGCCGTAATGGATATGCTGCTGGCCAAGAAACGTTCGGAAGACCGACGTAACTGGCTTCAGGAGAAAGGCGACATGGCGGATATTGAAGCCTGATAAATCGTTTTGCGGATCTGTTTTTGTGCCCGGCGGCGCGACGCCTGCCGGGCCAAAAAAGCAGCTCAGCAAGATGAACGCTTTTTCCGGTACTGCAACGGCGTCTCGCCAATCCCCTTCTTAAACGCGCTGATAAACCACGTCACGTCAGAAAACCCCGTCCGGGATGCAATCTCGCGCACGCTCGCCTCGCTGTGCAGCAGCCACTCGCACGCCTTACGCAGCCGCAGCGTATTCAGGTAGTCGTGGATCTTTTCGCCCGTTTCCGCATGGAACTTTCGCGACACGTAGCTGCGTGATTTTCCCAGCTCCCCGGCCAGCGCATCCAGACGAAATTTCTCCTGATAATGCTCGTCGAGCCAGAACATAACCCGGCTGGCGATCCCCTGGCCGTTGCCCGGCTCGCCCTCGCTATCGTCAGGAAGCATCGCAAACAGGCTGATCAGCAGGCTGGCAATACTCTCGCTGTTCATCGGTGGCCTGTAGCAGCCAAACAGATGATCGATATGGTGATGGCTGTGGGCTAAATCGGCGACCCACGCCTCGCCGCCGCGGCGTGAAAGCCGCTCCAGCCGCTGCCGGGTCTGGGGAAAATCCCGCAGCACTTTCAGCACCGCGTGCCGATCGAGATGCACGATCGTGCGTCGGTAAATCGCCTCCGCCCGTTCGTCCACCATCACCTTATGCAGCGTAAACGGCGGGAAGAAAAACAGCCGTCCGGGGCGCATGGTGTAATGGCGATTATCAACTATCGCCACGCCAAAGCCCTCCTCCACGTAGAGGATCTCCAGACACTGATGCCAGTGGTGGTAGCGCACGGTATTGGCAAACAGGCGGCTGAACGAGGCCACGGTATCGTTCAGGGTGATCGGTTCCAGAAGATCGGATGTCGGCGTGTCGCGCATAGTGCAATAAAACTCAACTTTTTCCCGTCTGACCGTCTTTATAAACCACCTTTTTAAATTTTCTCAACTGGAGGTTTATTCATCGTTCCTGCCTGTGACATGGCTAACATTTCTGCCCCGTACGGATTCACTATGCTTGGCCGCAGTTGATTACGAGGGCATGGCTATGTGCGCGGCAAACAAAGAAAAATCAAATTCGTTGTCTTCCCGCCGGGATGTGGTGGCGTCGTTGAATGCGCTTCTGGAAGCGCTGGATAAACAATTTCCGGCAAACCGTTCACGATTCTCGCTGGGCGATACCTGTGCCCACTACGCAACGGACGTTGCGCAGATGGAGGGGCTCTCCCGTGCCCTGTGGGGGCTGTTTCCGCTGATGGCGTCCGGGGAAAGCACGCCGTTCTGCGAAAAGTACCTAACCGCCATTAAGCTCGGCACCGACCCGCAGAGCGCGGACTACTGGGGGGAAACCGGCCCGTACGACCAGCGCCTGGTCGAGATGGCGGCCTACGGTCTGGGGCTTGCTCTGCTGGGGGATAAGCTCACCGCCCGCTTTACCGGGCGCGAAGTCATGAACCTGCACGCGTGGCTTAACCAAATCACCGACGCGCAGATGCCGGACAGCAACTGGAACTATTTTGCCATTATGGTCCAGCTCGGCTTCCGGCGCGCCGGGCTGCCGTATGACCAGGCCGCCATCGATCGCCGCTTTGCGCTGATGGACGCCTACTACCTCGGCGACGGCTGGTATTCCGACGGCCCGGGCCGCCCGAAAGACTATTACATCTCCATGGCCTTCCACTTCTACGGCCTGATCTACGCCACCCTGAGCGACGACGAGGCGAGGGCCGAGGTGCTGCGCGAGCGCTCGCGTCTGTTCGCGGCAGACTTTATCTACTGGTCCGCCGCCGATGGGGCCTCGGTGCCGTTTGGCCGCAGCCTGACCTACCGCTTCGCGATGGTCGCCTTCTGGAGCGCGGTCGCCTTTTCTCAGCTGGACGTCTTCACGCCGGGTATCGTGAAGGGCATTGTGCTGCGCCATCTGCGCTGGTGGCAGCAGCAGCCGATTACCGATCGTGACGGCATTCTGACCCTGGGATTTGCCTGTCCGAACCTGGCGATGTGCGAGGACTATAACTCCCCCGGCTCGCCGTACTGGGCGCTGAAAACGTACCTGATCCTGGCGCTGCCGGAGACGCATCCGTTCTGGCAGGCCGACGAGCAGCCGCTGCCCGCGCTGGCCGAGAAGCGCGCGATCCCGCACGCGCAGCAGATAATGATGCACTCGAAGGGCTCCCGGCACGTCACCATGCTCACCGCCGGCCAGCTGGAGCTGAACAACTACGTTAATACCGAAGCGAAATACACCAAGTTTGCCTACTCCAGCCGCTTTGGATTCACCATCGAGCGCGGGCGTTTTGGCCTGAAGCATGCCGCCTGCGATTCCATGCTGCTGCTGTCAGAGGGAGATAACTATTTCCGCGGCCGTCGCGAGTGCGAGGCGGTCCGGGTGGATGAAAATTACATTTTCTCGCGCTGGTCGCCGTGGCGCGACGTGCAGATTGCCACCTGGCAAATTCCGTTCGGAGAGTGGCACCTGCGTCTGCACCGTATCAGCAGCGCCCGCACGCTGCAAACCGTGGAGGGCGGCTTTGCGGTGATGAAAACGGACCACCAGCTGCGCGAGCGGGGATGTTATCTGAGTGCAGAAAACGGCAGCAGCGTGATTGTCGATCTCTCTCCCGCCATATCGCGCCAGCCGGACAGCATCGTCACGCCGCCGAACAGCAGCGTGATGTTCCCGGCATGCGCCTCCATTCCGCTCTTAAAAACCGAAATTCCACCAGGCGAGAGCTGGCTCTGTTGCGCCGTCCTGGCCTGCGAAAAACCGTCATCTGCGGCCGCGCCGCAGCTGGACATAGCCCATAACCAGGTCGTCATTTGCGAGCCCGGAAGCGAACGTAAGCTGTCGTTCACATTATAAAAATCTGACCCCTACACGTCGGCGAGGATGTTATGAAAAGTACATCGACAACAAGCAGAACTGAATATTACAAAATAAGCAGCTTTATCTTTCTCTATTTCTTTACCTGGTCCGCCAGTATTGGCCTGCTGGCGATCTGGCTCGGCCAAAAAGCCAATCTTAGCGGGTCGGTGATTGGAACCGTCTTTGCGGTGAACGGGATATTCTCCGTTATTCTCAAACCGATCTACGGCTATATTCTCGATAAAATCGGCATGAGCAAATACCTGCTCTATTTTGTGGTTATCATGTCGGCCCTGATGGCGCCGTTCTTTATTTACGTATACCAGCCGCTGTTAATGTCTAACACCATGCTGGGGATTATTATCGGCGCGCTCTATTTAAGCTTTGCCTGGTATGCGGGCGTGGCGGCGTGTGAATCCTATTCCGACCGCTTCAGCCGCCTGAACGGCATGGAGTTCGGGCAAATTCGCATGTGGGGATCGCTCGGCTGGGCGGTAGCTTCGTCCTTCTCCGGCCTGCTGTTTAACCTCTCACCGGCGTATAACTTTATTCTGGGCAGCGTGGCGTCGGTAGTAATGCTGATTGTCCTGCTGAGCCTGAAAGTGAACACTAACTCCGCTCACGCAGGCGACGTGCTGACGAAAGAGAAAATCGCACCGGCGGACGTGTATGCCCTGCTGCGTAACCGTAAATTCTGGGCCTTCTGCCTGTACGTGGCGGGCGTGGCGTGGATGATGTTTATCGCCGAGCAGCAGTTCTCGCGCTATTTCGTCACCTTCTTCGACGATATTCATGAGGGCAACGCGGTATTTGGCTATCTCGGTACCGTTCAGTCTGGCATGGAATTTGTCATGTATATGGTGGTCCCGCTGTTTGTGAACTTTATTGGCGCCAAGCGCGGGCTGTTAATTGTCGGGCTGGTCGTCGGAGCGCGCCTGATTATTTCCGGCATGTGTGATTCGCACCTGCTGATTTCAGTACTCAAGCCGCTGTACGGCCTGGAAATATGCCTGCTGCTGGTGTCGGTATTTAAATATATCGCCGAGCATTTCGACAAGCGCGTAAATGCGACCATGTATTTACTCGGCTATCAGGCGATGCTGTACGTCGGTAACGTGGTGGTCTCTTCCCCGGCCGGCTATATGTACGACCGCATTGGCTTTGAGCACACCTATATCATCATGGGCGCTACGGCGCTGACCTTTACCCTTATTTCTGCCTTTACGCTATCCGCCTGCCAGAGCAAGTGGCGCGGAGCCCGTGCGCTGAACGTAGCAGAAACGTCAACCCGATAATTACGCCGTCAAAGAAGGAACCGAAATATGTTAAGTCGTATCAAAGAGGAACGTCTGTCCGTTATCGCCGCGCCCGTTGACGCCCGCGCATTCCGCGATGAACTGCATTCGGTGCGCGGCCATGTCCTCGAACTGATTAGCCGTCATTTAACGGCGTTCGGTGAGCGGTTTCCGGCAGAAACCTGCCAGCAAGGCTTTTATCCGCTGACGGACAACGTGGAGTGGACCACCAGCTTCTGGACCGGCCAGCTGTGGCTGGCGTGGGAGATGAGCGGCGATACAAGATTCCGCGAGATGGCGGAAAAACACGTCCGCTCGTTTGGTCTGCGCATCGCCGGGCGCAACGACACTAACACCCACGATTTAGGCTTCCTGTATACGCTCTCCTGCGTGGCAGCCTGGCGGCTGACCGGTAGCCGCGAGGCGCGCGGCTTCTCGCTGCTGGCGGCCGAAGCGCTGCTGGAGCGCTTCCATGAGAAGGCGAAGATCATCCAGGCGTGGGGCGATCTCTCGGATCCGGAACAGGCCGGGAGGATGATCATCGACTGCAACATGAACCTGCCGCTGCTCTACTGGGCGACGGAGCAGACGGGCGATCCGCGGTTCGCTGCAGCGGCAAAAGCGCACGTGATGCAGGCGGCGAAGTACCTCATTCGTGACGATGCGTCCACGTTCCACACGTACTATATGGACGTATCGACCGGCGCGCCGCGCTACGGCAACACCCAGCAGGGATATGCGGATGATTCCTGCTGGTCGCGCGGGCAGGCGTGGGGAATTTACGGCTTCCTGCTGAGCTATATCTATACCGGCGACGAGACGATGATTGCCCTGTCCAAACGGCTGGCGAACTACTTCCTTAACCGCCTGCCGGAAGATTACGTCTGCCACTGGGATCTGGCGCTGGTGGGCACTGATGCGCTGCGCGGTTCCTCCTCGGCGGCAATTGCGGTGTGCGGACTGCTGGAGCTGGTGAAGCACCTGCCGGTTACGGATCCGGACCGGGAGCATTATCTGGAGTGGGCCAAAGGCATTATGTCATCGCTGACGAAGCACTACCTGATGGGCAAAGAGGAGAAGGGCAACGGGCTGTTGAAGCACTCGGTCTATCATCTGGCGAGCAACAAAGGCGTGGATGAGTGCGCAAGCTGGGGAGATTACTTCTACGTTGAGGCGCTGGTGCGTTTTACCCAGAGCTGGAAGCTGTACTGGTAACAGGCCGGGGCGTCACCATCCCATGACCTCTTTAATGACGCGCCGGTAGGGGGTGTCGAGCTGTGCCGGTACGCGGCGCATGTAGTCCTTCGCATGGCTGCGCGCCTGTCCGCTGAGGCTGTCGAGATAAGCGATAGCCTCTTCCACGGCAGGAATGCGGCCTTCCTGTGCGGCGCTTCTCGGCGGCAGGCCGGTCCAGATGAGCGCCTCGATTCCTCGCTCCCTCGCCCATGACGACAGCACACCCGCGCTGCGTTCGGTTATCAGCAGCGAGCCGATACCATCGCAGCGATCGTCAGGAATGCCCTCCCGCTCGCGCAGGGCCTCAGAGGCCACGCTCAGCGTTGTGGCGTCCAGCCATACCCAAAGCACCGGTACGGCGGGAGCATTCATGCAGATGGCGGTCGCCAGTTCGCCGCCATCGCTTACGCGGCAAAACTCGACGGGCAGCAACGGCCCGTCGGTGTGCCACTCACCGGCAATCGGTAACGCGCCGCTTTTCCAGATTAACGAACCCCAGCCTAGACAGGCTATTTTCATTCTGTTCCCCTGCGCGACGTGAACCAGTAGCCTCAGACGTTACGCCTTAGGAATACGCAGCGTCTGGCCGGGATAGATTTTATCCGGGCTGGAGAGCATCGGGCGGTTAGCCTCGAAAATCTTGTTGTACTGGTTGGCATCGCCGTACACGGTTTTGGAGATGGCGCTCAGGGTATCGCCGGATTTCACCGTGTAGTAGGTAGCTTCATCTTTGGCATCCGTGGCGGTGATGTTGTTCTCCACCTCGCTGACGCCTGCGATGTTGCCGACGGCAACCTGGATTTTTTCTTTCTGCTCCTGGGTCAGCCCGTCGCCCGTCACGCTGGCTTTGCCGTCGGTGACGTTTACCTGAACCTTGTCTGAACCGGGAATGTTGAGTTTCTTGAGGTGCTCGGTGATTTTATCGCTCTGGCCTTTATGATCGGTCAGGTTATCCCACAGCTTTTCGCCTGCTTCTTTTACGAAGTTAAAAAGTCCCATTCCATCCTCCTGTTAATCATGAAGTCAGAATAAGCATAGCAGGTCAGAGAGATTTCCCTCTCCGAAAGGAGAGGGAAGGCAGGTTTTACACCCCTTGCTCCAGAATACGGATGTGGGTGTCCAGCACGTCACCCTTCACCGCGTCGCTCCACGCTTTCATGTGCGCGGTCTGCAAATGGGCTTCAAGGTGGGCGACGGTTTCCCACTGCTCAACCATGATGATTGAGTCTGGCGCGGTCGCCTGGAAGCTTGCGTCAGTCGCGGCATCCACCATCGGCGCGTAGCCGTGGCAGCCTTCTTCCTTCAGAACGGTCGGGATAATCTTCGCGAATTGATCCAGCACCGCCTGGCGGTGATGTTGGCCAGGACGCGTACGGATTTCAGCAATAACGGTAAGCATAATTAACTCCTTCTAATTCCAGGCTACCAGTTAAGCAAAAATTTCCGCGAGATGCTTGCGATATTCTGCGATATAGCGCGGGACGTCCGGCATTTTAATCACGTCGTTGACGATGAAGGTCGGCAGCGGGTCCATGCCCAGGAACTGGTTAGCCTTGTGGAACGGCAGATACGCGCCGTCTACGCCCACGCCTTCGAAGAACTGATCGTTCTCGGTGAACGCTTCCAGAGGGGCGTTCCAGGTGAGGGAGAGCATATATTTTTTGCCCTGAATCAGGCCGCCCGAGCCGTATTTTTTAGACGCGTCGGAGCGGGTGCGGCCATCGCTGGCATACAGCGAACCGTGACCTTCGGTAAACACATCGTCCATGTATTTTTTCACGGTCCACGGTGCGCCCATCCACCAGCCCGGCATCTGCCAGATCACCACGTCGGCCCACAGGAAGTTCTGCACTTCGGCCTTCACGTCGTAGTCGCTGTCCGCGCGCACGACCTTAACATCATGCCCGGCGTCGCGCAGGAAACCGTCCGCGACCTCGGTCAGGGTGTCATTCAGCTGGCCTTTAGAGTGCGCAAATTCTTTTGCGCCGTTGATAATCAGAATGTTGCTCATTATTTGTCCTCGATGCTGAGAGTATGCCGGGTATTCTACGCGCGAGGACGGAGCGGAAAAATGAGCAAAATGTGCAAAGTCTTTTGCGTTAAGCGCAATAATCCCTACCAGCTAACGGCCACCTCAAAGCCGCCTTCCGGGGCGTTGCCAAGCGAAACGCGCATCCCGTGTAACGCCGCGATGCGCTTAACGATGGATAACCCCAGCCCGCTACCGGTGGCGTCCTGACCCGGCGGGCGATAAAAACGCTCGCCGATGCGCGCCAGCGCATCAGGAGAAATTCCCGCCCCGTTGTCGCGTACGGTAAAGCCCTGGGTATTCAGCGTTACGTCCACCACGCTGCCGCGCGGGCTGTAACGCACGGCGTTGTCCAGCAGGTTGCGCACCAGCAGGCTAAGCAGCAGCGGCTGCCCGTGGCGCATAACGTCCGGCGCGTTGACGTTAAGCCGAATATCAATGCCCGCCTGCTGCGCCGGATGCCAGATATCGAGCACCGCGGATTGCAGTAAATCAGCCATCACAACGGGCTCTGCGTCATCCAGGTTATCCAGCGAATCCAGGCGCGACAGGGTGAGAAGCTGATCCACCAGCCGGGAGGCGCGGTCGATGCCCGCATGCAGCTGCCCCAGCGCTTTCGACTGCGCCTCGGGATCGTCGAGAGAAAGCTGCGCCACGTCGGTTTGCACCTTCAGTGCGGCCAGCGGGCTGCGCAGTTCGTGGGCGGCATCCGAGGTGAAGCGGCGCTCGCGGGCCATCATCTCCTGCGTACGGGCAAACAGATGGTTAAGCGCATCGAGCAGCGGGCGAACCTCCGTCGGCACGCCGCGCGTGGGCAGCGTATCGGTAGCATCCGGCGAACGCGAGCGCAGGGTTTGCGCCAGGTTTTTCAGCGGCTTCAGCTCCCGGCTCAGCAGGACAATCAGCAACAGCAGCATGACGGGCAGCGCCACCAGCCATGGCGTCAGCTGCGAGCTGACCACGTCCAGCGCCATATCCTGCCGGTACTCCCACTCCTGGCCGACCACCACGCGGTATTTTCCGTCCGGTGAGGTGAGCCACAGAAAACGCCACGTGTCGTTATCATCCTGCAGCCGGCCGTCATCAAATCCATCGCGGCGGTAGTGATAAGGAATGTCGCGCCCGTTCTCACCGTCGTTAAGCACCATGTGGCCGTCGGCGGTGAAGATCGCAAAGGCCAGCGCATCGTCGTCGAGATGACCGTGTCGGGCTTTTTTCGGCACCTCGCGCATGCGTTCCGGCGCGCGGAGCTCGTCCACGTCCATCGTCAGCAGCCGTTTGGCAAACAGCATCTGCTGGGTATCAAACAGCTTATCCAGCTTTTCAGCGGTTTGATGCCAGGCCACCACGCTTGCAGCAAACCAGGCCGCCAGGGAAAGCAGCAAAAAGAGGAGCGTCAGGCGCAGCTTCAGGCTCAGGCGTTCGGTCAGTTTCATGCGTCACCCAGGGTATAACCGATGCCGTGCACGGTGCGGATAAACTCGCTGCCGAGCTTGCGGCGTAAATGATGTACGTGGACTTCGACGGCGTTGCTGGAGACCTCATCGTCCCAGCTGTAGAGCTTCTCTTCGATGGCCCTGCGCGGCAGCACGCGGCCCGCGTTGCGCATCAGCAGCTCCAGCAGGGCGAACTCTTTCGGCTTAAGCACCAGCGTTTCGCCATCCAGCCTGGCGACGAGGCTTGTCGGATCGAGCGTAACCCTGCCGTGACGCAGCTCGCTGCGCGTCTGGCCGTGGCTGCGGCGAACCAGCGCCTCGAGCCGGGCCGCCACCTCAATCAGCGCGAACGGCTTACACAGGTAATCGTCCGCCCCCAGGCGTAAACCTTCGACCCGCTGGTTCAGCGCGTCCCGCGCCGTCAGGATCAGGACCGGTTCGCTGCGCCCGCTTTCGCGCCAGGCGCGCAGGACGGCAAGCCCGTCGATTTCCGGCAGCGTCAGATCCAGCACCACCGCATCATACGGTGCGCTATACAGGGCTGCCTGTCCGGTTTTACCGTCGCTGAACCAGTCCACGCTAAAGCCCATTTTGCTTAAGCCTGCTTTAATGCCGTCGCCAATTAGCCTGTCGTCTTCTACCAGTAAAATGCGCATATTCCCTCCCTGATGCCGTCAGTAAACCCTCCGCAGGCGCGCGCTGTACAGTAAAAATAAATAAATTTTTCCCTTAAGAAGTTGTTAAGGTTTACCCTGTTTAATGGATTGTGAAACGACATTAAAGGGAGATATTAATATGAAAAAATACGCTGCACTTGCCGCTATCATGATGATGACCACTGCCCCTGTATTTGCTGCACAGGGTGGCTTTAGTGGCCCATCTGCGACACAGAACCAGACGCAAACCCAGCAGGGTGGCTTTGTCGATAACAACGCCAACCTTACCACCGCGGCTAAAGTTAAGGATATGAAGGACGACAGCTGGGTGAAGCTGCGCGGTAACATTACCGAGCGCCTGTCCGATGACCGTTACACCTTCCGCGATGAAAGCGGTACGGTGGTGGTTGAGATTGACCACAAGAACTGGAACGGCGTGACCGTAACGCCTCAGGATAAGGTTGAACTCCAGGGTAAAATCGACAAAGACTGGAACGAGTTTGAAATCGACGTGAAGCAGGTTATCAAGCTGAACAAATAACCCATAAAGGGCCGCCGATGCGGCCCTTTTTCTTTGTGACTCAACTCGCCAGATGAGGTAGTATCTGCGGCAATATTGCCTGAAACCCATCGGTTTCTGAGTTGAGGAATCACACGTAATGAGCGATATGGCAGAGCGCCTCGCGCTACATGAATTCACGGAAAACGCTTACCTGAACTACTCCATGTACGTCATCATGGACAGGGCGTTGCCGTTTATCGGGGATGGCCTGAAGCCCGTTCAGCGCCGCATCGTCTATGCGATGTCCGAGCTGGGGCTGAACGCCACCGCCAAGTTTAAGAAGTCCGCCCGTACCGTCGGTGACGTGCTGGGTAAATACCATCCGCACGGCGACAGCGCCTGCTATGAAGCGATGGTGCTGATGGCGCAGCCGTTCTCTTACCGTTATCCGCTGGTGGACGGTCAGGGGAACTGGGGGGCACCGGACGATCCGAAATCCTTCGCGGCGATGCGTTATACCGAATCCCGTCTGTCTAAATATGCCGAAGTGCTGCTGGGCGAGCTGGGGCAGGGCACGGTCGACTGGGTACCTAACTTTGACGGCACCCTGCAGGAGCCGAAAATGCTGCCTGCGCGTCTGCCGAACATCCTGCTGAACGGGACGACCGGTATTGCCGTCGGCATGGCGACGGACATCCCGCCGCACAACCTGCGTGAAGTGGCGAAAGCCGCCATCACCCTGATTGAACAGCCGAAAACCTCGCTGGACGAGCTGCTGGATATCGTGCAGGGGCCGGACTACCCGACCGAAGCCGAGATCATCACCTCGCGCGCTGAAATCCGCAAAATCTACCAGAACGGTCGCGGCTCCGTGCGCATGCGCGCGGTGTGGACCAAAGAGGACGGCGCCGTAGTGATCACCGCGCTGCCGCACCAGGTCTCCGGCGCGAAGGTGCTGGAGCAGATCGCCTCCCAGATGCGCAATAAAAAGCTGCCGATGGTGGACGACCTGCGCGACGAATCGGACCACGAGAACCCGACCCGTCTGGTGATTGTGCCGCGCTCCAACCGCGTGGACATGGAGCAGGTGATGAACCACCTGTTCGCCACCACCGATCTGGAAAAAAGCTACCGCATCAACCTGAACATGATTGGTCTGGACGGTCGTCCGGCGGTGAAAAACCTGCTGGAGATCCTCACCGAATGGCTGGCCTTCCGCCGCGATACGGTGCGCCGTCGTCTGAACCATCGTCTGGAGAAGGTGCTGAAGCGCCTGCATATCCTCGAAGGTTTGCTGGTGGCGTTCCTCAATATCGATGAAGTGATCGAAATCATCCGTACCGAGGACGAGCCGAAGCCCGCGCTGATGTCGCGCTTTGGTATCAGTGAAACCCAGGCCGAAGCGATCCTCGAACTGAAGCTGCGCCATCTCGCTAAGCTGGAAGAGATGAAGATCCGCGGCGAGCA
The DNA here is from genome assembly GCF_026627565.1 of Enterobacter cloacae complex sp. 2022EL-00788. Taxonomy (NCBI): domain Bacteria; kingdom Pseudomonadati; phylum Pseudomonadota; class Gammaproteobacteria; order Enterobacterales; family Enterobacteriaceae; genus Enterobacter; species Enterobacter cloacae complex sp. 2022EL-00788. The sequence goes on along the minus strand of NZ_JAPNMC010000004.1, from coordinate 72,794 downwards.
GAACGAGCTTGAAAAAGAGCGCGATCAGCTGCAGGCGATCCTCGCGTCCGAGCGCAAGATGAACACCCTGCTGAAGAAAGAGCTGCAGGCCGATGCCGACGCCTTTGGCGACGACCGTCGCTCTCCGCTGCACGAGCGCGAAGAGGCGAAGGCGATGAACGAGCACGACATGCTGCCGTCCGAGCCGGTGACCATTGTTCTTTCCCAGAGCGGCTGGGTGCGTAGCGCCAAGGGCCACGATATCGACGCGCCGGGCCTGAGCTATAAATCCGGCGACAGCTTCAAGGCGGCGGTGAAGGGCAAGAGCAACCAGCCGGTGGCGTTTATCGACTCCACGGGCCGCAGCTACGCCATCGATCCGATCACGCTGCCGTCCGCGCGCGGCCAGGGCGAACCGCTGACCGGCAAGCTGACGCTGCCGCCGGGCGCCACGGTTGACCATATGCTGATGGAGGCCGACGAACAAAAACTGCTGATGGCTTCTGACGCGGGCTATGGCTTTATCTGTACCTTTAACGATCTGGTGTCGCGCAACCGGGCCGGTAAAGCGCTGATCAGCCTGCCTGATAACGCGCACGTTATGCCGCCGCTGATCATTGAGGACGAAAGCGACATGCTGCTGGCGATCACCGCAGCCGGACGTATGCTGATGTTCCCGGTCAGCGATCTGCCGGAGCTGTCGAAAGGGAAGGGCAACAAGATAATCAGCATCCCGTCAGCGGAAGCGGCAAAAGGCGAAGATGGCCTGGCGCATCTCTTCCTGCTGCCGCCGCAGAGCACGCTGACCATTCATGTCGGCAAGCGTAAGATCAAACTGCGTCCGGAAGAGCTGCAGAAGGTGGTTGGCGAGCGCGGACGACGCGGCTCGCTGATGCGCGGCCTGCAGCGAATCGACCGCGTGGAGATCGACTCACCGGCGCGCAGCGCGGCGGGTGACAGCGAAGAGTAACCTGTTTTCTCCCCCTCTGTTCCGGAGGGGGCATTTCCATAAAATTTCCCGTAAAAACGTTGTTAATTCGTGCGTTGCGATTAACAATACGCGCTCGTAATAAAGTCCTTACCTGGCCACAGGTGAAGTATAATTGTCAGCTGTCAGGGCTTCAGAGGTCGCTATGCTATACATTGTTCGTCTCATTCTTACCGTTATCTACTGCATTCTGGTCTGCATTTTCGGATCTATTTACTGCCTGTTCAGCCCGCGTAATCCAAAGCATGTCGCGACGTTTGGCCACATGTTTGGTCGCCTGGCCCCGCTGTTTGGCCTGAAGGTTGAAAAGCGTCTGCCTGAAGGGGCGGAAAATTTCGGTAACGCCATCTATATCGCTAACCATCAGAACAACTACGATATGGTGACGGCCTCAAATATTGTTCTCCCGCCGACCGTGACCGTCGGGAAAAAGAGCCTGCTGTGGATCCCGTTTTTTGGCCAGCTGTACTGGTTAACCGGTAACCTGCTGATCGACCGTAATAACCGCGCAAAAGCGCATGGCACTATTGCGGAAGTCGTGGATCAGTTTAAAAAGCGTCGGATCTCAATCTGGATGTTCCCGGAAGGGACGCGCAGCCGCGGGCGCGGCCTGCTGCCGTTTAAGACCGGTGCGTTTCATGCGGCAATTGCGGCGGGTGTTCCAATTATTCCCGTGTGCGTTTCCAATACATCGAATAAGATTAATCTTAACCGCCTGAAGAACGGACTGGTGATTGTCGAAATGCTGCCGCCGGTGGATACCACCAAATACGGTAAAGACCAGGTGCGCGAGCTGGCCACGCACTGCCGCGAGCTGATGGCTCAGCATATTGCGCAGCTCGACAAAGAAGTTGCAGAGCGAGAAGCCGCCGGTAAGATTTAACCCGGCGTTGTAGAAGGGAAAACGAATTCCCGCGTTGTTAGTCGTTTCAGATGGAGCTTATATGTCACTCAGTCGGCGTCAGTTTATTCAGGCTTCGGGTATCGCCCTTTGTGCGGGTGCGATGCCGCGGACAGCCAGCGCCGCCGGGCAGCAGCAGCCGCTGCCCATTCCGCCGTTGATTGAATCCCGTCGCGGACAGCCGCTGTTCCTCACGCTTCAGCGTAGCCACTGGTCCTTTACCCAGGGAACGCGCGCGCCGGTATGGGGCATTAACGGGCGCTACCTTGGACCGACCATTCGCGTGTGGACTGGCGATGACGTTAAGCTGATTTACAGCAACCGTACGACTGAAAATGTTGCTATGACCGTCAGCGGGCTTCAGGTGCCGGGGCCGCTGATTGGCGGCGCGGCGCGCATGATGTCGCCGAATGCTGACTGGGCGCCTGTTCTGCCTATCCGTCAGAGCGCCGCGACCCTGTGGTATCACGCCAATACGCCGAACCGTACCGCCCAGCAGGTGTATAACGGCCTGGCCGGGATGTGGCTGATTGAAGATGAGGTCAGCAAAACGCTGCCGATCCCGAACCACTACGGTGTCGATGATTTCCCGGTGATTATTCAGGACAAGCGCCTGGATAACTTTGGTACCCCGGAGTACAGCGAGCCGGGCAGCGGCGGCTTTGTGGGCGATACGCTGCTGGTTAACGGCGCGCAAAGCCCGTATGTCGAAGTGTCGCGTGGCTGGGTGCGTCTGCGTCTGCTGAATGCCTCCAACTCTCGCCGCTATCAGCTCCAGATGAGCGACGGCCGTGCGCTGCACGTTATTTCGGGCGATCAGGGGCTGCTGCCTGCGCCGGTGTCGGTTAAACAGCTGTCGCTGGCCCCGGGCGAGCGTCGCGAAATCCTGGTGGATATGACCAACGGGGATGAAGTCTCCGTGACCTGCGGTGAAGCGGCAAGCATTGTCGACCGTATTCGCGGCTTCTTTGAGCCGTCGAGCATTCTGGTCTCGACGCTGGTGCTGACGCTGCGGCCAACCGGCCTGTTGCCGCTGGTCACCGACAGCCTGCCGATGCGCCTGCTGCCGCAGGAGATCGTAACCGGACCGGCGGTGCGCAGCCGCGATATCAGCCTGGGCGACGATCCGGGCATCAACGGCGCGCTGTGGGACGTTAACCGCATTGATATTACCGCTCAGCAGGGAACCTGGGAGCGCTGGACCGTCCGCTCGGACATGCCCCAGTCGTTCCATATTGAAGGTGTGGCATTCCTGATCCGCAACGTGAACGGCGCCATGCCGTTCCCGGAAGACAGGGGCTGGAAAGACACCGTCTGGGTGGATGGGCAGGTTGAGCTGCTTGTTTACTACGGTCAGCCGTCATGGCCGCACTTCCCGTTCCTGTTCCACAGCCAGACGCTGGAGATGATGGACAGGGGATCGGTAGGGCAGATGCTGGTCAATCCGGCGCCGTAAATTTTACCCCTCACCCCGGCCCTCTCCCCATAGGGGCGAGGGTGAAAGACCGCTCTGAGCATCCCCTCTCCCCTTTGGGGAGAGGGTTAGGGTGAGGGGGCAACAGCCCGCACAATACCCCTTCAATTCCCCCAACGATCCAGCGTATAATCCCGCTCCTTTTGTCTATTTTTTCTTCGGAAGCATTATGAGCTCAATTTCCCTGATCCAGCCGGATCGCGACCTCTTCTCCTGGCCCCAGTACTGGGCAGCCTGCTTTGGACCGGCGCCTTTCCTGCCGATGTCCCGTGAAGAGATGGACCAGCTGGGCTGGGACAGCTGCGATATTATTCTGGTGACGGGCGATGCGTACGTCGATCACCCGAGCTTTGGCATGGCGATCTGCGGCCGTATGCTTGAGGCCCAGGGCTTCCGCGTGGGGATCATCTCCCAGCCTGACTGGAACAGCAAAGACGACTTTATGCGTCTGGGCAAGCCGAACCTGTTCTTCGGCGTGACCGCAGGCAACATGGACTCCATGATCAACCGCTACACCGCCGACCGTAAGCTGCGCCATGACGATGCCTATACCGCAGATAACGTGGCCGGTAAACGTCCCGATCGCGCGACCCTCGTCTACACCCAGCGATGCAAAGAAGCATGGAAAGACGTGCCGGTGATCCTGGGCGGCATTGAGGCGAGCCTGCGCCGTACCGCGCACTACGACTACTGGTCCGATACCGTGCGTCGTTCGGTGCTGGTGGATTCGAAAGCCGACATGCTGATCTTCGGCAACGGCGAGCGTCCGCTGGTGGAGGTGGCGCACCGTCTGGCCCAGGGCGAGCCCGTCAGCGAGATCCGCGACGTGCGTAACACCGCGATCATGGTGAAAGAGGCCCTGCCGGGCTGGAGCGGAGTGGACTCCCGCATCATCGATATGCCGGGCAAAATTGACCCGATCCCGCATCCGTACGGTGACGATCTGCCGTGTGCGGATAACAAACCGGTTGAGCCGAAGAAAGCCGAAGCGAAGGCCGTGGTGGTGCAGCCGCCGCGTCCGAAGCCGTGGGAAAAAACCTACGTACTGCTGCCGTCCTACGAGAAAGTGAAAAGCGATAAGGTGCTCTACGCCCACGCGTCGCGCATTTTGCATCACGAAACCAACCCGGGCTGCGCGCGCGCGCTGATGCAAAAGCACGGCGAGCGCTATATCTGGGTTAACCCGCCGGCGATCCCGCTCTCTACCGAAGAGATGGACAGCGTCTTTGCCCTGCCGTACAAGCGCGTTCCGCATCCATCCTACGGCAACAGCCGCATTCCGGCGTACGAGATGATCCGCTTCTCGGTTAACATCATGCGCGGCTGCTTCGGCGGATGCTCCTTCTGCTCGATCACCGAACACGAAGGCCGCATTATCCAGAGCCGCTCCGAAGAGTCGATCGTCAACGAGATCGAAGCGATTCGCGACACGGTGCCCGGTTTTACCGGTGTGATCTCGGACCTGGGCGGTCCAACCGCGAACATGTATATGCTGCGCTGCAAGTCGCCGCGCGCGGAGCAGACCTGCCGTCGTCTCTCCTGCGTCTATCCGAGCATTTGCGAGCATATGGACACCAACCACGAGCCGACGATCAGCCTCTACCGTCGCGCGCGCGATCTCAAAGGTATCAAGAAGATCCTGATCGCGTCGGGCGTGCGTTACGACATCGCCGTGGAAGATCCGCGCTACATCAAAGAGCTGGCCACGCACCACGTTGGCGGCTATCTGAAGATCGCCCCGGAGCACACCGAGGAAGGCCCGCTGTCCAAAATGATGAAGCCGGGCATGGGCAGCTACGATCGCTTTAAGCAGCTGTTCGACACCTACTCAAAACAGGCGGGCAAAGAGCAGTATCTGATCCCCTACTTCATCTCCGCGCACCCCGGCACGCGTGATGAGGACATGGTAAACCTGGCGCTGTGGCTGAAGCAGCGTCGATTCCGTCTGGACCAGGTGCAGAACTTCTATCCGTCACCGCTCGCCAACTCGACGACCATGTATTACACCGGCAAGAACCCGCTGAGTAAGATTGGCTACAAGAGCGAAGACGTGGTGGTGCCGAAAGGGGATAAGCAGCGCCGTCTGCATAAAGCGCTGCTGCGTTATCACGACCCGAAAAACTGGCCGCTGATCCGCCAGGCGCTGGAAGAGATGGGCAAAAAGCACCTGATTGGCTCACGCCGCGACTGCCTGGTGCCGGCGCCTACGCTTGAAGAGATGCGCGAAGCGCGCCGCCAGAACCGCAATACGCGCCCGGCGCTGACCAAGCACACGCCGATTGTGCATCAGCGTTCGAACGGTGGGGCGGGGACGAAAAAAGCGGGAAAACGTAAGATCGGATAACGATGACCCCCTCACCCTAACCCTCGAGAGGGAACTTGAACACCCTCTCCCCGTGGGGGAGGGCAGGGTGAGGGGAAAAACCTACCCGCCAAACTGATCCGGATCCGGCCCTAAACGCTTACCCTGATCCAGCTTCGCAATTTCTCCCAGCTCGTCTTTATCCAGGCGGAAATCCCAGACGTCGAAGTTCTCGGCGATGCGCGACGGCGTTACTGATTTCGGGATCACCACCAGGCCGCTGTCCAGGTGCCAGCGAATAACAATCTGTGCCGGGGTTTTGCCATACTTATCGGCCAGTTCGCGGATGATTTTCTGGTCGAATACCCCTTCGCCGCCCTGCGCCAGCGGGCTCCAGGATTCGGTCTGGATCTTGTGCGTGGCGTTCCAGGAGTGAAGCTGGCGGTGCTGCATCAGCGGGTGCAGCTCAATCTGGTTAATCACCGGTGCGACGCCCGTTTCATCTATCAGGCGCTGGAGGTGATGAACCTGGAAGTTACAGACGCCGATGCTTTTTACCAGCCCCTCTTTTTGCAGCTCAATCATCCCTTTCCAGGCGTCAACGTAATGGTCGATAGCCGGAACCGGCCAGTGCATCAGATAAAGATCGACGAAATCGAGCTGGAGCTTCTCCAGGCTTTCGTGCAGGGCTTCGCGGGGGCGCTTTTGATCGTCGTTCCACAGTTTGGTGGTAATGAATAACTCTTCGCGGGGAACGCCGGCGCTGGCGAGTGCCGCACCTACGCCGTCCTCGTTTTTGTAGGCGGCAGCGGTATCAATGGACCGATAGCCGACTTCCAGGGCTTTATGAATGGCGGAGACGACCTCGTCGTTACCGGCTTTCCATACACCTAGCCCCAACTGGGGCATCACGTTGCCATCCTGCAGCTTGATTACGGTTTGGTTTGCCATTTTTCCTCCTTCAGGTGCTCATCGCCGGAGGGAACCTCCGACGATGTGGTGTGCATTAAGTCTGGACGAAATGTCAAAAAACGAAAGTCAGGATCCTAAAAACGCCTAGCGTGCCGCTTCGTAAATGCGACGGCTAACGTCAAGGGTGATGTCGCCGTGCTCGCCGATCTGAGTCATGCCGTGGGCTTCCAGCTTCGCCAGCAGGGCAGGGATGGAGCTACCGTCCAGGCCGTAGTCCGAGAGACGGGTTGGCACGCCCAGGCTTTCAAAGAAGTGGCGGGTTGCTTCAATTGCGGCATCGATGCGTGCATCGTCATCACCTTCAGTAATGTTCCATACGCGCTCGGCGTATTGCAGCAGCTTGGCGCGTTTGGCGTCACGTTTTTCGTTCCACAGCGCAGGCAGAACTACCGCCAGCGTCTGGGCGTGATCCAGACCGTGCATCGCCGTCAGCTCGTGGCCGAGCATGTGGGTTGCCCAGTCCTGCGGCACGCCGGCACCGATCAGGCCGTTCAGCGCCTGCGTGGCAGCCCACATCACGTTGGCGCGCACGTCGTAGTTTTCAGGCTCTTTGAGCGCTTTCGGACCTTCTTCAATCAGGGTCAGCAAAATGCCTTCCGCGAAACGATCCTGAATTTTGGCATTGACCGGGTACGTGACGTATTGCTCAACGGTATGCACAAAAGCGTCCACCACGCCGTTCGCCACCTGGCGCGCGGGCAGGGTGTAGGTGTAAACCGGATCCAGGATGGCGAACACGGGCTGAACGTGTTCGTTCATAAATGCCTGCTTGTCGCCGGTGGTTTTACGGGAGATCACCGCGCCTTTGTTGGACTCTGAACCGGTGGCCGGCAGGGTCAGCACTGAACCCATCGGGATTGCGCGGGTAATGTCGCTGCCGCCCGTTTCCAGAATGTGCCACGGATCGACGCCGTCAGCGTAATGCGCCGCCGCCGCGATAAATTTGGTGCCGTCCAGGACGGAGCCGCCGCCCACCGCCAGCAGGAAGGTGATCTGCTCGTCGCGGGCGATTTTCACCGCGTTCATCAGCGTTTCGTAAGACGGGTTTGGCTCGATACCGCCGAACTCGCGCACGTCCAGACCCTCCAGGGCGCTGTAAACCTGATCCAGCACGCCGGTTTTTTTCACGCTGCCGCCGCCGTAGGTAATCAGCACGCGGGCATCCGTCGGGATCTGCGCGCGCAGCTCAGCGATAGCGTTTTTACCAAACAGAATGCGGGTTGGGGTGTGAAGGTTAAAGTTGTTCATTGCTCGTTCCCTTTAGTGGGTGAAAAATCGTGGTGGCGCAGAAGGCAACCTGATGCTGCACATTGTGGCGGGCAGGCGCTATCCTCTCAATGCACATTCCTGCCGATGTCTTGCCCATTTCTACAGCGCGCTGGAGAAACGGAACGAAAATGCGCACACTGATAGCGTCGGAAACCGTACCCGGAGTAATTAAAAATGAACCGTGATGCCATCTGCCGTCAGCTAACGTCGCAGATTAAGAGACTGATAGATAATGGAAATAATGCGTCCGAACTGCTGCCGGATATCCGGCTGCTCTACGGCACTCAGCCCGGGACGCGCACCCCGGTGATGTATCAGCCAGGCATCGTTTTTCTCTTTTCAGGCCATAAGATTGGCTATATCAACGAGCGCGTGTTCCGTTACGACACCAATGAATATCTGCTTCTTACGGTACCTTTACCCTTCGAATGTGAAACTTTCGCGACGGAGGAGGTGCCCCTGGCAGGCATCCGCGTCAACGTCGACATTCTCCAGCTGCAGGAGCTGCTGATGGATATCGGGGAAGATGAGCTTTTCCGGCCGTCGATGGCGGCAAGCGGCATCAACTCGGCAACGCTGTCGGATGAGATCCTCTGTGCCATCGAGCGTCTGCTGGACGTAATGGACAGGCCGCTGGATGCGCGTATTCTCGGGAAGCAGATTATCCGCGAAATTCTTTATCACGTGCTGCTCGGGCCGGGCGGCGGGGCGCTGCTGGCGCTGGTAAGCCGCCAGACGCACTTTAGCCTGATTAGCCGCGTGCTGAAGCGCATCGAGAGCCAGTACACGGAAAACCTCAGCGTTGACCAGCTGGCGGCGGAAGCCAACATGAGCGTCTCGGCGTTTCACCACAACTTTAAATCCGTTACCAGCACGTCGCCGTTGCAGTATCTCAAAACCTACCGTCTGCATAAGGCGCGCATGCTGATGATCCACGACGGCATGAAGGCCAGCGCGGCGGCGATGCGGGTTGGGTATGAAAGCGCCTCGCAGTTCAGTCGGGAATTTAAGCGCTACTTCGGCGTTACGCCGGGGGAGGATGCGTCGCGCATCAGAACGATGCAGGGCGCTTAGGCTTTTGATTCTCTCCCCACGGGGAGAGAATCAGGATGGGGTATCAGGCGCTGCAATACTTCTTCTTAATCACCACCGCGATTGTGCCGACCAGGCCCGCAACCAGCAGGAAGATCGGCAGCACCATCAGGAACGTCATCACCTGGTCTTCATGGCGCTTAACAAAAGGGATCATGTTCAGCGCGTAGCCGAGCGTGGTTACCACGCCCACCCAGAGCAGGGCGCTCAGCCAGTTGAAGAACTGGAAGCGGCGGTTGGACAGGCCCGATATGCCCGCCATCGTAGGCAACAGGGTGCGAACAAACGCCAGAAAACGCCCGGCGAGCAGCGCCAGCAGGCCGTGGCGGTCAAACATGCAGGTGGCGCGCTGGTGATATTTATGCGGCAGCTGTGCCAGCCAGCCTTTCACCACGCGGGTGTTTCCAAGCCAGCGCCCCTGAAGGTAGCTCAGCCAGCAGCCGAGGCTGGCCGCCGAGGTGAGGATCACCATTGTCGGGGCGAAGTCCATCACCCCCTTGCCGATCAACGCCCCTGCGAGCAGAAGCAGGCTGTCGCCGGGTAAAAATGAGGCTGGCAGTAGTCCATTCTCCAGAAACAGCGTCGCGAACATCACGAAATAGACAATCCCGACGACGTGCGGGTCCGCCAGCGCGGCAAAATCGTGTTGCCAGAGCGCCGTGATGATATTTTGAATAACAGCCATGGACTTTCCTGTGGAACAGCAGATATAACGCTATTGTACTCCCAAATTGGCCTGTCGGGGTTGATCGCAGGCGCATCTCATACAGACTTTTCCGCTTGCGGTGTTCAGAATGGCGTCCGGGGCGTACATTTCAGCCAGCACTTTACACGATGCGCTCAAATCCTGCCGATAAATCCGCAATTAAATCGTCCACATTTTCCAGCCCGATATGCAGGCGGATCAGGGTTCCTTCGAAGTCCACTTCGCCACCCGGGCGCAGTGCCGCAATCTGTTCCGGCTGGTTAGGCAGGATCAGGGATTCGAATCCACCCCATGAATAGGCCATGCTGAAGAGGGTAAAGTTATCCAGATAGCGTGCCAGCTCGGCGTCATTGAGCCGCTTTTTAAGAACGAAAGAGAACAGCCCGCTGCTGCCCGTAAAGTCACGTTGCCAGTATTCGTGTCCTTTGCTGCCCGCCAGCGCCGGATGGTTAACGCGCTCCACCTGCGGGTGCAGCGCCAGCCACTGCGCGATTTGCAGGCTGCTCTCATGATGCTGGCGCAGGCGTACGCCGAGCGTGCGGATGCCGCGGCTGGTCATGTAGGCGGTATCGGCGTCCACCATTTGCCCCATCAGGTAGGCATTTTCACGCAGCTGGTCCCAGCAGCGGGCGTTGGAAACCGCCGTGCCAATCATGGCGTCGGAGTGACCAATCAGGTATTTGGTGGCCGCCTGAATGGAGATATCAACGTCAAACTCCAGCGCTTTAAACAGCACGCCCGCCGCCCAGGTGTTGTCGATCATCACGATCGCTTCCGGTGCTTTACCGCGCACCGCCTTCACGATGGCCGGCACGTCATGGACTTCCATGGTGATGGAGCCGGGAGATTCCAGAAACACCACGCGCGTGTTGGGCTGAATATGGTCGGCGATGCCGGCCCCAATCAGCGGATCGAACCAGCTGGTAGTGACGCCAAGCTTGCTGAGGATTTTGGTGCAGAAGTCCTGGCTTGGCTCGTAGGCGGTATTGGTCATCAGGACATGGTCGCCCTGTTCCACAAACGCCAGGATGGTATTGGCGACCGCCGCCGCGCCGCACGGGAACAGCGCGCAGCCCGCGCCGCCCTCCAGTTCGCACATGGCTTCCTGCAGCGAGAAGTGGGTTAGCGTGCCGCGACGACCGTAAAACAGCCCGCCCTTCGCGCGATTGCGCGTGGCGATTTTTTTATCCTCAACGGTATCAAACACCAGCGACGAGGCGCGCTGTATCACGCTGTTGACCGAGCCCTGGGTGTATTTTTTGCTGCGTCCTGCCTGCACCAGCGTGGTTTCAAGCTGCTTCTTAGTCATGTTCGCTAACCCTATTTTTGTACGTCTGGACGTCCAGACTACCACGATTGCAAAAATGTGCATCCGCATGCTTATCGAATAAGCAGAAAATATTATTAAAAATACGCATAAAAAATTTTTACTGCGTAAGCGCAAGGAAAGTGAGCGAAAATTACGGCACTATGTAAATACTAATGAGAACTACTATCAATTCGACGACGTTTTGATATTATTACGTTCAGATTTTGTGATTTGCGTCCTGGAGATACAGAGTGGGTAATAATTTGATGCAGACGGATCTCTCCGTTTGGGGCATGTATCAACATGCTGACATCGTAGTTAAGATTGTGATGATCGGCCTGATTCTGGCGTCCGTGATCACCTGGGCTATCTTCTTCAGCAAGAGCGCCGAACTTCTTTCACAAAAGCGCCGCCTCAAGCGTGAGCAGAAGCAGCTGGCAGAAGCCCGCTCTCTGGATCAGGCTTCTGATATAACCTCGTCCTTCCATGCGAAAAGCCTGACCACCCTGTTAGTGAACGAAGCTCAGAACGAGCTGGAACTCTCCGCAGGCAGTGAAGATAAAGAAGGCATTAAAGAGCGTACCGGCTTCCGTCTGGAACGTCGCGTTGCTGCCGTTGGCCGTCATATGGGCCGCGGTAACGGCTATCTGGCGACTATCGGCGCTATCTCCCCGTTCGTCGGCCTGTTCGGTACCGTCTGGGGCATCATGAACAGCTTTATCGGCATCGCCCAGACGCAGACCACTAACCTGGCGGTGGTTGCGCCGGGTATCGCAGAAGCGTTGCTGGCAACGGCTATCGGCCTGGTCGCCGCTATCCCGGCGGTCGTTATCTATAACATTTTTGCCCGCATGATTGGCAGTTACAAAGCCACCCTGGGCGACGTTGCCGCGCAGGTTCTGCTGCTGCAAAGCCGCGATCTGGACCTGAACGCCAGCGCCGTTAAGCCGGTGCATGCGGCGTCCAAACTGCGCGTAGGTTGATTGTATGGCAATGCGTCTTAATGAAAATCTGGACGATAACGGCGAAATGCATGAAATCAACGTGACGCCGTTTATCGACGTTATGCTGGTTCTGCTGATTATCTTTATGGTTGCCGCGCCGCTGGCGACGGTGGACGTGAAGGTGAATCTGCCCGCGTCCTCCAGCCAGCCGCAGCCGCGTCCGGAAAAGCCTATCTACCTGTCGGTGAAGGCGGATAAATCCATGTTCCTCGGCAACGATCCGGTGACGGATGCCTCCGTTATTCCGGCGCTGGACCAGCTGACCGGCGGCAAGAAAGACACCACCGTCTTCTTCCGCGCGGATAAAACCGTCGACTATGAAACCATGATGAAGGTTATGGACACGCTGCATCAGGCGGGGTACCTGAAGATTGGCCTGGTCGGCGAAGAGAAAGCGGCCGCGAAATAAAACGAAGAGCTGGCGAAAGCCAGCTTTTTTTTTGCGGTTAAGCGTGAGCGTCCGGGGATACCGCCGGTGCCTCTTCATTGAGCGCCACGCAGGTGACGTTTGATGTGCGGTAACGGCCTTCTGAAAGCCTGCGGGTCAGGCGCAGGGTAGCGGTCTCGCGGGCCAGCAGGTATTGATAGTTCGCCTCCAGCCGGCCGAGGAGCTTCTCTTTAAGCTCAGGACGCTGGTCGATAAGGGCGTTCATCACCGCGCCATAAATCTCCTCTTTGACCTGCAAGGGATAGATTTCCCGACGATTGTGCCATTTCAGGCGCACCAGCGCGGCCGGGATCGAAATCAAATCCTGAGTGATTCGCGTCATCTCGTCATTTTTTATCTTTTTTAGCGAGTCGAGATTCTGCTTTAAGATAAATTCATCGCTTTTTTTATCATCTAAAGTCAAATAAACGTTATTGCCGCTCTCATTATTCACGCTATTCTTCCCCCAGGTTATAAAAAATGGGACCGTTTTTTTCGCGGGTGATTAAATTAAGCCAAATTTCATTTCCGGCTTCATTTATTTGCTGGGTTTTTTCGGCCATTATTTGACTTAGAGCCTGGGCATCTATTTCCCCTTCGGCCTGCAAATCATTTAGCAGATGAACAAACGCTTCGATCTTGATGGCCCGAAATAAGCGGTCTTTTAAATGGCGGTCGTGCTCTTCCAGCACCATATTACGGGATTTTCCGGTACGCGAAACGCCAATTAATATGTCGGCTTCATAGTCGGAGAGTTTTCTTTTTCCTAGAGTGAAATTCGCCTCTTTATCTGCTTCCGTCGTAGGCTGTTCCACAGGCGTAATGTGGTACTTTGCCGGGACAAGATTGTCGGGCAGCATTTTAATTTCCTTTAATTTCAAAAAGGTGGGAATGGAAAAAGGGTGAGATTCGTTGACAATAACATGAGGCAATTTTAAAATCAAAAAAAATGGAGCCTACCCATGAACAGCATTTTCTTTACGGTTATAACGTTACTGTTACTGACCGCTGGCGTGCTTTTATTGATGCGAGAGTTTAATAAGCCGAAAGTGTCGAAAGATGCCGGTGAAGCACCGCAGCCAGAATTGATGTCCAAAGAAGAGGGCGAAGATCATTTCTCCCTGTTGATGAACGCCGTGACGCCGGTCTGGTACTGGCGGGTCAATCACGAATATATCGATTTTCTTCATGCGACAATAAAGCGCATGAAAATGTCCGACATTAATGATACGCCGGGGCTGTTCGACGCGCAGCGCCGGTGTAGCGACCTTAATTCGGCCGTTTATAAATATTATGACAATATCAAAAAGCGCTGTCTGAATGGCGAGAAGGTCTCATATTCCGATTTAGACGTATTAAACCTGCGCCAGTGTTTTCGCGAGTTTAGCCTGGAGGCCTACCCGGAGCTGGTGGGGCTGGTCTGGCCGGAGTACGCGCGCCCGCAAGTGGATCCTGATGAGGTGTAAGCGACCTCCTGGTTAGTTGTTGCAAACAGCCAGCGACGTTGAGATATACTGGACGCTGGTTTCGTTTGCAGACAGGATTTTATGGAACGCTTCTTTGAAAACGCAATGTATGCCTCTCGCTGGCTGCTCGCACCCGTCTATTTTGGTCTCTCCCTGGCGCTGGTCGCCCTGACGATCAAGTTCTTCCAGGAAATTTTCCACGTCCTGCCAAACATTTTCTCGGTGGCGGAAGCAGACTTAATTCTGGTGCTGCTGTCGCTGGTGGATATGACGCTGGTGGGCGGATTACTGGTGATGGTGATGTTCTCCGGCTATGAGAATTTTGTCTCTCAGCTGGATATCGCCGAGCACAAGGAAAAGCTCAGCTGGCTCGGTAAGATGGACGCGTCATCGCTGAAGAATAAGGTTGCGGCGTCGATTGTGGCGATTTCGTCTATCCACCTGTTACGCGTATTCATGGACGCCAAGAACGTCCCGGATAACAAGCTGATGTGGTATGTGATTATCCACCTGACGTTCGTGCTGTCGGCGTTTGTGATGGGGTATCTGGATAAGATCAGCAAGAAGTGATTTTACCGCGGCCCTCACCCTAACCCTCTCCCCGGAGGGGAGAGGGGACTGTCCGGTGCTGCCTTTTACCCTCTCCCCTTTGGGGAGAGGGACAGGGTGAGGGGTCAGGGCAACAGGCCGCACTATTTATCCGACGACGCCTGCCACAGGTTCAGCTCACCATCCGCAACGTGCTGGTCAATCCGCTTCAGTTCATCTTCGGTAAAGCGCAGGTTAGACAGCGCCTGAACGTTCTCCTCCAGCTGTTCCGGGCGACTCGCGCCAATCAGCACTGACGTTACTCGCTCATCCTTCAGCAGCCAGCTCAGCGCCATCTGCGCCATCGTCTGCCCGCGCGCGTGCGCCATCTCATTCAGCAGACGAAGGCTGCTCAGGTTGGCTTCTGTCAGCATGTTCTCCGTCAGGCCGCGCACTTTCTTGCCTTCGCGCTGCATGCGTGAACCGTCAGGAATACCGTTCAGGTATTTTCCGGTCAGCAGGCCCTGGGCCAGCGGGGTGAAGGCGATACAGCCCGTCCCGTTTTCCTCCAGCGCATCCAGCAGGCCGGTCTTGTCGACCCAGCGGTTCAGCAGGTTGTAAGACGGCTGGTGGATCAGAAGCGGGATTTTCCACTCGCGCAGCAATTCTGCCATCACCTTCGTGCGTTCCGTGGAGTAGGACGAAATACCCACATACAGCGCTTTTCCGCTCTGCACCGCGTGTGCCAGCGCGGAGGCGGTCTCCTCCATCGGCGTGTTTTCGTCCACGCGGTGAGAATAGAAAATATCCACATAGTCCAGGCCCATGCGTTTCAGGCTCTGGTCGAGGCTGGCGAGCAGGTATTTACGAGAGCCGCCTGAACCATACGGGCCTGGCCACATGTCATAACCCGCTTTGGTGGAGACGATCAGCTCGTCGCGATAGCCGGCAAAATCTTCCCGCAGCAGCCGACCAAAGTTCTCCTCAGCGCTGCCCGCAGGGGGGCCGTAGTTATTGGCAAGGTCAAAATGGGTAATGCCAAGATCGAAGGCTTTACGCAGCAGCGCGCGCTGGGAATCGAGCGCCTGTACGTGGCCAAAGCTGTGCCACAGGCCCAGCGACAGCGCCGGCAGGCGCAGGCCACTTTTACCGCAGTAACGGTACTGAATATTCTCGTATCGGCCGGTGTAAGGGTGCCAGGACATGATGTCTCCTTTCGTGTCGATGAATTTTCGAAACAGCGTTTTCATTCTATGCTTATCAAACCATAAATCGTGGAGATAAGCGATGACGCGCCTGACTGCCAAAGATTTTCCACAAGAGCTGCTCGATTACTACGACTACTACGCCCACGGTAAAATCAGCAAACGAGAATTCCTTAACCTCGCGGCACGCTATGCCGCTGGCGGCGTGACGGCGCTGGCGCTGTTCAATATGCTTAAACCCAATTACGCCCTCGCAGAGCAGGTCAAATTTACCGACCCGGATATTCTCCCGGAATATATCTCCTATCCCTCACCTGAGGGGCATGGCGAGGTACGCGGTTACCTGGTGAAACCCGCTAAGGCCCGCGGAAAAATACCTGCCGTGGTGGTGGTGCATGAGAACCGCGGCCTGAACCCGTATATCGAAGATGTGGCACGCCGCGTGGCAAAAGCCGGTTATCTGGCCCTGGCGCCGGATGGCCTCAGTTCAGTGGGCGGTTATCCAGGCAACGACGAAGAGGGGAAGGCGCTACAGCAGAAGGTGGATCCGACAAAGCTGATGAATGACTTCTTTGCCGCCGTCGGGTTCATGAAGGATCGTCCAGATGCGACCGGCAAAGTGGGGATAACCGGCTTCTGCTATGGCGGCGGCGTATCCAATGCCGCAGCAGTCGCTTACCCGGAGCTGGCGTGCGCGGTGCCGTTTTATGGCCGACAGCCGCCGGCCGCCGATGTGCCGAAAATCAACGCGCCGCTTCTGCTGCACTATGCGGAGTTCGATAAAAATATTAATGAAGGATGGCCAGCGTACGAGGCGGCCCTTAAGGCCAATAATAAGGTGTATGAAGCCTACATCTACCCCGGCGTTAACCACGGCTTTCATAACGACTCCACCCCGCGATACGACGAGCCCGCAGCCGGGCTCGCCTGGAAACGCACGCTGGGGTGGTTTGAGAAATACTTGAGCTAACGCCCGGCGTCGGGCCAGCGGATTGCCGGGCAGGGGGAACTGCCGCCCGGCAATCCGTCCGAGCTTAGAAGCTGTAGCTCATACCCGCCTGCACGCTGGCATCGTTATCCACGTCTCCCGTCCCAACATACACGCCGGTATTGAGCGTGAAGTTATGCGCGATGCTGGCGTTAATGCCTGCCCCAAAGATCCCCATGCTGTTGTTGTGACCGGCGGTGTTGTGGTAATCCGCTGCCTTAATGTCCGTATCATCGCTGAACTCTTTCTGGAAGCGGGCATCCACCCACGGCATTACCGTCACGTTTTTGTTCAGATCGGTAAGCATGGTGGTCAGACGTACGCCGGCACCGCCGTTCCAGGAAGAGACCTGACTGTCGGCAAAGGTCACTTCGCGGTCGGAGAACCCGTTTGCTTTTGTCTCATCCCAGCCTAAGGTGGCGTAAGGTTGCAGCAGGGTCTCACCAGGCAGCAGTACGTTAATACCGGTGCGGGCCTGCGCCAGATACAGGCTACCGTCCGTCGATCCGCTCAGCGCCTCGGTCATGCCGCTGGTATCGCCAGTGACGTTGCTGGCGGAGAGGGAGTAACGCATATCGCCATAGCTGAAGCTGCCGTCAGCGAACAGGCCCCAGGTTCTGCCGTTCAGCGCCTGCTGCCAGCCGCCGTAAAGGCTGTAGTAGTTACCGTAAACGCTGTCATTGAAGCTTTCTGCGCCGTCGCTGGTGTCCTGCACGCGGCTGCGCGTCCAGGCCAGGGCAATACCGCCGGTAACGCTGTCGCCGTTGCTCAGGTGAGCCGTCCAGTCAACGCCGCCCTGCGCGCCCTGGGTAATGCTTTTATAGTCCACGTCGTTGCTGAAGTTGCCGTTCTGGTAGAGGAAATCGCCCCACACCTGCGCGCCGTCCTGCTCGTCGCCCAGCATATTCGCGAGATGAACCTGGTTCATATGGTTACTAATGTCATCCGCAACCTGATGCCCGGCCTGCTCGGCGGCATCCAGACCCGCAACCAGCCCCTGGACGTCGCTGGCGAGGCTTCCCTTCTGGCTGTTAAATTCAATATTCCAGCTCTGGCTATTATCGGCTGCCAGCATCGTCTGCGGTGCCGCGTCGGCAGCAACAATATTCAGGCTGTTATCGTAGTTATAGGCACCGCTGCGGTTTTCAACCTCCTGCTTGCCGTTGGTGAAGGTTGCGGCGGCATAATTTTGCGGTGCGCTGCTGCCTGCTGTGGTGAAGGTGCCGAGGATGACGCCCTGCTGATTCATCGCGGACGGGGTAATGCTGTTTACGATGACCGCATTATTGGCCCCGGTAATAGTGCCGAAGTTCACAAAGCTGTCGGTACTCATCGTAACCATCGCATTGCTGCCGGTGGTGGTGGCAATGAGCGTGGAGCCGTTTTGCAAACTCCAGCTGGTCGCATCGTGAATTTTATCAATGGCGATGCTGTTATCGCTGGTGGTATTTACCGTCTCGAACTGGCTTATTTCGCCGGAAATAGCGCTACCGGCGTCCATTGAAAGCGTATCGCTACCGTCACCGCCGTCAACGTTGCCGTTAACGTGGGAATTATTGGTGAGCACAACGGTGTCATCACCCGCGCCGGTGGTAATATCGCCATTGACCGTGGCGTTATTTTGCAGGGTGATGGTAGTGTTACCGCTGTTCTGGCTGGTATTCACTGCGCCGTTAATGGTGCTGTTATCCACCAGAACCGAATTGGCTGAATTTCCGCCCAGCGTAATATTGCCGTTCACCACGCTATGGTTATTCAGCGAAAGGGTGGTTGTGCCTTTTTCGTTAATCACGTCGATATCACCCGTCACGGTGCTGTTATTGAGTGCCAGCGAATCGGCTTTTGTGCCGTACATGGCAACGGCGACGTCGCCAAACGCATCCAGATTCAAATCGCTGAAGGGCTGATATTCGCTAAGTTTTTCCGCCAGCGTATCAATATTTTGGGCAATCTCGCTTTGAGAGCCGTCTACCGTGGCGTTGGTCAGGGTAATAGTGGTATCAGATTTATCGCTACCCGCGTAAATGCCACCTTTATCCATCGTGCTGTTGCTGATGTTAATGTTTTGCACACCTGCGCCCGCGCTTACAATACTGCCGTGCAGAACGCTACCGTTCTGGATATTCACGTTATGGTAGCCTTTATCCATCGGATCAAGATAAATGGCGGAGCCCATCATATACGCTTTATCTCTGTCGTAATCACCCGCGCTGTTTTCACCGTTCAGCGTCGAACTATCGACCGTTATCGTCGTATTGGTTGTTTTAAATTCTGAACCGGTCTCAATCATATCCACGGTTGCGCCGTTGTTCAGGTTGATATTCACCGTGCCGCCGTTGCTGCCCTGAATATAATGACCAGACATATCCGTGCCGGAGACGGTCAGCGTTTGGGTATCACCCTCTTTACGATGGCCATCCATATAAATATTGGTTGCCGTAGCGTTCGCCATAACGGCATTGGCCACCTTTGAATCCTGATAGAAATTTCCATCGTCATATTTCTTTAAACCGCAGGTTTGCGATGTCGAGCTACCATCGCATTCCGTGGCAGGCGTGGTGGACGCATGGGCGCTGAATGAGGCCAATGCCATTACAATACTCTGCGAAAGCAGGGTCAGGTTCGTTAATTTGCGCATTTGAATTTCTCTGAATAAAAAAGTCGGCTTTTTTTTTAAACCACTTCATGAAAATTCAGAACTTTCTTAAGCAGGTGGGGTGTAATGAAATTTTAAACATCAGAACAGGCTTAAGATGCCGGAAAAATAGATTTGTGTGATAAATAATTTAAAACATATTTATTGTATAAATCTGGCTGAATGATTAGCACGCAAATTAAGGGGTTTCTTACTAAAGCTGGCGCTATCTATCGATCTTATCTGTGAGTGAGGTAAGCCTTCCGAATTTTAAGGTTAATTTTATGTGTAACTGTTTTACATTTTCTTATCAGCCGTAATGTAAAAACACACATTTTTCCGGACAGGATATCCGCGCCGACGATTATCGTTATCGCTTGTAAACCGGCCCAGTAAAAAATTTTATAAAATTACGCGCGAAAGATTATAACTTCGTCTTTTCCTGCCGATAACGAGGAAAGTACTCGCCTCTGGGCGAATTCACCCTCACGGCAAGGAATACTTAATGAATATGCTTCGTAATTTCACCATCCGTTTCGTCCTGTTGACGATACTGGGGATCTTTTGCGTCATGTGGGCAGGCGTGGGGCTTTACAGCACCTGGTCGCTGTCCCGTGTTTCTGATGGTAATGAGGTCGACCGCCAGCTGGTCAGGCAGATGACGGTGCTGAGCCAGGGTAACGATCAGTACTTCCGCTTCGTCACCCGCCTGAGCCGTGCGATGGAGGTCAAAGCGGCAGGCGGCACGCCGGACCTGTCCTCCGCCCAGCAGGCGCTGGATAACATGGGGAAAAAGCTGGCGGAGATGAAGGCGATCTCCCCGGGGCCGATGGATGAAAAAGTCTCTGCGCAGGTGATTTCCACCTGGCAGGCGCTGCTTGACCAGGGCGTAACGCCGCAGATGGCGCAGGCGAAGCAGGCGACGCTCGAAGGCTATCGTCAGCACGCTAACAGCGTCACGCCACCCCTGAGCCGTGCTTTCGGGGCAGCGGCTGAGAACTTTAACGATACCGCCGCGAAGGCGCTCGACAGCACGCGCGTTATCGTCGACGGCCTTACCAGCATGACCCGGACGGTAATTATCACCGCCACGATCGCGGGTCTGCTGATCCTGCTCTTCACTGACCGCTACCTGGTGGCGATGCTGGTAAAACCGCTGGAGCGCATCCGCCAGCAGTTTCGTCAGATTGCGCAGGGCGATCTCAGCCAGCCGATTGAGCCCTTTGGCCGCAACTGCGTGGGGCAACTGGTGCCGCTGCTGAGCGCCATGCAGGACAGCCTACGGGAGGCGGTCAGCACTATCCGTTCCGGCAGCGAAAATATCTGGCGTGGCGCAACGGAAATTTCCAGCGGTAATAACGATCTCTCTTCGCGTACCGAAGAGCAGGCCGCCGCCCTGGAAGAGACCGCTGCCAGCATGGAGCAGCTCACCGCAACGGTGAAGCTGAACGCCGAAAGCGCGCGTCAGGCCAGCCAGCTGGCGGACGTGGCCTCCGGTACGGCCAGCCGTGGTGGGTCGCTGGTGGAGGACGTGGTGACGACCATGAGCGGCATCTCGGACAGCTCGAAGAAAATTGCGGAAATTACCACCGTGATTAACAGCATCGCCTTCCAGACCAACATCCTGGCGCTTAACGCCGCGGTGGAGGCCGCCCGTGCGGGAGAGCAGGGGCGCGGTTTTGCGGTGGTTGCAGGGGAGGTGCGTAACCTTGCCAGCCGCAGCGCGAACGCCGCGAAAGAGATCGAAGGGCTGATTGCCGATTCCGTTGCCCGCGTGGAGCAGGGAGCGCGGCTTGTGAACGATACCGGCACCACCATGGAAGCTATCCTGCGCGACGTGACCGAAGTGACCGTCATCATGAAGCAGATCGCCACCGCGTCGGAGGAGCAGAGCAAAGGGATTTCTCAGGTAGGCGTTGCCATCACGCAGATGGACGGCGTAACCCAGCAGAACGCCTCGCTGGTGGAGCAGGTTTCCGCCGCCGCCGCCGCGCTGGAACGCCAGACCGAAGAGCTCCAGCGCTCGGTGCAGAAGTTCCGCCTTACCGCGTAACGTCCGTGCGTCAGGCCGGAATGCCCGGCCTGACGCCCTTATCGCTTCCCGCCCTCGCTCTGAATAACCTCCGTGACCTGCGACAGCTGGCCGACCTTGACCTCGCTTGACCGCTTAAATTTACTTTTGTCGATGAGCAGAAGCGACTGGCTGGCGCGGCTTAACAGCAGCGCTTTATAGGCCGCGTTGTGCCCGGAGGGATCCCAAAGCACGCCCTGCTCGTCGACGCCTTCGCAGGAGAAGATAAACAGGTCTATCTCCAGCCCTTTAATCTGCGTCACCAGCGCCGGATTAACATAGCAGCGATACTTTCGCTCAAGGGTTCCGCCGGAGCAGATTAACGTGGTTCGCTTGCGCTTCGCCATCTCCTGGCAGATGGGCAGGCTGTTGGTAAAAACGGTGAGTTCGATATCCGGTAGCTGGCGCGCCAGATGAAAGCAGGTCGAGCTGGCGTCAAGGGCGATGGTCATCCCTTCGCCGATCCAGCCCAGCGCGTGGCGGGCAATATCGGCTTTGTCGGCATAATGGCTTTTCAGCCTCGCGCCAAAAGGCTCTCCGCTGTCGCGGCTGTCCAGACGAATCAGGCGCGCGCGTCCATGCTGGCGCAGGATCTTGCCCTGCTGCTGCAGGGCCTTCAGATCGCGGCGGATCGTCTCTTTGCTGACGGAAAGCTTATCCGCCAGCGCCTCCGTGGTCAGCCAGTCGCTTTTACTCATCAGGTTGAGGATGTCCTGCTGTCGGGTCTGCCTGAGCGTCTGGTCTGACATAAAAGATCCTTGCGGAGGAAACGGAATAAGCGGGAGTATGAATTTTTCAGGCCGTAAACCGCAACATCACGCAAAAAAAAAACCAGCGCGCAGGCTGGTTTCGATCGTGGTTTATCGCGTGTTGCTTTACCCGCTCGGGCGCCCGGCCACTTATCAGGCCTGACGTTTATCTTCCGTCTGGGTATCAAAGTCGCTTGCTGAATGGCGTTCATGCAGCTGCTCGTTCAGCTCGCCGCTGGTGCGGTTAACGATGCGTCCGCGCTTCACGGCCGGGCGATTCGCCACGTCTTTTGCCCAGCGCTGCACGTTGGCGTACTTCCCGGCATCAAGGAACTCGGCGGCGTTATACACGCTGCCCAGCGCCACGCAGCCAAACCATGGCCAGATTGCCATGTCGGCGATGGTGTACTCTTCGCCTGCCACGTAGCGCCCGCGCGCCAGCTGCTTGTCCAGCACGTCGAACAGGCGCTTGGCCTCCATGGTGAAGCGATCGATGGCGTACTCAATCTTCACCGGCGCATAGCTGTAGAAGTGGCCGAAACCGCCGCCCAGGAACGGTGCCGCGCCCTGGAGCCAGAACAGCCAGTTCAGGGTCTCCGTGCGTCCCGCCGGATCTTTCGGCAGGAAGTGGCCAAACTTCTCGGCCAGATACAGCAGGATACTGCCGGACTCAAAGACGCGCGTCGGCGGGGTGGTTGAGTGGTCGCGCAGCGCCGGAATTTTTGAGTTCGGGTTCACGTCCACAAAGCCGCTGGAGAACTGATCGCCCTCGCCGATGCGGATTAACCATGCGTCGTACTCCGCGCCCGTCACGCCCAGCGCCAGCAGCTCTTCCAGCATGATGGTCACTTTCTGTCCGTTCGGCGTGCCCAGCGAATACAGCTGGAGCGGGTGCGCGCCCACGGGCAGCGCTTTCTCGTGCGTGGCGCCTGAAACGGGGCGGTTGATATTGGCGAACGCGCCGCCGTTATTCTTTTTCCATTCCCACACTTTTGGTGGCTGATAGGTGTTCTCTGACATGTTGGCCTGCCTTTTTGGTGTTGTGTTGAGGCAGTGTAGCAGGAGATGGGAGGGCCGTTTAACGATGTGAGCGTAATGGTCGGGGCGGGTGTATGATAACGCCACCTCTGTCAGTTAATTACAACGTGCAGACGACGACAAATCCCACAAAAAATTGCCGCCTGCCTGTTTTAGGTTGGACACATGCGTAAAGGAACGTTAAGCAGTGATGCACCCTTCGGGACGTTATTAGGCTACGCGCCGGGTGGCGTGGCGATTTACTCTTCGAATTACGGCAGCCTCGATCCGCGTAACTACCCGGAAGACGCGGAGTTCCGCAGCTATATTGGCAATGAATACATGGGCCATAAATGGCAGTGCGTTGAGTTTGCGCGCCGCTTCCTCTTCCTCAACCACGGTTTTGTCTTTACCGACGTCGGCATGGCGTGGGAGATCTTCTCCCTGCGTTTTTTACGCGAGGTGGTGAACGATAACATCCTGCCGCTCCAGGCCTTTGCCAATGGTTCAAAGCGTCCGCCGCAGGCGGGCGCGCTGCTCATCTGGCAAAAGGGCGGGGAGTTCCACGAGACCGGCCACGTTGCCGTCATTACCCAGCTGCTGGACGACAGGGTGCGCATTGCCGAGCAGAACGTGATCCATTCTCCGCTGCCGATGGGGCAGCAGTGGACGCGCGAGCTGCGCC
Organism: Enterobacter cloacae complex sp. 2022EL-00788; assembly: GCF_026627565.1. Classification (NCBI taxonomy): domain Bacteria; kingdom Pseudomonadati; phylum Pseudomonadota; class Gammaproteobacteria; order Enterobacterales; family Enterobacteriaceae; genus Enterobacter; species Enterobacter cloacae complex sp. 2022EL-00788. The sequence continues at coordinate 49,027 of NZ_JAPNMC010000004.1, read as the reverse complement.
TTACCGTAGAGAACGGCTGCTACACCCTTCACGACACCTTCAACGATACCGAGATCCTCGGCTGGATGATCCAGACGGCGGATACTGAACACAGCATTCCTCAGCCGGAGATCGACGGCGAGCTGCTGAAGATCCGCGGCGCGCGGCTGAAGAACAACCGCCAGTTCGACGGAAAGTGGCTCAACGAAAACGACGCGCTGCAGCAGGCGTACGTCCGCGCGAACGGTCATGTCATCAACAGCGATCCGTGCCACTACTTCACCATCACCGGGAGCGCCGAGCAGGAGCTGATCAAAGCCACCAACGAGCTGCATCTGATGTACCTCCACGCAACCGACAAAGTGCTGAAGGACGACAGCCTGCTGGCGCTTTTCGACATCCCGAAAATTCTCTGGCCGCGCCTGCGCCTCTCCTGGCAGTGGCGTCGTCACCATATGATCACCGGCCGTATGGATTTCTGCATGGACGAGCGCGGCATTAAGGTTTACGAGTACAACGCGGACTCCGCGTCCTGCCATACCGAGGGGGGCCTGATCCTCGAAGAGTGGGTGAAAAACGGCTATCGCGGCAGGGGGCATAACCCTGCGGAAGGGCTGCTGGAGGAGCTGACCGGCGCCTGGAAGCACAGCCACGCGCGGCCGTTCGTGCACATCATGCAGGACAACGATATCGAAGAGGATTACCACGCGCTCTTTATTCAGCGCTCGCTGATGCAGGCCGGGTTTGAAACCAAAATCCTGCATGGGCTGGGCGCGCTGGGCTGGGACGCTGCCGGACAGCTGATTGATGACGAAGGCCGTCACGTTAACTGCGTGTGGAAGACCTGGGCGTGGGAAACGGCGATAGAGCAGATCCGCGAGGTGAGCGAAACCGAATACGCCGCCGTGCCGATCCGCACCGGGCACCCGCAGGGGGAAGTGCGCCTGATTGACGTCCTGCTGCGCCCGGAGGTGCTGGTCTTTGAACCGCTGTGGACGGTGATCCCCGGCAACAAGGCGATCCTGCCGGTGCTGTGGCAGCTGTTCCCGAACCATCGCTATTTGCTCGACACCGATTTTGAGGTTAACGACCTGCTGAAGCAGACCGGCTATGCCGTTAAGCCGATCGCCGGACGCTGCGGCAGCAATATCGATCTCATCAGCGCTCGGGACGAACTGCTGGACAAATCCAGCGGCAGGTTTGTCGATCGTAAAAATATCTATCAGCAGCTGTGGTGCCTGCCGAAGGTCGACGGCAAGTACATTCAGGTCTGTACCTTTACCGTGGGCGGAAACTACGGTGGGACCTGCCTGCGCGGCGATGAATCGCTGGTGGTGAAGAAAGAGAGCGATATTGAACCGCTGATCGTGGTGAAGGATAACTAATTCGTACCAGCGACAAAAAAGCCCCCGCAGGTTACCCGGCGGGGGCTTTTTCTTACTGTTCTTCCTCGTCCTCCTGCTCGCTAATCTTCAGATCGATGATGCGGCCGATCTGGTCATGATAGACCGTCAGCAGGTTGTACTGGCTCATCTCCGAGATAAGCTGCGGTGAAACGTCAAAGCTTCTGGCAAGCTCGTCATGGTGCAAATAGCCCGCACGGCGGCGCCTCACGTGGGTACGTCGACGATTGTACTGATACCACAAAATCAGCAGCCAGCCGTTGAGCGCGGCGAGCAGCAGATAGATCAGCACCGTGTTAAAGGAAGCAATGATGTCTCCCCACCGGTACTCGCTCTCCTCGGTTAACTGCATCCACAGCCTGGCATACAGAAAAAACAGAAATCCTCCCCACGCCAGCAGGGTTAGCGCGGTATCGAAAAGGCGCGGCAGTAGCCGGTGTTCGGTCAAAATTAAGGTATTTTCGTTCATTGAAGACGTCCTTTTCCCCGGTCCGGGCTGATCCAGCGCGCGCGGGCGCGCTGGCGCTTAAGCATGACTTTTGGAAATGCAACGAGGGTGGTGAACAGGCCGATCATCCAGTAGACCATCGGGAACCAAATCACCCAGAAAAGCGAGCCTGCCACTTTTCGCTCGTACCGCCCCTCGATGTACAGGCTGACAAGAAACTGCATCAGGCACATCACGCCCAGCAGCAGCCCGGTAAACGCCGGTGGAAAGAGGGTTTCGACGGTCAGGTTGGCGGGCACCGGCGCGACATGGCTGATGATGAATAACAGGACCGTCACCGCGTAGGCAAACGCCCACAGCGTTGACAGCGCGTACTCCAAAAACAAGGGCCACATGCGATGGTGTTCCCAGCGCACGATCCGGCGAAGGTTGACCAGAAATACCTCCGCGCCGCCCTGCGCCCAGCGCAGGCGCTGTTTCCACAGGCCCCTGAGCGTCTCCGGCATCAGGATCCAGCACAGCGCCCGCGGCTCGAAAAAGATATCCCAGTGGCGCAGCTGGAGCTTCCAGCTGATGTCGATGTCTTCGGTGATCATGTCCGGGCTCCAGTACCCGACGTCCGCCAGCGCCTGGCGGCGAAAGGCGGCGATAACGCCCGAGACGGTAAAGACCCGTCCGTAGATCCGCTGCGTCCGCTTGATAAGCCCAATGATGGATGAGAACTCGCCCACCTGAATACGGCCTATCAGCGTCGAGCGCGTGCGGATCCGCGGGTTCCCGGTGACGGCCCCAACGTGGGGATACTGGATCAGCGGCGCCACCAGATACGCCGCCGTGTCGCGGTCGAGCAGGGCGTCGCCGTCAATGCAGACAAGCAGATCGCCCCGGGCCGCCGCCGCCCCGGCCTTGAGCGCGACGGCCTTCCCCTGGTTCTCCGCGAGGTTAATTACCCGCAGGCGCGGCTGCTCCAGCGCGAGCTGGTGCAGCACACGGGCGGTGTTGTCGGAAGAGCCGTCGTTAATGGCGATAACTTCAATATTTTCGTACCGCTGAGCCAGCGCGGCGCCGATGGTCTCTCTGGCATTCCTTTCCTCGTTGAAGCAGGGAATAAGGATAGAAATTAACGGCTCACCGGCGAGCGTCGGGGCTGGCGTTTCTTTGCCCCACGGCCAGCGTCGTTCGAGCTGAAGCCAGAAGTAGAGACCGCCGGTTATCCACAGCACGGACATGAACAGCGGCCAGAAGAACACAAAGTCCAGGATCAGCTCGCCGGTAAACAGGGCGGCAACGCCTAATGGCAGCCCGAACACCAGGCATAAAATAGAGAATGCGATAATGCGATCAGTCATTGTCAGGATACCAGTAGGAAGATAATTCAGGCCTGATGCGGGACATAGCAGGCTGGTTGTTAATGAAATCGTCGGGGTAGTAGCCGTAGTTTTTGACGCCGTTCAGCTGGAGCACGCGCATCCACTCCACCAGACGCTCGTCGGGAACGGGGCGCTGCGGTTTTTGCGACCAGTCTCTCGCCTGTAGTTCAAAAATGGTCTTGTTGAGCGCGCCGGGCCGCGCGGCGACGGCCTTAACCAGGCGCGTCAGCCATGCATTGCTCTCCTCTGCCGGGACGGACTCCATCAGGGGCATTGCCATCGGCACCGTCCAGTCATAGGCCGCCAGAAAATCGTCAAGATTCTGCGCAAACCACGCTTCGCTTTCGGGTTGCAGAATGGGCAGGACGAACATATTGCGCGCGGTTTTGGTTTGCGGGCCGCGGATGTCCTTTACCGCCCGGCTCAGGGCCTGGGTAAACCCAATGAGCAGCTGGCTCCTCTGGCGCGCGGTATTCTGCCCGGCATCGTCAACGTCCGTCAGCACCGCGTCGTCATGGAACACAATGCCGTTGAAGCTGGCATGCCGGGCTAAATCTTCATAGATTTCCGTCACCTGCTGGCGAACCCGCGGGTCCCAAGGCGAAAGCCTGATGTAGGGTTCGGTGGCGTCGTGCAATGTTCCTGCCTGACGGTCCCGACGCTGAACGCGCGGCAGGGAAGGATTGAGATCGAACGAGAGCACCGGCATCCACGCGAAGACTTTTACGCCCGCCCGGGTCTGGAGCTGCCAGGAGACAAAATTAAAGAGATCGGCCCGAACCGGCAGCCGGCGGTTGGGGAAATAGAGCGCTTTGATTTTGCCGTCGCCCTGCGGGTCGGCAAACGCCTGGAGGAAAACATGGCTTATTTTCATGTCGTAGACCCGCTGGACCAGCTTGTTGATATTCCGGGTCTGCTGGGCCGGGTCGGGATCGTAAACGTAGTCGAGATCGACGTGCATGACGCGCACGGGATCGTGCTCCTGGATCTGGCTGACCGTACTGGCAAAGGTTTTGAGCGAGGGATTTCCGGCAATCAGCAGGCGGGGAATGCTGCTGAGGTTGCGCACGTCCCCCAGCCCGTCCTCCAGGGTAAAGGCCAGCCGGTAGCCCTGTTTTTCGGCAATGGAGAGTGACGTGCCGTTGGCAGCACCGTACGGCCAGACCCAGGCGCGCGGCGCTTTTCCGGTTACCCGGGTGATTTTATCCGTCACCTTGCGGACGTCATCGCCGATCCGCTGGCTGAACTGCGCGTCAGTTTCATAGCGCCCCGTCGCCTTATCGTAAAAGCGGCTGGCGATGGCCGGTTCGCGGCTGCCCTGCGGGTTGGCCGGGATGCCGTAATGTGAGGCCCAGGTATGCGAGCCGATTTCAACCAGCGGGGAGCAGCTTAACTCGCGCACCATGTCCCACGTCGCGAACCGATCGCGGGGCGTCATCAGCCCTCCGAAGTTAACCTTTTGATTTTCCGGCGTATCCACCCAGCTGCCCACCGGCGCCCACAGCGCAGGAACGTTCCATGCCTGAAGCAGCGGCCAGACGCGGGTATAAAAGCTGCTGTAGCCGTCGTCAAAGCTGAGCAAAAAGGCTTTCGGCGGCAGCGTTTTCTTTCCGTCATGGGCATCAAGAATGTCCTGCACGCTGATGGCGCGATAGCCGTTATGCAAAAGCCAGCCGATCTGCTCGTTTAGCGCGCTGGTGCGAACGGAGAGGTAGCGCTGGTCGGCGGCATCATCCTCTACGTCGTGATAGGCGAGAACCAGAAACTGGTTTTTCGGCCAGGGCTTGCTCGCCTCCTGCTGCGGCCTCTCTTTGGGCGCAATAAACGAGATCGCCTGCGCGCAAACGCTCGCGCTGAGGCAGAGGCAGGCGATGAGTAACAGTCTCACGGAAAAACGTGTGTTCAGCATATTCATCCTTAAAAGCGTAAAGTCGCATCAAACGAGACGGAAAGATTGCTTTCGCGTTTGCCGTCGTAAGGGCGTTTATCCCAGTTCAGCATCACCCCGGTATCAATGACGTTATTCCACTGAACGCGTTGCCCGTAGCCCAGCAGGGTAACGGCGCCAGGCGACTGATTTTTCTGCCAGTATCCGCCGCCGCCGGCCACAATCTGCTGGCTCCAGAGGGTGTCGTAGTGGCGGTACATCTCATGGTCAACGGACAGGGCTGCCGTGACGGAGAGATCCCGCTCGGGGTTGTAATAGAGCGTATCCCGCAGGCTGTTTTTGCTGGCGGCGATCCCCGGTTCGAGATCCAGCGTCAGGGAGGGGCTTTGCCAGAGACGCTCTTTCCCCGTGAGGGCGTATTCCTGACGGCGGTTATGGTCTGAGAAGCGGCTAACGGCGGCGCTGAGCCGATACTCCCGGCGCTCGTTCTGGTACCAGCGCACTCCGCCTTCGCCCCGGTTCGCGCCGATCCCATTGCGGAGCGCCCGTAAGGGCGTGGTGCGGGACAACCGTTCGAGGCTACCGCTGACCTGCCAGCTATCGTTGAGGCTGTAAGTCGTTGAGAGCCGGGCACCCGGCGTGCTTTTACCGTGATAGCGGTTGCTGGAGAGCTCGGCCTCGAGCGTGAGGTCGCGGGGCCGCCACTCAACGCCGCCCAGCAGGTGGCGGCTGATGCCTTTACCTTCGTCAAAATTGCCCTGCGCATAGCGGGCGCCGGCAAACAGCCGCCAGCTATCCGCAACGGGCGGGCCATAGAGCGTGGCGTCCCAGCTCATGTCGTGGCTGCCGCTGACGGGATTGTCCGAGTGCAATCCTTTACCCGCGTTCAGACGCAGTTCAGACATGTGGTGGACCGCTCTGAGCCTGTCCAGACGGCGGGCGCTGCGATCGTCGGGCGCGCGGGCTATCACGTCCTCAGCCAGTAAATCCATCTGTCGCCACTCCTGAAGGTCCATTGCGACGTAAGCCTGCTGTTTCTCAAGCTCCAGATTCGAAGGTTCTAGCGCCTCCGCTCGCTTTAGCTTTTGCTCGGCCGCGCGCGGCAGGCCCCTGGCCTGAAGCAGGGCGGCATAGTCAATCTGTAACCCCTGATTGCCCGGCGCCGTTGACGCCAGACGATGCGCCAGCCTTTCGGCCTCCGGCAGGGCGTTGGTCGCCAGCAAATAGTTAAATGTGAGCGACTGCCCGGTAAGCCACCGATCGTTCGGCTGAGCGTTCGGGGACCCGAAGTCGTAGCGGATCCAGGGGACGCTGCGGGTCTGGCGCTCAACGTAGCGGCGGGCGGCCTGGTACTGCCCCGTATCCAGCCAGGCGTAGAAAAGCGCGTGCTCCTCGTCCTGCGGATCGGAGGCGTACCGTGGATAGCGCTGCAGAAGCGAGAAGGCGGCGGCGGTGTTTTTCTCCTGCAAATACGCGGAGATCGTCCAGCCGATGGCCCACTCCGGCACCGGATGCCGTGCGGCTGTCAGCGCCTGATATTCGCTAATGACCTGCCGGTAATCACCGTGCGCATACAGCGCGCCAAGCCGATCGATACGGGCAAGGATGACGTCTTCAGCCGCCTGCGGTTCGCTTTGCCAGCGGGAAAGCAGGGCGTGGTAACGATCTAACGCGTTTTGTGCCAGCCGCAGGCGCTCTTTCTCCGTTCTGCCGGGCACGTCCGCCAGGCGAACCATTTCGGCAGCGGCGTTACGCTCAAGGCGGCGACGCTCCGCGGGAGACAGCGCCGCGCTTCGTGACAGCCAGAGCGCGGGCGTGCTTATCCGGTTATCCGCTAGCGCATCGATCGTCTCGCGAAGAAGGGCCGTATTCCCCGGTGCGGCGTTCAGCGCGCGCATGTCCGCCAGCAGCCGATCCCAGCTTTTTCCCTGACGCATCCAGACATAGGAGAGCGTCTCAAGGTGCGCGGGAGATGGATCGTCCTTAACCATCTGCCGGGCTTCCCGAAGCGCGAGGCGATCCATGCGGGCGTCGGCCAGGGTCTTAACGTAGCCGATGCGGTAATCGTCGTTATCCGGCGCAAGGCTGCGCGCCTCTTTCCACAGCGTTAAGGCGGAAGGCCAGGCTTTTTGGTTTCTTCTTGACTGCGCGACGGCAGCGATGGCGCGAGCGGGCAGCGGCATATAGATGCCATAACGCTGCCAGACCTGAATAACCTCGTCATCGCGGCCTGCCCAGGAGGCTACCTGTAACCAGTCCGCAACCCGTTCGGGCGTTAAAGCATGCTGCTGCTCGTAGCGCTGTACATAATCAAGAAACAGAGCGTAATTACCGTTACGTGCCTGTTGAATCTGATGCTCATAAACGGATTCATCAGCCTGAACCAGAACAGGAAAGAGTAATACCAGGAACAATAATATTGTGGTGCGATAAAAGAATAACGTAGTGAAGCGAAGCGATCTTTCCATATCTATTTGCCATTTGTTTATCATGAATCCATTGCATAACACGGCCGCCTTTTAACTCAGCGTTAAAGGCCATAAAGGAAAACATTAAATCTGAATGATGTTACGTTATGGGGTACTTACCTAAAGGTAATTATGAGCCCTCCGCACAGTGGTTCGGTTGGGGGTAATGTACACCTGATGTGTTGGGGGATAAATAAGCTGAAAAGCGGGGTGGAGGTTTTGAGATAATTCTGGAAGCAAGCGGTTTTTTTGATAATTAAATACAAGGCGATTGTTTTTAACTTGCTGATAGTATTTGATTTTTCTTTCTTGTTTTTCCTTTTTGCTATATTCGAAATGAAGTTCTGCTCAGTTAATTAAAGAACTTTCCGGTGCATGTTTGGGAAGTTTCATGACAAAAATTCTTAATGTTCAGGGAAGTGACTTTTCTGAAATTCTTTTTTATTTATAATTAACGCAAGCCATTGAGTGATAGTCTGCAAAAAGTCTGGCTCACCAATGCGCATATTGAGGGATGATCAAAGCCAGAATACATTTGCCGTTAATGTAAAGCGCTATAAACGAAAGCGTTCTTCTTTCTTAAGAGGCGGGCTTGCTATAATCTAAAAGGGATGGTTAGTGGCGACTTCAATAGTGTTAGTGACTCAGGATTGTTTCCTTGTCAGGGGGATGCGGCTATTTTTCCCGGATATAATTTGCCTCAGTTCGATTGACAGAAACATATTTGATACCGGTGCAGATGAATATACTGTACTGATTGATAGCCGTACGCCGCTCCGTTTATATGATTACCTGATACGCCATCCGGCCAGAACGAGAAAAACGATCTGCTGCGTTATGCTGGATATGGGCCATCGGGATGAGGATCTGCTCAGTATGAAGCTGTTTATGAACACGTCGCTTACGGCTCCGGATATGGCGTCGTTATTCAATCTGGTGCTCGATATGAAAGGCAGGCGTCTGACAACCAAATGGCTGCTTAACTTACGGCTGAGCAGACACGAAGCGATAATGCTGCGGTTGCTGAAGGCAGGGAGGTCGATGGAAGAGATTGCAGAGAAGCTGAATATGTCGGTCAAAAGCCTGTACCGCAAGCGAACGATGCTGTCGGAGCGGCTAGGGGCGGGGAACTTCAACGAAGCGTGTTTGTTTATCTTTAAAAACAAACTGCTGGACGCGGTTGGGAACGATCCCTAGCTTTGTCAGAAGCCAAAAGCAAAAACCCGCCTCGGGGGCGGGTTCGTTAAAGTGAAATCCTTCAGAACGACCAGCGCAGATTAGCGTTAACCGAGTTGACGCGGGTGTCCGCACCATATTGTCCCTGATAACCCACATCCAGCGTCGCAGCACGCGACAGCTGTACGCTCACGCCGATATCACCCACCATCACGTCCTCATCCACGGCCTGCCCCTGAGTAATGAACGCGTCGCTGCCCGCAAACGCCATGCGCGAAGAGGTATTCTTATCGCCATACGCGTGCTGCCATCCCAGCGAACCGTAGAGGTTAACGTTCTTCGGCAGTTCGGTCATACCGCGCACCCCGAGGGTGGAATAGAAGGTGTTCATCGTTTCGTTACGTACGCTCAGCGCGGCGGCACCGCCGTCCTCCCTGAAGCTGTCGGTATGCAGCCGAATGTACGATAAATTGACGAACGGCTCGAGATTCATATCAGGCTGGCCGAAACGGTAGCCCGCTTCGGTGAACGCCAGCAGCGAGTTGGCGTCGTAATCCGACTTCAGCCGATCCGAGAAGCCGCTGAAATCAACGTTGCGCTCGCCTTCGATCTTGTGCCAGGTGTAACCAAGCGCGCCGCGAAGGGAGAACGCATCCTGTTGACCAGCCGCATACAGGCCAAGGTGATAGTTGTCGGTATCCGTTGAGGAACGACGGCTGTCGACGTCGTAATCACCGCGGCTGTAGCCGAAGTAGCCACCGACGCGCACGTTATGGTCCGACAGCTTGCGATCTGCCCCCAGCAGGAAGCCGGTGGTGTTGCCGTCCAGCTTGCCCACGTTACCGTCGCCGCTGTTTCGGCTCCAGGAGCTAAAGGTCTGGCCCCAGACGCCACTGTTTTGCGGCTCCGGCTGCTGCACCAGCGACATCGCTAGCGGTGGTATCGGCAGGCTGTCGTTATCAAACGCGCGCTGCATACGCTGGTTTAAGACGTTAACCACCTGCGTGCTCCCGGCGATAAGACTGGACTGCACGGACGGATAAACTTCACCGGACAGCTGGTTGAACGCCTCGCGCGCTTCCGGCGCGCTCAGCACCAGCAGCGAGTTATACAGCGCCAGCGACGGGCCGCTTTGCGTCAGCGTGGAGAGCGCACCGGCGGTATTCCATTGGTTGCTGCTCCTGGCCACGGTCTGGAAAATCCCCGGCTTGCCGCTGCCCGGGTTTTCACCGCCAGGATCCTCACCGCCCGGATTTTCGCCACCTGGGTTCTCACCACCTGGGTTCTCACCACCCGGGTTTTCGCCTCCGGGGTTCTCTCCTCCAGGATTCTCGCCGCCGGTCTCTTTCTGCGCGATGGTCAGATCGACGGCGTTGGTGCTCTGCCTGAGCGCCACGTCCAGGAAGGCGGATTTAGATATCGCCGACGCAAACTCGCCGTCAATCCCGCCGTTCGACGTCAAAATGCGGTAGCTTTGGCCCGTTTTGTAGCTGGTTTGCGGGTCCAGTGCGTTGACCTGTACCTTAGCCTGATTGCTGATGGTGGTTTTGCCCGACACCAGCAGCTGGTCGCTGCGGCCATCTCCCGCGATATCTACGTCATAGAAAGATTCGCCGATAAAGTTCAGATAGCGTTTCAGCGTCAACGTGCCGATATTGCCGTCGCCGGGGGAGATATGCCCGCCGGACAGGATCTCGGTCTGGCCCAGCGTGCCGTTACCGCCCAGCGTGCCGCCGGCCTTGATTGACGCGGCGCTGCTGTAGCCCAGCCCGTTGCTGACGTCTGAACCCGCCGTCGCGTTGAGGATCAGCGTGCCGCCGTTCTCCGCGCTTAGCGTCTGGACGTCAAAAATATCGTCTTCTGGCCGGGTGTTAATATTGCTGGCAATGATGACTTTACCGCCCCGCGCGGTTACGTTCGCCTGAAGGGCTGAAAGATCGCCGTTCAGCGTCGTCTGCCCGGAGGTGTTGATCACATCCCCTTCGCCGCTCATCGTGTTGCTGAAGACGTAATCGTCGTCGGTATGGTTGAAGTAGACATAGCTGCCGAATAGCCCGCCGCGCAGGCTGATTGCCGTCTTCGCATCGAGGGTACCCGCGCCGCCTGCCGTACCAAGCGTTGGCTCAGTTATACCCGTGCCGGTATCCATGTTGCCGCGGCTGCCGATGATGAGCGCACCCCGGTTCGAGCCGGAACCCGATGTCCCCACGATCAGCGTATTGCTGCCTGCGGAAAATGAACCGCCGTCAATAACCGACAGCACGCCGTTGCCATAATCACCCACGCTAACGCTGCTGTCGCTGGTAAAGCGCGAGTCTTTGCCCGCAATCACCAGCTCCGCGGTTTTCCCTGCCCCGGAGACGCCCGCCACCTGCACGCCGCCAACGTTAACCGCTCCGCCGTCCAGTACGTCCAGGTCGCCATTAAGCGTCAACGTACGGCCAACGTTCCACTGTGAGCCGCTCCCGGTGACGGTGGCTTTCGGGCTCAGCGTGTCGGCTTCATCCGGCCCGGTACCATTACCGATGCGCGCATCGTAGGCGGTATTGAGCGCCGCGCCGTCCTCAATTGCCAGCGTGGAGCGTGCGCCCAGATCGGTGCCTACGCTCAGAAAATTACTGGTCACGCGAGAGCCGGCACCCGTGGCGATAAGGTGGCTGTCGTAGCCCCGGGTGGTGCCGACAACGATCTCCTTTGCGCTCGCCAGCGCGCCCTCTTCGACTCGCAGGGTGCCGAGCCCGAGATTCAGGTCGCCGCGCAGGACGTACCGATCGTTCACCGCGTTAAGCTCCGCGTTTGGCCCACGGACCGTGACCACGCTTTCATAAATCTGGCCGTCGAACAGCCGACCGATATTGATGTTATAGGCGGTGATTTTGCCATTATCGATCAGCAGGTTTCCGCGTTGATTACGTCCAACGTAAACATCGCCGGTGTAACCCAGCGTTTCGGTAATACGCGAGTCGCCGTCAAAAAATGCATCGGCTGCACGCGCGACGTCGGCAGGTAAAAGCAATAACAGCGGCGCGGAAAATAGGGCGAGGTAAAGTCTGGAAAGCGGCGTCTTAACCGCTAAAGAATGCGATGTAGAGTTATTCACGGGCTATCTCCGTACTCATTAGCGTGATGTCGGGAAAATCGTTTTTATATGAAAACTCAGATACGTCAGATAACGTAAAAGGCGTTATTTCAGTACGCCTTTTGCTGTGGCGTTAATTATTTATGTGTGACAACAGGTGTACAGGTTGGCGCGCTAAGCGTCGGTGCGGATCCTAAAATTCCCGGCATCATCATCGATGAGCAATCGAAAATACGCCCTTTTTCCGTCGTCGCGCGATAAGAGAGTTTTTGTCCTCCCAGCGCGTCCGGCTGGGCGCCATTAACGTTGGTCACGGTTATTTCATCCGATGAGCCCAGCCCCAGCATTTTAGCGGTCTCCGCCTGCAGGAGTGGAATAGCCTGATCGGTTTTTAGCGTGGAACAACCGGCTAGCATCAACGTAATGGTTAAAAAGAGCAGCGATTTTTTCATAAATTATCCTTTATATCCAATCAGTTAATTTCACTGATTGTATTTAAGTTCTCAATTACCCAAATCAGCGGATAATATATTTCTCTTTCCTAATCGAAAAAACCCTCCTAAAGTAGGGTGGGTAGATAATAATTCATCCGAACTCTCAGATATGCGAAGGTCAAAGGAGGACCCTTTGGGACAGAATTATGCGCTGGTCGTTGATGACCATCCATTGGTAGCAAGCGGCATCGCCAATTTTCTGATTACACATTGCCAGTTTAAGCAGGCGTGCGTGGTGACGAATGAGGAAGATTGCTACCGTCAAATTAGGGATACTGGCCCGCCACGCTTGCTGGTAATCGATTTTTGGCTCTCGTCCGGAACGGCCCTGAAATTACTTAAAGAAATAAAACAACTTTACCCACAGGTACGACTCCTGGTGGTCAGCGGGGATGACAATAATGATCTCTGGCGGAAAGTGCATGCCGCCGGTGGGCACGGTTTTGTATTGAAAAGCGAGCCGCCTGAAATGTTCTCACGGGCCGTTTTCGCACTCGCTGATAATTTAACCTGGTTTCCTGAGGGAGACGAAATTCCCGTTAAGTCGACCAGTGAGAAGTTAAGTAAATTTAACTTAACGCCGCGACAAATTGACGTGTTAAATATGATTATGCGCGGCCTGCCAAATAAAAGAATCGCCGCACAGCTTTCAATTTCTGAGCCCACGGTTAAAGAACACATCAGCAATATTTTGAAAAAGATAGGCGTTAACAGCCGGGTCGAAGCCATTACGCTTTTGCATGGCAAACAGGAATCATCGGAATGAGGTTTTTCCAGCATTTACAAAACGATGTTATCTCTGCCCCGGCGCAGATCCGTTTGCTAAATAATACATTTCTACGGCTGGTATTCAGCTTTAGCGCGGTACCCTTTGTCGGTATTCCTTTCGCCATCTGGATTTATATGCTTGGGGACAGCCTCGGCCCAACCATTACCTGGATAATCATTTATTTGCTATGTGCTGTGGCGATACGAATATTGCACCGGCGCTATCAGCGCGAAGCGAAAGAAAATGTTGAAAAGGACGTCCTGCGGCGCTGGCTTCCGCGTATTAATAATATCGCCTTTATTCACGGGCTGGGCATTTCATCACTCTATTTAATTACGCCACAGACGCAGAACTTTGACTTTTTCCTGCTGCTTAATATCAGCATTGCCGCCATCGTTGCCGCCAACGCAACGCATCTGACGCCGGTCATCAGCACCTTTACGCGTTTTTTCTTCGCCTCGTGGGGCGTGCTGAACCTCGGTATTATCTGGCGGCTGGATGAGCTGATGTTCATTGTGCTTATGCTGAACCTGCTTTACGGCTTCGCGATTTATCGCCATGCGTTAACGTCACACGCGTTCTTTATTCAGCAGGCGCTGCTTGAGGAAAAAAGCTCACGCCTGGCGGAGCAGTTTCGTCAGGCCAAAGAGGACGCGGAGCAGGCGCTGCTGGATAAAAATCAGTTTCTGACAACCGCCAGCCACGATCTGCGCCAGCCCGTGCACGCTATGGGCTTTCTGATCGAAGCCATCCTCCACCGAAACCGGGACGACAGCCTGACGCCGCAACTCCTTGACCTGCAGCAGAGCGTTCGCTCGGTACATTTGATGCTCAATTCTCTGCTCGATCTCAGCAAAATAGAATCCGGGAATGTACTCTCTGCCCCTACTAAAGTGGATATCGGCGCTCTGCTCGACTCGGTCATCACGCTGTTTCGCGAAGAGGCCAACAGCCGCGCACTTAGGCTGTGCACCCGGCGGCCCAAACGCCGCATCTGCGTGACAGGCGATCCGCTTCTGGTGCGACAGTCCCTGATTAACCTGATTCAAAACGCCCTTCGCTACACGCTCAAGGGCGGCGTGCTGGTCGCCATCCGACCGCGCGGCGAGGAGTGTATGGTGGAGGTGTGGGACACGGGGGTCGGTATCGCCGATGATGAGAAAGGCAAAATCTTTTCACCTTACTACCGCCCCGAGCTGGCATGGAAGATCGACAGCGCCGGACACGGGCTGGGACTGGCCGTAGTCGCCCGCTGTGCCAAGCTGATGAAGGTGAAGTACGGGATGCAATCCATTGAAGGTAAAGGCTCACGCTTCTGGATGCGCTTCACCCAATATGCTGGCGAAGACATCGCGCCGGATATCCCGCCCGCCAGCGACAACACCGCCACGCCGGTACGCTATGCGCCGCTGCACGGCTCCTGCCTGGTCGTTGATGACGACCCGCTGGTGACGTCTGCCTGGGAGAGCCTGATGAGCGTCTGGGGAATCAACGTGCGCTGTGCGGCCTCCGCTGAAGAAGCATTTGCCATAATCGACGACGGCTTTACGCCGTTCGCCGTGCTGTGCGACCAGCGTCTGCGATCCGGCGAAAGCGGCTTCGACATCCTGAAAGCGCTTTTTGAACGTCTGCCGGATATGAGCGGCGCGATAGTCAGCGGCGAATTTAATTCACCGGTTCTGCTGGAGGCGGAGCAGGAAGGGTACCTGGTGCTCCGCAAGCCTCTCGAGCCGGCTAAACTGCATGCGCTGCTGACGCAGTGGTCGGGGGGAATGGATAAAAACGTGGCTGCGGGATTACGTTGATTGAGCGGGGGCAAGTTAAGGCATTACGGAAGGATTGGCGGGCTTAGAAAGCAAAAACCCGCCACGAGGGCGGGTTCTTTAAATAGTGGTGCCCGGACTCGGAATCGAACCAAGGACACGGGGATTTTCAATCCCCTGCTCTACCGACTGAGCTATCCGGGCAACGGGGCGCATTAAACCCGATTCATCCTCCGTCGTCAACGAAATTTGTTGTTTTCGTTGCAGACTGCACACTCTCTCACCATTTCGCCGCAAACTTAAGCGAAAAAGTGCGTCCAGAGCGCGGAAAGGGGCATTGCGAGCAGCAGGGCAGGGAGCATATTCACCACCGCGAACATTTTGATCCCGCAGATGCGCAGCCCCGTCGCCAGCAGCAGCAGGCCACCGACGGCGGTAAAGTCCGCCATCATCGCGGGCGTCGTCAGCGGCAGGATCAGCGCGGCGCAGGCGGCAAGCGCCAGCTGGATAAGCAGCATCGGCACACTAATCGCGGCGACGGCAATGCCGAGCGTGGTAGCAAAAATCGTGGCGGTGAAGAAATCCAGAAATGCCTTCGCAATCAGGATGCTGGGGTCACCGGTCATCCCTTCCTGCATCGAACCGAATATTCCCGTCCCGCTCGCGCAGAACAGAATAATTATCGCGACGTAGTTCTGAATAAACGATTCATGGGTGCCGTGTTTCGCCTTGCCCGGCCGGGCAATCAGGTTTTTGGCCTTGCCTACCGCGCTGTTGATGCCTTTTTCCAGATAGCAAAACTCGCCTATCAGGGCGCCAAGCAGCGTTGCCAGCACCATCACCGGCAGGTTGGCGCATTTAATCACTAACAGGATGCCGATCCCCAAAGATGCCAGTCCAAAAATAGAGGGCATAGAGACCCGAATACGCTCCGGCAATCGCTGACTGAGCACCGCTCCGAGTACGCCGCCCAGCAGTACGGCTCCCGCGTTGATAAAGGGTCCAATAACCACGTTTAACTCCTGTTATTTAAGCATTGGCATTGCATGATTATGGCACGTCTGTGCCTGATTACGCTTAGCTTTGGGAGGCGAAATGCATACTGATTCCTTGTTGCACCTGAAAATAAAAGGTGACATGATTGCGCGAATTTTCTCCTCCCTGTCTCACCGTTCGGTGAGGGTACTTGCGCTTATGAAAACCATGAAAATTGCCGTCAGCCGCGAGCTGGTATCCACAGTATCTACCCACCGCGAAAAGGTGACGCTGGATAACACCGATTTTACCGATGTGGCGGCAGTCGTCATGACGGTCGCGGAAAGCGGGAGCGGCATTCTTGCGCTGCTGAAGCGAACCGGTTTTCAGCTACCGGTGTTTATGTTCTCGCCGGAGCCAGGAGAGGTACCTGATGGCGTCACGGCGGTTATCTCGGGTAAAGCACAGGAATTCCTGGAAGTAGAATCTGCCGCCTGCCGGTATGAAGAGAACCTGCTGCCGCCTTTTTTTGACACCCTGAGCCAGTATGTTGCGATGGGCAACAGCACCTTTGCCTGTCCGGGACACCAGCACGGCGCGTTTTTCAAAAAGCATCCCGCCGGGCGACAGTTTTATGATTTCTTCGGTGAGAACGTGTTTCGCGCCGATATGTGCAACGCCGACGTCAGGCTCGGGGATTTGCTGATCCACGAAGGGTCCGCCAAGCACGCGCAGAAGTTCGCGGCGAAAGTCTTTAATGCGGATAAAACCTACTTCGTGCTCAACGGCACCTCCGCTGCCAACAAGGTGGTGACCAACGCGCTGCTGACCCGCGGCGATCTGGTGCTGTTCGATCGTAACAACCACAAATCCAACCATCACGGCGCGCTGATTCAGGCAGGCGCGACGCCAGTCTATCTTGAGGCGGCGCGTAACCCGTTTGGCTTTATCGGCGGGATTGACGAACACTGCTTTGACGATGCTTACCTGCGCAATCTGATCCGCGACGTTGCGCCGGAGAAGGCAGGCGAGACCCGCCCGTTCCGCCTGGCCATTATCCAGCTCGGCACCTACGACGGCACGATCTACAACGCCCGTCAGGTGATCGACAGGATCGGCCATCTTTGCGATTACATCCTCTTTGACTCCGCCTGGGTTGGCTACGAGCAATTTATCCCGATGATGGCGGAAACGTCTCCGCTCCTGCTGGAGCTGAACGAGAACGATCCGGGCATTTTCGTGACCCAGTCGGTGCACAAGCAGCAGGCCGGGTTCTCGCAAACCTCGCAGATCCATAAAAAGGATAACCACATACGCGGTCAGGCGCGCTTCTGCCCGCACAAGCGGCTGAACAACGCGTTTATGCTGCACGCCTCCACCAGCCCGTTTTATCCCCTGTTCGCCGCGCTGGACGTGAACGCCAAGATCCACGAAGGCGAAAGCGGGCGCAGGCTGTGGGCGGAGTGCGTGGCGCTGGGCATCGAAGCGCGCAAGGCGATCGTGGCGAACTGCCATATGATCAAACCGTTTATTCCGCCGACGGTGGCGGGGCGTCCGTGGCAGGATCATCCTACTCACGCCATCGCCAGCGAGCGTCGCTTCTTTAGCTTTGAGCCGGGCGCAAAATGGCACGGGTTTGAGGGATATGCCCGCGAGCAGTACTTCGTCGATCCGTGCAAGCTGCTGCTGACCACGCCGGGCATTGATGCGGAAACGGGGGCGTACGCGGATTTCGGTATCCCGGCGACCATTCTGGCGCACTACCTGCGTGAAAACGGCATCGTGCCGGAGAAATGCGACCTTAACTCGATCCTGTTCCTGCTGACGCCGGCCGAGAGCGCCGGGAAGATGGCGCAGCTGGTGGCGATGCTGGGGCAGTTTGAACAGCATATTGAAGACGACACGCCGCTCGCGGACGTGCTGCCGACCATCTACCAGAAATACCCGGTGCGTTATCGCGACTACACTATCCGGCAGCTGTGCCAGGAGATGCACGATCTCTACGTCAGCTTTAACGTGAAGGATTTGCAGAAGGCGATGTTCCGCCGGGAGAGCCTGCCCGCCGCGGTGATGAACCCGCAGGACGCCAACCAGGAGTACATTCGCGGAAACGTGGAGCTGGTGCGCATTCGCGACGCGGAAGGGCGCATCGCCGCCGAAGGCGCGCTGCCGTATCCGCCGGGCGTGCTGTGCGTGGTGCCGGGCGAAGTCTGGGGTGGCGCGGTGCAGCGCTATTTCCTGGCGCTGGAGGAGGGCATTAATATGCTGCCGGGCTTCTCGCCGGAGCTGCAGGGCGTGTACAGCGAGAAGGACGCCGACGGGATTAAGCGGCTGTATGGGTATGTGTTGAGATAGTGCGGGCTGTTGCCCTCACCCTAACCCTCTCCCACAGGGAGAGGGAACTTTTCTTCAAACCGCACTACGTTTATACATCCTTCTCGGATGCCCAATCTTCCCGTACAGCATCTCCACGCTCAGAAAGCCCACCTCCACGCAGTGCTCCAGGTAGCGTCGGGTGGTGGTTTTACTCAGCCCCGTCTCGCTCACCACCTCATCCACCGTAAAACAGTGCGCCGCCTTGTCGTTAAACAGCGTCTGCACCCGCGCCAGCGTATTCTCCTCAATCCCTTTGCTGCCGTTGTCCAGGCGGTAGTTTTTCGCCTGTAACTGATAGAGTGAATCCACGTTCTGCTGATCGACAATTTTCCACACGCGCTGCTGTTCGGCAAACTGTACGAAGCGCTCCAGCGACTGGCTGAGACGCTTCCAGGAAACCGGCTTGAGGATATAGTCGAACGCGCCGTTACGAATAGCCTGGCTACAGGTCCCCATATCGCTGGCGGCGGTGATGAAAATCACCGAGCAGTTGGCGCGTGCCAGCATGGGGTCGCTGACTAGCGTGATGCCCTTACCGTCGGGCAGGTAGTTATCCAGCAGCATCAGCTGCGGCCGTTTGCTCTCCAGCTGAACCTGCGCGTCGGCCAGCGACGAGGCAATCCCCACCAGCCTCAGGCGAGGGTGTTTACCGATCAGCTCCGCGTGCAGTTGCGCCAGTTCGTTCTCGTCTTCAACAATCAGTACGTCGATAAGTTCATGTTGCATAGTCGGTATCTTCCAGTTCCTGTGCGGGGTGCCGGGCCGTTCCCGTGGCGGGAATAAACAGTGAGAAAATGGCACCGCGTGGGGTGTTATCGGCAACTTCGATTGCGCCGCCAGCCTGTGTGACATAGCTTTCAATCAGATACAGGCCAATACCGTGATCGCCGCGCGTTTTGGTGGTGATGCCGCGCTCAAATATCCTGTCGCGGATCTCCGGTCTGATGCCGACGCCCTGGTCGGCGACTTCGATGATCAATTCCTGCGCGCTGAGCTTTATCAGCACTTCAACCGGCGCATGGGGAAGCGGGGCCCGCTGGGTTGCCTCGATGGCATTATCCAGCAGGTTACCGATGATCGAGATTAGCTCCGATTCCGGCAGCGGCAGGAACGGCTTATCCATCCGGCAGGCCGGATCGAAACTCAGCTCAACGCCCTTCTCGCGGGCGCGGGCGGCCTTGCCGAGCAGCAGCCCGCACAGCGTTGGGGAGCTAAAGCGGGACGAGATAAAGTCCAGAAGCTCCTGGGCATGCTCCGACTGCGCCTGAATGTAGCAAATCGCCTCTTCATAACGGCCCATGTGCAGCAGGCCAGAAAGCGTGGTCATGCGGTTCAGCTGCTCGTGACGCATGATGCGCAGGTTATCGACGTAGCGTTTTACCTGGCTGAGCTGGGCGCTGAGGGAGTCGATCTCGTTGCGATCGCGGAAGGTGATAACCCAGCCCTGCAAAGCATCCTCCAGCATAATCCGCACCCGGCTGGCAATGACCGTGAGATCGTTAAAGCGGCAGATCTCATCGTGGGTGTCTTTCGCAAGCATGGTCTGCGGGTTGAAGAACGGTACGGGCGCGATCACCCGGCCGATGGGCTGGCCGCGCAGCTCGCGCGCGGGCTGGCTTAGGCCTAACAGCTTGCGCGCCGCCTGGTTGATCACTTCAATGCGCAGATCGTCATCTATGGCAATCACCCCTTCATAAATGGATTCCATCATCGCCTTTTGCTGGCGCACCAGCAGGCCGATTTCGCGTGGCTCAAGGGAGAAGATCTGCTTCTTAATACTGCGGGTGAAGAACCAGGAGAAGACAAACAGAGCGATAAGCAGCAGGACGGCGGCAATCAGAATATTGACCACCTTGTTGACGGTGATGGTGTCGAGATAGCTCGTGAGATACCCCACCGAAACAATGCCCACCACCTGTCCGGCATCGTTGAAAATGGGGGCTTTGCTGCGCAGTGAAATGCCTAAACCGCCCTTGCGGATGGTGGTGGTGCTTTTGCCGTGCAACACCTCGTCGTTATCCCCACCCACCAGGGTGGTGCCTACGCGGTCGGCAAAGACGGAGTGAAAAAGATGCAGCCCTTTATTGTCACCTACCACAATAAAACTGGCATCGCTGTGGGCCGCTATTTTCTGCATAAAATTCCGGATGCCCTGGATATCCTTTTGCTCAACCTCTTTTCGCAGCGTAGGAATAAGCGCAATTTCTTCAGCCTGTATTTTTGCGCGCGCACTCATTTCCTGATAAAGCTGCCTGCCGACATCGACATAATAATATCCGCCCAGCAACGCAAACAGCACTGAGAAAAAGACGACCAGCGAAATAAACAGCTTGATCTGAAACGATACTTTCATAACTATCACGCGAGGTATCAACAGGTCGGCCCAATATATCACCTTTTAAGACGAGGGCGCCCGCTTTGCCGAAAACTTGTGATCCCTTGCACAGCACGGTCTGTACAAGAATTTTCCTAAAAAGGTGAACTGCTTAAGGCAAAATGAATAAATGTTATTTGTTTGTGCATTTAAGAAAAGAAACCATAAAAACCACGGCAATAAATAAGGCGTAAATCACATTAAATAAACGAAACCATTAAAACCATAGCTGCCATTAAAACTTCGCTTTTAATATGCCATTCCTCACATAAAGTAAGCCTTTGTGACTCTAAGCTGAACGCACAAAATAACTAAGGGGCTTATTATGAGCACAACTGACGATTCATTCTCTGTTACCCACGACCCGATTGATATTCAGCGGCCAACGCTTAAAGAGCGCTGGTGGCATATTATGGATACCTGGAAAGTCGGGATTATTCCTCTGCCGCTGTTCGTGCTGGCGGGCGCGCTGATTGCGATTGATTGCCTGGGCGGAAAACTGCCGAGCGACATTGTGGTGATGGTCGCAACGCTCGCCTTCTTCGGCTTTGCCTGCGGCGAATTTGGCAAGCGCCTGCCGATTGTCGGCAAGCTCGGCGCGGCGGCGATTTGCGCCACCTTTATCCCTTCCGCACTGGTCTATTACGGCCTGCTGCCGGACGTGGTGGTCGAGTCCACCACTAAGTTCTACAAATCCACCAACATTCTCTATCTCTACATCTGCTGCATTATTGTCGGCAGCATCATGAGCATGAACCGTACGGTGCTCATTCAGGGCTTCCTGCGCATCTTCTTCCCGATGCTGTGCGGCGAAATCGTCGGCATGGTGGTTGGGATGGGCGTCGGCCTGGCGCTGGGCCTTGAGCCGTTCCAGATCTTCTTCTTCATCATCCTGCCGATCATGGCGGGCGGCGTCGGGGAAGGTGCGATCCCGCTCTCCATCGGCTATGCCACCCTGCTGCACATGGATCAGGGCGTGGCGCTCGGCCGCGTGCTGCCGATGGTGATGCTCGGCGGCCTGACGGCGATCATTATCTCCGGCTGCCTGAACCAACTGGGGAAACGCTACCCGCACCTGACCGGCGAAGGCCAGCTGATGCCGAACCGCGCGAACGCGGATGCCACCGTTTCTCAACCTGCGTTTTCCGGTAAAGCGGACGTCACCACCATCGCCTCCGGTGCGCTGCTGGCGGTGCTGCTGTATATGCTCGGCATGCTCGGCCACAAGCTGATTGGCCTGCCCGCGCCGGTTGGGATGCTGTTTATGGCGGTGCTGGTGAAGCTCTGCAACGGCGCCTCGCCGCGCCTGCTGGAAGGCTCCCAGGTGGTCTACAAATTCTTCCAGACATCCGTGACCTACCCAATCCTCTTTGCCGTCGGCGTGGCCATCACCCCGTGGCATGAGCTGGTCGCGGCGTTCACCGTCAGCAACCTGCTGGTGATTATCAGCACCGTTTCCGCGCTGGTGGCGACAGGCTTCTTCGTCGGTAAAAAGATCGGCATGCACCCGATTGATGTCGCCATCGTCTCCTGCTGTCAGAGCGGGCAGGGCGGTACCGGCGACGTGGCGATCCTGACCGCAGGCAACCGCATGAGCCTGATGCCCTTCGCCCAGATTGCTACCCGTATCGGCGGCGCGATTAACGTCTCTGTCTCGCTGCTGATTCTGGGCAACTTCCTCGTTTAAGTATTCAGGAAATAACAATGAAACTCGCAAGCTTTTTATATCAGGGAAAACGCAGCTACGGCATCGTCCAGGCCGACGGCGTGATTGATTTAGGCCGCCGTCTCGGCGACCGCTACGGCGACCTCAAGGCGCTGCTGCAGGGCAACGGGCTGGCGCAGGCCACCCGTTATCTGAACGACGCGGTGGACGTGCCGATGAGCGCCATCACCTTCTTGCCGGTGATCGTGCAGCCGGAAAAAATCCTCTGCGTGGGCATGAACTACGCCGACAAGCGCAAGGAGTTTGACCAGCATAATCCGGCCCCGACGCTGTTTGTCCGCTTCCCGGATTCTCAGACCGGCCATAACGAGCCGGTGCTCAAGCCGCGCCACTCCAGCGAGTTCGACTACGAAGGCGAGCTGGCGGTGATCATCGGCAAGGGCGGGGAGAACATCAGCCGCGACAACGCCCTGCGCCACGTGGCGGGCTACAGCTGCTACATGGACGGCTCCGCCCGCGACTGGCAGCACACCTGGTTTACTGCCGGTAAAAACTGGCGCCAGACCGGGGCGTTTGGCCCGTGGATGGCGACGGCGGATGAGATCCCGGACCCGCATCAGCTGGCGATCCGCACCTGGCTGAACGGCCGCATGGTGCAGGAAGACAACACCAGCAGCATGATCCACAAGGTTGCTGAGCTCATCGAGTACATCAGCACCTTCACCCGCCTCAGCCCGGGCGACGTGATCATCACCGGCTCCCCGGGCGGGGTGGGTAAAAAGCGTAACCCGCCGCTGTTTATGAAGGAGGGGGATCGCATCGAGGTAGAGATTGAGCATATCGGTCATCTGAGCAACGTGATCGTGGAAGCGCCGGCCGTCGGGCTCGCGGCGGCACACTGAGCAAGGCGGCAGCATGAAATCGCACCCCATCGATTTTCGCCACACGCTGGTGGCGAAACACCCGGAGCGCTTAAGCCAGATCCGTTATCTGCTGGCAGATAGCGGCCTTGGCCTGGACAACGACATTACCCTGTTTGTCGAAGCCTGGTCCGGCCCGCAGCTGGTGGGCTGCGCAGGGCTTGCCGCCAACGTCATCAAATGCGTGGCGGTCAACGAGCAGCTGCGCGGGGAAAACCTCAGCGCGCGGCTGCTGGCAGAGGTGGAAAACGCGGCGCTGGAGCGCGGCCATTTTCACCTCTTCCTCTGCACCCGACCGTGCAACGGCGAGCGTTTTGCCCGCAGCGGCTTCTGGCCGATTGCGCGGAGCGGAAACAACGCCGTGCTGATGGAGAACACCCCGCAGGGGATCGAGCGCTACTGCCGTTCCCTGCGCGCGAAGCGCAGGTGCGGGGAGAACATTGGCGCGATAGTGATGAACGCCAATCCGTTCACCCTCGGCCACCGTCATCTGGTGGAGCAGGCGGCGATGCGGTGCGATGCGCTGCATCTGTTCGTGGTGCGTGAGGACGCGTCGTTCTTTCCGTTCAGCGCCCGCCTTGAGATGGTGCGCGCGGGCGTGGCGCATCTGCCGAACGTGGTGGTGCATGAAGGCTCGCAGTACATCATCTCCCGCGCCACCTTCCCGGCCTATTTTCTGAAGGAGACCGGCAAAGTGCAGCAGGCGTGGAGCGAGATCGACGTGCTGATCTTCCGGAACTTCATCGCGCCGGCGCTGGGCATTACCCATCGTTTTATCGGTTCAGAGCCGTTCTGCGACATCACCCGCCAGTACAACCAGACGCTGCACGACCTGCTGGCCTCGCATATTGAGGTGGTGGAACTGCCGCGCATCAAGGCCGCCGGGAACGCCATTTCAGCCTCAGAAGTGCGTCGCTTGCTTAAGACGCAGCAGTTTTCGCGGATCCGGGAGATCGTCCCGGATTCCACCTTCGCGCACCTCGAAACGCATTACCGTGCGAGTGCGGAAGTCGCATAACTATCAGGAATTTATCATGAAAATTGTAAGGGAGGCGCTGGCCGGAACGCAGGAGTCCAGCGACCTGATGGTAAAAATCGCCCCCGCTCACGGCGAGCTGGAGATTGTCATCCACAGTGAAGTGATTAAGCAGTTTGGCGAGCAGATTCGCCAGGTGGTCAATGAAACATTGCGCGCCATGAACGTACGCCAGGGATTAATCATTATTGAAGACAAAGGGGCGCTGGACTGTGTGATCCGCGCTCGCCTGCAAAGCGCGCTTCTGCGTGCCGCCGATGAACAGGCCGTTAGCTGGGAGGCGCTGAAATGAGCAAGCTCCGCCGCAGCATGCTGTTCCTGCCGGGCGCCAACGCCGCCATGCTCTCCACCGCGTTTATCTACCGTCCTGACTCCATCATGTTTGACCTTGAGGACGCCGTCGCCCTGCGCGAGAAGGATACCGCGCGCATGCTGGTGTTCCACGCGCTGCAGCACCCGATGTATCAGGATATCGAAACCGTGGTGCGCATTAACCCGCTCAGCACGCCGTTTGGCCTGCTGGATCTGGAGGCCGCCGTGCGGGCGGGCGTGGACGCGATCCGCCTGCCGAAGACCGACACCCCGGAGGATATTGACGAGCTGGAAGGCCACCTGGCGCGCATCGAGCGCGAGTGCGGCCGCGAGGTCGGCTCCACCCGCGTGATGGCGGCGATTGAATCGGCCATTGGCGTAATAAACGCCGTGGCGATTGCCCGCAGCTCCCCGCGCCTGATCGGCATCGCGCTGGCCGCCTTTGACTACGTGATGGACATGCAGACCGAGCGCGGCGACGGCACCGAGCTGTTCTACGCCCGCTGCGCCGTGCTGCACGCCGCCCGCGCCGCGGGCATTGACGCCTTCGACGTGGTCTGGTCAGACGTTAACGACGAGGCCGGATTCCTGCGCGAGGTCGACCTGATCCGCAGGATGGGCTTTAACGGCAAATCCCTGATCAACCCGCGCCAGATCGACCTGCTGCACAACGCCTACGCCCCAACGCAGGAAGAGGTAGAACACGCGAAGCGGGTGATTGAAGCGGCAGAAGAGGGCGAGCGTAACGGCCTCGGCGTGGTGTCGCTCAACGGCAAAATGGTGGATGCACCGATTATTAACCACGCGCAGGTGGTGCTCGAACGCGCGGCGGCCTCCGGCGTGCGTCGGTAAGGATGACAAAATGAATCAGACAGAACTTCTTCACGTGAATTTTCCCCATCTGCGGGAGTTAAAACCGTTTGATACCGCCCACAGCGCCACGCCGTGGCTGGCTGACGGCGACGCGAAGCACAATCGTAAACTCTGCGCCTCCATTGAAGAGGCGGTGGTGCGCAGCGGCCTGCGGGACGGGATGACCATCTCTTTCCACCACGCGTTTCGCGAAGGCGACCGGGTGATCAACACCGTCGTGGGGCTGCTGGCGCGGATGGGCTTTAAAAACCTGACGCTGGCATCCAGCTCGCTGATGACCTGCAACGACGCGCTGATCGAGCATATCGAAAGCGGCGTTATCACCCGGATTTATACCTCCGGGATGCGCGGCAGGCTGGCGGAGGCCATCTCCCGCGGGCTGATGGACGAGCCGGTGCAAATCCACTCCCACGGCGGGCGCGTGAAGCTGCTCCAGGACGGCGAGCTGAATATCGACGTGGCGTTTCTCGGCGTGCCGTGCAGCGACGCGTTTGGTAACGCCAACGGCACGCACGGCAAGTCGTGCTGCGGCTCGCTGGGCTACGCGATGGTGGACGCCCACTTTGCCCGTAAGGTGGTGCTGCTGACCGAAGAGCTGGTGCCGTTCCCGAACATGCCCGCCAGCCTGGCGCAGGATCGGGTGGACTACATCGTGCAGGTGGAGAGCGTGGGCGACCCGGCGAAAATCAGCGTCGGCGCGGCGCGCGTCACCAGCAACCCGCGCGAGCTGAGGATCGCCCACTATGCGGCGGACGTGATTGAACACTCGGGCTATTTCAGACCGGGCTTCTCGATGCAGACCGGCTCCGGCGCGGCGGCCACCGCCTGCACCCGCTTTATGGAAGAGAAAATGGAGCGCAGCGGCGTGAAGGCGCGCTTTGCGCTCGGCGGCATCACCGGCAGCCTGGTGGATCTGCACGAGAAGGGGCTGATCGAAAAGCTGCTGGACACCCAGTGCTTTGACGGCCAGGCGGCGGCCTCGCTGGCGCGCAACCCGAACCACGTGGAGATCTCCACTAACGTCTACGCCAACCCCGGCAGCAAGGCGGCAAGCTGCGATCAGCTCGACGTGGTGATCCTCAGCGCGCTGGAAATTGACGTCGATTTCAACGTCAACGTCATCACCGGCTCCGACGGCGTGATGCGCGGCGCGTCCGGCGGGCACTGCGACGTGGCCGCCGCGGCGAACCTGACCATCGTCGTTGCGCCGCTGCTGCGCAGCCGCATCCCGACGGTGGTGAAGCGCGTCACCACACGCCTCACGCCGGGCGAAAGCATCGACGTGCTGGTCACCGATCACGGCATTGCGGTCAATCCGGCGCGCCCGGAGATCCGCGAGCGCCTGCTGGCGGCCGGGCTGAAGGTTGTGGATATCAACGCGCTGTACGAGCGGGCGATCTCGCTGACGGGCGTACCGAAACCGATTGAGTTTACCGATAAGATCGTCGGGGTGATCCGCTACCGCGACGGCAGCGTCATCGACACCGTACGGCAGGTGAAGGAGGATCTATGATTTCAGCGACACCCGTGCGGGCGGGTGTCGGCCTGGGCGAACTGCTGGCGGCGAAGGAGCGCCGCGCGGCGCGCCAGGCTGACATGCTTGAGCACTATCAACAGCCGGCGATCTCCCTCACGCTGGTCACGCCAGGGGAGATCAAGGACAGCCTGCGCTATCGCAACACCATGGGCGTGGCGCTGCAGATGTGCGACCAGCTGCTGTGGGAAAACCGCTGGCAGGTGCTGGACCGCCAGGTGCTGTGGCTGCCGACCGGGCCGGAAGCCCTGTGGTGCGTGGCCCATCCCGCGGCGGAAATTAAAGCCCACTGTGCAGCGCTGGAGCAGACGCACCCGCTCGGCAGGCTGTGGGATCTGGATGTGATTTGCCCTGAAAACGGCCACGTCGGGCGTCAGTCGCTGGGCTCACATCTCAGACGCTGCCTGATCTGCGACGAGCCCGCGCACGCCTGTTCCCGTTCGCGAAAGCATCCCGTTGAGCAGGTTGTTTCCCGCGTGGAGAAAACAATTGATGACTGGTTTGCTCGCGACTAAACCGCGCCCGGTTGATGTCCCCGCGCTTGCCGAAGCGGCGCTGTGGCAGGAGCTGGAGCTGACGCCCAAGCCGGGGCTGGTGGACAGGCTCAATAACGGCTCCCATCGCGATATGGATCACGCGCTGTTTGTCCGCAGCATTGCGGCGATAGCGCCGTGGTTTATGCGTTTTGCGGAGCTGGGTAACACCCATGCAGATAAGCCCGCTGGCGAACAGCTGCGGATCCTCCGCCCGATGGGGATGGCGTGCGAG
Source organism: Enterobacter cloacae complex sp. 2022EL-00788 (assembly GCF_026627565.1). Classification (NCBI taxonomy): domain Bacteria; kingdom Pseudomonadati; phylum Pseudomonadota; class Gammaproteobacteria; order Enterobacterales; family Enterobacteriaceae; genus Enterobacter; species Enterobacter cloacae complex sp. 2022EL-00788. The sequence goes on along the minus strand of NZ_JAPNMC010000004.1, from coordinate 21,356 downwards.
CAGGCCATGTATGTCGCAACCGGCGGGATAAACACCCACAAAGGCGGCATTTTTGCCCTCGGCCTGCTGTGCTTCGCTGCCGGACGCGTGAAGGAGGCCTGCGCCGATAGCCTCTGCCTTGAGGTAAGTAACGTCTGTCGTGGGCTGGTTTCGCGGGAGCTGGCCGGGCGCAGCGGGCAGGCGACGGCGGGGGAGCGGCAGTACCAGCGGTACGGCTTGACCGGCGCGCGCGGCGAGGCGGAGAGCGGATTTGCGACGGTGCGCAACGCGCTGGCGCGGTGGAACGGACGGTCGCTTCACGGCCTGCTGTTACGCCTGATGGCAATCAATCAGGACAGCAACCTGGTGTCGCGCGGCGGCATTGAGGGGTTGCGCTACGTGCAGGGTTACGCACGGGAGCTGCTGGCTAACGGCTGGGACCGCGAGGCGTTGCGTAGAATGGATAATGCATTGATCGAACGGAATTTAAGCCCTGGAGGCAGCGCGGATTTGCTGTCAGTGGGGTGGGTACTTGCTGCAATAAAATAGCCGGGCGGCGGCTTCGCCTGCCCGGCACAACAATTAATGCGCGACTGGCTGTGCGCCGTGCGGTTCGCGTACATGCTTGTACTGGAACAGCACGATAAACGCGAAGAACAGCACCAGCGAGTACGCCGCGAAGATGAGCCACACGGGCTGCCAGTTGGTGATGCCGTTCGTGGTGTACATCTCAACCACTTTACCGCTCACCACGCCGCCCAGAATACAGCCGAAGCCGTTGGTCATCATCAGGAACATGCCCTGCGCGCTGGCGCGGATTTCAGGCTTCACCTCTTTTTCCACAAACACCGAACCGGAGATGTTGAAGAAGTCGAAGGCGCAGCCGTAAACAATCATCGACAGAACCAGCAGCACGGTGCCGAACGCGCTTGGGTCGCCGTAGGCGAACAGGCCGAAGCGCAGCATCCATGCGGCGATACTGATCAGCATAACGTTCTTGATGCCGTAACGGCTCAGGAAGAACGGGATGGTCAGGATGAACAGCGTCTCGGAGATCTGCGAGATAGACATCATCACCGAAGCGTGTTCAACGATAAAGCTTCCGGCAAACAGCGGATCGTTATCGAAGCTGTGCAGGAAGGTGTTGCCGAACATGTTGGTGATTTGCAGCTCCGCGCCCAGCAGCATGGAGAAGATAAAGAAGATCGCCATGCGCTTGTTTTTGAACAGCGCGAATGCGTCCAGGCCGAGCATGGTGCTCCAGCTCTGGTTTTTCTGCTGGTTAGACACCGGAATATGCGGCAGCGTCAGGGTAAACAGCGCCAGCAGTACGGAGAGCGCCGCACCGATATACAGCTGCATATGGCTCAGCTCGAAGCCTGCGAAGCTCACGCCCCACATCGCCATGATAAAGCCGATGGTGCCCCAGATACGGATTGGCGGGAAGTCGGTAACGATATCCAGACCGGCAGACTTCAGGCGGTAGTAGGAGATGGTGTTGATCAGCCCAAGCGTTGGCATGTACGCCAGCGAGTTAAGCAGGATCACCATAAACATCGCCCCCGGCGTCGTCACTTCGGCCGCCATGAACAGCGTCCCCGCGCCCACCAGATGGCAAAGCATGTACAGCCACTTCGCGCTTAACCACTTATCCGCCACGATACCGAGCAGCGTTGGCATGAAAACAGCCGCGATGCCCAGCGAGCTGTAGACGGCACCGATTGACGCACCATCGAACTTGAGCGTCACAAACATATAGGAGCCGAGTGTAGTCAGCCAGCTTCCCCACAGGCAGAACTGCAGAAACGACAAGATTTTAAGCTGCAGCTTAAGGTTCATGTTACTTTCCTCACAAGTGAGCGGGAGATATGTTGTTATAGGAACATTCAGGGTTGTTATTTGATGCAATTCTATCAGCTGACGGGGGCAGGTTTTGTTACCTCCCGCAAAAAAATGCAATCCATATTAATTTGCAGTCTGGATTGTGATGCAAATAGCATTTTTGTATGGGTGGGGGGTTGGGTGCACCCTGCCCTCTCTCCAAAGGGGAGAGGGTATTCAAGTTCCCTCTCCCCTTTGGGGAGAGGGTTAGGGTGAGGGGGTGTTATTTTCTAGCGGCGACGGTAGTTCTTCTGCGCCGTATTCACCTTATACAGATAGCGGCGGGATTCCGCTGACGGGTGGCGGGTGGTGAGGGTGGTGTACACGTCCCCCGGCGCCATGCTGTTGATGATGTTCGCGGCCTGCACCTTGTCGTTCGAGAAGACGCGGAGCACGCTGCCCGCGCCGCCGTTATAGGCGGTAATAACCGCATAGCGACGTGAAGTCGGGTTATCAATCCCGCCAAGATAGACATTGTTCAGCATGGCCAGATAGGCCGTTCCGGTATCAATATTGCTTTGCGGGTCGAACAGGTAGCTGCGGCTTGGCGTGCCGGATTTCCCCTGCGAGCGGAACACGTCTTTACCGGCGCTGTGCTGCACAACCTGCATCAGCCCCAGCGCGTCGGAACGGCTCACGGCGTAGGGGTTAAATGACGATTCGGTCTGCATAATCGCCAGGATCAGCGACTCGTCCACGCCGTACTTGCGCGATGCCTGACGCACCATGCCCAGATACTTATGCGCACGCTTGTCGAGGTGGTTTGGCACCAGGTTAATCGTGACGCTGTAGATCACCTTCAGGCCGTTGGTGCGGCTTTTCAGGCGCGTTTGCAGCAGGTAGTCGGCAAATTTCGTGGCGCGGCCTTCCCAGCGGATTGGCTGACCGGTCTGGTCCACGACCTGCCCGTACAGGAACGGCTCTTTGGAAATGGTAATGTCATCGGCGTCAGAGTAGAGGTCGATAGATCCCGGATCGTCGCCCATCAGCAGGGTCTTGATGATGGCCTGCCGTAAATGCGCCGCAGGTTCGGTCCCCGCGATGGTTTCAACCGTGATCGTACCGTCATCGAAGTTGATGTGGCTACGGGTCTGATAGGCGTCGGTGTACTTAACGTAGTCCTTCGGTCCGGCGATAAGAACTTCGTTAAATCCCCATATATTTTCGATGTTGTGGGCAAACTGCCCCATCAAAATGTCAAAACCGTTAGTGTCCTTAACCCAGGCTTCGTTATAGCTATCGCCCTTTTTGGAAGAACAAGACACAAGCAACGGCGCAACAAGTGCTAGCGCTAAAAGTTTTTTCATCATTCCGGGAGTGCGTGTTGTGTTTGCTGTAACGGCGGGGTTAACCCCGCACGCTGTTATTTTTCCGGCGGCGTATAGCCTTCGATGTGTACGTCTTTACCTTCGAACAGGAAGTTCACCATCTCCTGCTCCAGCAGCTTGCGGTGCTCCGGGTTCATCATGCTGAGCTTTTTCTCGTTGATCAGCATGGTCTGTTTTTGCTGCCACTGTCCCCAGGCTTCTTTAGAGATCTCGTTATAGATGCGCTTACCCAGGTCGCCCGGGTAGAGCTGGAAATCCTGGCCCTCAGCGTCGCGCTGCAGGAAAGTACAAAAAATGGTTCTGGCCATACTCATTCCTCTTTGTGTTGCCGATGCTAAACCATTGCACCGACACGTAATTGCTGTAACAGGCGCTCCACGGGAGCCGCCAGCCCGACTGATGGCGGTTGCGCTAAGTTATACCAGAGAGCGGTGCCTTCATCCATGCACGAGGTGAATGAGGACACGGGAAGCCACATAGGCACAATATCCAGATGGAAATGGCTAAAGGTATGGCGGAACGCGTTCAGCTGCGTCAGCGTATCGGCGGCAATGCCGCGTTGCTTAAGCCATTCCCGAAGCGAGGCTTCATCCTCAAACTGTGGGAAGCAGTATAGACCACCCCACAGGCCACTCGGTGGGCGCTGCGCAAGGAACACCTTATCGCCGTGCTGCATCAGCAGCATATACCCGGTGCGCTCCGGCAGCGTCTGCTTCGGTTTTTTCCCCGGATACTGCGCCCATGACTGGTTGGCGTAGGCGACGCAGAGGTTATTTACCGGACAGAGTTCACACTTCGGTTTTGAACGGGTGCAGACCATCGCGCCTAGATCCATCATCGCCTGGTTAAAACGCTCCACGCCTTTCGCCGGGGTGACCGCTTCAGCGATCTCCCACAGGCGCTTTTCAACGTCCTTCTTGCCCGGCCAGCCGTCAACGGCGTAACAGCGGGCGAGCACGCGCTTCACGTTGCCGTCGAGGATCGGGAAATGCTTGCCTAACGATAGCGAGAGAATAGCGCCCGCGGTTGAGCGCCCAACGCCGGGTAAATCCGCCACCTCGTCAAAGGTTTCCGGGAATTTACCGCTGTGCCGCGTGGCCACCTGCTGGGCGGCTTTGTGCAGATTACGCGCGCGGGCATAGTAGCCGAGCCCGGTCCACAGGTGCAGCACTTCGTCCAGAGGGGCGTTTGCCAGGTCGGTCACCGTCGGGAAGCGCGCCATAAAACGCTCGAAGTAAGGGATCACGGTGGTAACCTGCGTTTGTTGCAACATCACCTCGGAGAGCCATACTTTGTAAGGCGTTTTTTCAATTTGCCAGGGCAGGGTTTTACGCCCGTATTTGTCGTACCAGTCCAGCACCTGGGCTGAAAATTGAGAGGCTTGCATGGTCATCGATTCGCATAATCAGGGACGCAGATTGCAGCACAGCGTCAATCTGCTGTAAACCGGATCTTTCCCATGCTTGCATAGAAGCCTTAACTTTGGATAATGCCCGTTTCCCGAACACTCTCACAAGCAGACAACTCTTTTATGAAAAACGACGTCATTTCACCGGAATTTGATGAAAACGGTCGCCCGCTGCGCCGTATTCGCAGCTTTGTCCGCCGTCAGGGCCGCCTGACAAAAGGGCAGCAACACGCGCTGGACAACTACTGGCCGGTGATGGGCGTTGAGTTCAGCGAGCAGCCTCTCGACTTTACCGAACTGTTTGGCCGCGATGCGCCCGTCACCCTGGAGATCGGTTTTGGCATGGGCACGTCGCTGGTGACCATGGCGAAAGCGCGCCCGGAACAGAACTTCCTCGGCATTGAAGTGCACTCGCCGGGTGTCGGCGCCTGTCTGGCTACGGCCCATGAAGAGGGCGTTGAGAACCTGCGCGTAATGTGTCACGACGCGGTGGAAGTGCTGCACAAAATGATTCCTGACAATTCTTTGAACATGGTTCAGCTCTTTTTCCCTGACCCGTGGCACAAAGCGCGTCATAATAAACGCCGTATCGTTCAGGCACCGTTTGCCGAGCTGGTGAAAAGTAAGCTGAAGCTGGGCGGCGTCTTCCACATGGCGACCGACTGGGAACCTTATGCGGAACATATGCTGGAAGTGATGTCGTCTCTGGACGGGTATAAAAACCAGTCTGAAAGCAACGACTACGTACCGCGTCCGGATTCACGTCCGGTGACAAAATTTGAACAGCGTGGCCATCGTCTTGGTCACGGCGTATGGGACTTAATGTTCGAGAGGGTGAAATAATGGCAAAGAATCGTAGCCGTCGTCTGCGTAAAAAGATGCACATCGAAGAATTCCAGGAAGTAGGTTTCTCCGTTGCCTGGCGCTTCCCGGAAGGCACCAGCGTCGAACAGATCGACCAGGACGTTGATGCGTTCATCAACGAGGTGATCGAGCCAAACAAGCTGGCCTTCGACGGTAGCGGCTATCTGGCGTGGGAAGGTCTGATCTGCACCCAGGAAGTGGGGAAATGCACCGAAGAACATCAGGCGCTGGTACGCAAATGGCTTGAAGACCACAAGCTGGAAGATGTTCGCGTCAGCGAACTTTTCGACGTTTGGTGGGACTAATAAAGAAGTCAGGGGCCAGCATTAGCTGGCCCATTTTGTCTGAGGGAGTGTTAAAGATGCGCAAAACGTTGCTGGCTGTTGCTTTACTGGCAATCGGTTCCACCGCCCATGCGGAGTATAAATGTAGCGTCACCCCGCGTGACGACGTGGTGTTAAGCCCGCAAACCGTGCAGGTTAAAGGCGAGAACGGCAATCTGGTGATTACGCCGGAGGGTAACGTCACCTTTAACGGCAAGCCGCAAAACCTGACGGCCGCCCAGCGTGAACAGGCGAAGGATTACCAGGCCGAGCTGCGTACCGCGCTGCCGTGGATCAACGACGGCGCGCTGACCCGCGTTGAGAAGGGGCGCGTGGCGCTGGATAAAATCATCACCAAAGAGGTGGGAGAAAGCAGCAATATGCGCACCCGCCTGACGAAGCTGGATAAGCAGCTGAAAGAGCAGATGAACCGAATTATCGAAACCCGCTCCGACGGCCTGACGTTCCACTATAAGGCGATCGACCAGGTGCGCGCCGACGGCCAGCAGCTGGTGAACCAGGCGATGGGCGGCATTCTCCAGGACAGCATTAACGAGATGGGCGCCAAAGCGGTGCTGAAAGGCGGCGGTAACCCTTTGCAGGGCGTGCTGGGCAGCCTGGGCGGACTGCAAACCTCGATTCAGAACGAGTGGAAGAATCAGGAAGCCGATTTCCAGCAGTTCGGCAAAGACGTGTGTAAACGCGTGGTGTCGCTGGAAGATAGCAGAAAGGCGCTGGTGGGGACGCTGAAGTAATTAACTTCACCCCTCACCCTAACCCTCTCCCCAAAGGGGCGAGGGAATAGTTTGCTCCCTCTCCCTTTCAGGGAGAGGGCCGGGGTGAGGGTTGCAGCGCCTGCAGCGTTTCAAGGATCTTTTCTAGCACCGCCTCTTCATTATTCCAAAGTTCATTGTTCCAGAATCGAATGACGTGCCAGCCCTTTTGGTTTAACCACAACGTCCTTTGACGATCGTATTCCTGATTTTCATTATGCTGTCCGCCGTCCAGTTCAATAGCCAGACGAGCCGCGCAGCAGGCGAAATCGAGAATATAGTTGCCTGCCGGATGTTGTCGGCGAAATTTATAATTTTCGAAACGGCGGCTGCGCAGTAAATACCAAAGCCGTCTTTCTTCCTGTGTGAGCTCGCGTCTGAGCTGCTTTGCGTATGAACGTATAATTTCCATCCCCACACTCTGCCAGCCTTTCCCTCAGCCGGCAGAACGGGATGCAAAATCCTGAATCAGCCTTCAGATTCTTCGGCGAGGAACAGCTCAAGAAGGGAGTTTAAGAACAGCTTGCCGTGCTCGGTGATCTGCCAGTATTCCTCACATTCCGTGAGATACCCCTGCGCCAGCGCCTCGTCAATCTGCGGGCGAATCACCGATTCCGGCAGTCCGGTATAGCGCGCAAACTCTTTACGCGGTGCGGCTTCCAGCAGGCGGAAGCGGTTCATAAAGAACTCAAACGGCTTATCCGCCGCCTCGACGTCGTGCTGACGTTCGAGATAACGACCTTCCATATACCCGCGCGGATGGCGCGTTTTGGCGGTGCGCAGTATTCGCCCGTCCGGGAAGGTCACTTTGCCGTGCGCGCCGCAGCCAATCCCCAGATAGTCGCCAAATCGCCAGTAGTTCAGGTTGTGCTGACACTGATATCCCGGCTTCGCATAGGCAGACGTTTCATATTGCTCATAGCCCGCAGCGGTTAACAGCCGGTGGCCCTGCTCGAAGATATCCCACAGCGCGTCGTCGTCCGGCAGCACCGGTGGACGGGAACCAAACAGGGTGTTCGGCTCAATGGTCAGCTGATACCACGACAGATGCGGCGGCGCCAGCGCAATCGCCTGGCGCAAATCGTCCAGCGCCTCTTCCAGCGACTGATCCGGCAGGCCGTGCATCAGATCGAGGTTAAAACTGCGCAGGCCAAGCCCTGTCGCCAGGTTTGCCGCGCGCTTCGCCTCTTCCGGGCCGTGAATGCGCCCCAGGCGCTTCAGCTTTGGCTCGCTAAAGCTCTGCACGCCGATGGAGATACGGTTCACGCCAGCGCGCTGATACTCGACAAAACGGTCGGCCTCAACGGTGCCGGGGTTGGCTTCCATCGTAATTTCAGCATCCGCTGCCAGATTCAGGCGCGACCGCACGCCGTCCAGCAGCGTCTGCATCGCCGGGCCTGAAAGCAGGCTCGGCGTACCGCCACCAATAAAAATGGTCTTTACTTCACGTCCCTGCGCGTACGGTACATCGGCATCCAGGTCGGCCAGCAGATGGGCAACGTAGTCATCATGCGGCACTTCGCCCTTCAGCGCGTGCGAGTTGAAATCGCAGTACGGACATTTCTGCACGCACCACGGGATATGAATATAAAGACTCAGAGGCGGCAAATTAGCCATTACGCAGTGCTTCCAGTAACAGTTTCAGGGCGCGTCCACGGTGGGAAATCGCGCTTTTCTCTTCGCGGGTCAGTTCCGCAGCGGTTTTGCCCTCGGTGGGGACAAAGAAAATCGGGTCGTAGCCAAAGCCGCCGCTGCCTGTCGCCTCACGGGTAATCACGCCCGGCCAGCTGCCGTGGCAGACGATTGGCGTTGGATCTTCCGCGTGACGCATGTAGACCAGCACGCAGTGGAACTGCGCGGTACGCTGTTCGTCAGGCACGTCCTTCAGGGCAACGAGCAGCTTTTCCAGGTTTTGCCGGTCGGTAGCGTCCACGCCGGAGTAGCGGGCGGAGTAAATGCCCGGCGCACCACCCAGAAAATCCACCGCCAGGCCGGAGTCATCGGCAATTGCAGGCAGCCCCGTGATTTGCGCGGCGTGGCGCGCTTTCAGAATGGCGTTTTCGATAAACGTCAGGCCAGTCTCTTCGGCGGAATCGACGCCCAGCTCGGTCTGAGCCACCACGTCCAGCCCAAAATCATTTAATAGCGAGGCCAGCTCGCGCACTTTACCGGCGTTACCGGTGGCGAGAACAACTTTCTCCATGGTTTAGTCCTGTTCTGTCAGAGCCGCGACTTCCGTCGGGATAGATTGCGGATTGAGGATTTTTACCTGTTTATGCCGCCCAAGTTCACCTTTTTCAATGATGACCTGGCTTTTAGCAACGCGAAACTGTTTAGCCAGATATTTGGTCAGATGCGCATTCGCCTGACCGTCTACCGGCGGGGCGGTGATGGCGACCTTTAACTCGTCGCCATGCAGCCCCACAATGCTGTCGCGGCTGGCTTTCGGCTGAATGTACAGCCGTAAGACCAGCCCGTCGGTGCAGGTACTTACCGCACTCATAACGCCATCCACAGCCCCGGCAGCAGCATATTGCCCGTTGCCTGCAGCAGCTCCGCAATGCCCATATTGAGCACGTACAGCAGCAGCACGAGAAGCATCGGCGAGAAGTCGATACCGCCCATCGCCGGCAGCAGACTGCGAATCGGACGCAGCAGCGGTTCAGTGAGCTGAATCAGCGCGTATTCCACAGGGCTACGGCCCCGGCTCACCCAGCTCATGATTGCCATGACCAGCAGGACCCAGAAGATCAGCAGGCCGACGGTTTTCACGAGGATCAGGACGGCAGAAATCCAGATAATCGGCTGGAAGGTAATGACCATAAACAGCACGATCGCTTTGATAACGCTCAGAATAAACGCCATCAGCAGAGATGAGCTGTCAATCGGCCCCATTGCCGGAATAACGCGGCGAAGCGGCCCCACAACAGGCTGCGTAATTTTCACGATAAATTGTGAGAACGGGTTGTAAAAATCACAGCGGGCCCACTGCATCCAGACGCGCAGTAACAGCGCCATCGTGTACAGCTCAATCACCGTTGAGAGCAGGAAAGTCAACGTCTTCATGGCGTTCCTCAGTTTTCCTTATTATTGGGTGTAATCGCGCGCACCGAAAATTGCCGTGCCGATGCGCACCATGGTACTGCCTGCCGCGATGGCGGCTTCCATATCGTCCGACATGCCCAGAGAAAGCGTGTCTACCGTGTCATAGCGCGCTTTAAGCGCCTCAAATGCTACAGCCATTTGCTGTGCCACGGCAAACTGCCTTTCATAACTTGACTCTGGCGCCGGAATTGCCATCAGCCCGCGCAGGGTCAGGCGCGGCAGCGCCGCCACCTCAGCCGCCAGCGCATTCAGCTCGCTCAGCGCAATGCCGGACTTGCTGTTTTCATCACTGATATTGATTTGAATCAGCACGTTAAGCGCGGGCAGCTCCGCCGGACGCTGGTCGTTCAGACGGGTAGCAATGCGCAGGCGATCGAGGGTGTGGCACCAGTCGAAGTGCTCTGCCACCAGACGGCTTTTGTTCGACTGTAGCGGACCGATAAAGTGCCATTGCAGGTCCGTATTACCCTGTTCCCGGAAATAGCGAATTTTATCCACGCCTTCCTGCACGTAGTTTTCGCCAAACGCGCGATGGCCGGCGGCAATCGCTTCTGCGATGGCGCTCGCAGGCTTGGTTTTGCTGACTGCAAGCAAGGTAATTTCTTCTGAAGCACGGCCGCAACGCGTTGCAGCGGCTGAGATTTTGTCCCGGACCTGTGCCAGGTTATGCGCAATGTCGTTCATTTTCCGAGGAGTAGTCTATGGATGTGGAAGAAATTGTGGCCCTTAGTGTAAAGCATAACGTCTCCGATCTACACTTGTGCAGTGATTCGCCGCCGCGCTGGCGCAGAGCGGGGCGCCTTGAACCCGCGCCGTTTCCGCCCCCGGACGTGGAGGCGTTATTGAAAGCGTGGCTCAACGACGAGCAGCAGGGCGCATGGTGGGCGAGCGGGCAGGTGGATTTTGCCGTTACCGTCGCGGGCAATCAGCGTCTGCGCGGCAGCGCGTTCAGGCATATGCAGGGCGTTTCGATCGCGCTGCGGCTGTTGCCGCTGGCGTGCCCGCAGCTCTCCACGTTAGGCGTGCCGCGAACGATCCCGGCGCTACTGTGCAATGACGATGGTCTGATTCTGGTCACCGGCGCAACCGGCAGCGGGAAGTCAACGACGCTTGCAGCAATGGTCGATTTTCTCAATCACCATACGGACGGCCATATTCTTACCCTGGAAGATCCGGTGGAGTTCAGGTACCAGAGCGAACGCTGTCTGATCCAGCAGCGGGAAATAGGCCAGCACAGCCCGTCCTTTGCCGAGGCGCTGCGCAGCGCGCTGCGTGAAGATCCGGATGTCATTTTGCTTGGCGAGCTGCGCGACAGCGAAACTATCCGCCTGGCGCTGACGGCGGCTGAGACCGGGCATCTGGTGTTAGCCACGCTGCATACGCGCGGTGCGGCGCAGGCAATTGAGCGCCTGGTGGATATCTTTCCGGCGCAGGAGAAAGATCCGGTGCGTAATCAGCTGGCGGGAAGCCTGCGTGCGGTGCTGGCTCAGAAGCTGCGTCAGGACGTTCAGGGCGGGCGCGTGGCGCTGTATGAGCTACTGGTGAATACCCCGGCGGCGGCAAACCTGATCCGCGAAGGCAAAACGTGGCAACTGCCGGGCATTATTCAAACCGGACAGCAGGCGGGTATGCAGAACTTTGAGCAGAGCCTGGCGGAGCGACGGGCGCAGGGGCGGCTGTAGGCCCCGGCGCTCAGTAACCCTGTTCGAAATAGCTTTCGAGGATGATGACGGCAGAGGCCGAATCAACGCTGCCTTTGTTCAGCGCCCGGAAACCGCCGTGCTCGAACAGGCCAGCACGCGCTTCGACGGTGCTCAGGCGTTCGTCGTGCAGCTTTACGGAGACGCCGAAGCGGCCATGAATTTTGTTCGCGAACTTGCGCGCGCGGGCGGTGAGCGGCTGCTCGGTGCCGTCCATGTTCAGCGGTAGCCCAACAATTACGTCGTCCGGCTGCCACTCCTTGAGCAGGCGCTCAATGAGGTTCCAGTCCGGCGTGCCGTCGTTGGCCTTCAGCGCCGCGAGCGGGCGAGCCGTACCGGTGATGCGTTGACCAACGGCGACGCCAATGCTTTTGGTACCGAAGTCGAAGGCTAGAAGGGTGCCGCTCATTACGCGTGCCCCGCAACGCCAGGCATGGTCAGAATATCAATGCCAATCAGCTTTGCCGCGTCACGCCAGCGATCGGCGATAGGGGTTTTAAACAGGATGTTCATATCCGCAGGGGCCGTCAGCCAGGCGTTGTCCAGAATCTCTTGTTCCAGCTGGCCTTTTTCCCAGGAGGCGTAGCCGAGCGCGACCAGCACTTCAGAAGGCTGCATTGCGGTACCCAGCGTTTCGAGCACGTCGCGGGAGGTGGTGACAACGGTGTTATCGGAGATACGAATGCTGGATGAGAAAACCGGCGGAGTGTGAAGGATAAAGCCACGATCTTCTGCAAGCGGGCCGCCCAGCATCACCGGTTTATCGAGACGGATTTCCGGCAGACGATCTTCAGCGGTGATTTTCAGCTTGTCCAGGATCCCCTCAACCTGCAGGTTTTCCAGCGGTTTATTGATGATAATCCCCATCGCGCCGTCTTCATTGTATTCACAAATATAAACAACGGCGCGGCGGAAAATCGGATCCTGGAGAGCAGGCATGGCAATAAGAAAGTGATGCTGTAAATTCATTGTCAGAGGTACTGTTTCCTGGTTTAAAAAGCGACAGCGCCCAGTATGGGGATAAACACAGGCGCTGTCACAGGTTATTTCTGTAAACGTTTTTCGATAGCGTCCATCAGCATTCCGGTGATCGAGATCGGGAATTCCGCTTCGATTTCACGAATGCAGGTCGGGCTGGTGACGTTCACTTCGGTCAGGCGATCGCCGATGATATCGAGGCCAACGAAGATCAGGCCTTTGGCTTTCAGCGTAGGGCCGACGCGGCGGGCAATTTCCCAGTCGCTTTCGCTCAACGGACGCGGTTCGCCGCGACCGCCGGCCGCCAGGTTGCCGCGGGTTTCGCCGCCCTGCGGGATACGCGCCAGGCAGTAAGGCACCGGCTCGCCATCTACCACCAGCACGCGTTTGTCACCGTCTTTAATGGCCGGCAGATAGTTCTGCGCCATGCAGTAGCGGGTACCCAGCTCGGTCAGCGTTTCGGCAATGACGCCGATGTTCGGATCGCCTTCCTTCACGCGGAAGATAGACGCGCCGCCCATGCCGTCCAGCGGCTTCATGATGATATCGCCGTGCTTCTGCCAGAACTCTTTCAGCTGCGCCTTGCTGCGGGTCACCAGCGTTTCCGGCGTCAGGTCAGAGAACCAGGCGGTGTAAAGCTTCTCGTTACAGTCGCGCAGGCTCTGCGGCTTGTTGACGATCAGCGTCCCTTTCTCCTCGGCGCGCTCAAGGATATATGTGCTGTAGATGTATTCGGTGTCGAACGGCGGATCTTTACGCATCAGGATGACGTTGAGATCGGCAAGGGCAATATCCTGCTCGGTGCCAAACTCGTACCATTTGTCGTAGTTCTGCTCGACGTTAACGATGCGGGTGCGCGCGCGGGCTTCACCGTTGATCAGGTAAAGATCGTTCATCTCCATATAGTGGAGTTCATAGCCGCGACGCTGCGCTTCCAGCAGCATGGCGAAGCTGGAATCTTTCTTGATGTTAATGTTTGCGATGGGGTCCATCACGATGCCGAGCTTGATCATCTTCTTCTCCGTTAATGGGTCAACCCAGATCGCCAAACCGTACCTGTAGCGCGGTAATGGCTGTGAGTGCCGTTGTCTCAGTGCGCAGAACGCGAGGTCCCAACAGAATATCAGTAAACTGGTAACGCCCCGTCATGGCAATTTCGTCAGCCGACAGGCCGCCTTCCGGGCCAATCAGCAGGCGTACGCGCTCAACGGGCAGCGGCAGCGTGTTGATGCTGGCGCTGGCGCGCGGATGAAGATTAAGCTTAAGCCCGCTTTCCTCTTCTGCACACCAGTCCTCCAGATCCATCGCCGGGCGGATCTCCGGGATACGGTTGCGGCCGCTCTGTTCGCAGGCCGCAATGGCAATTTTCTGCCACTGCTGGATCTTCTTATTCAGACGTTCCGCATCCAGTTTAACGCCGCAGCGCTCAGAAAAAAGTGGCGTAATGAGGCTTACACCCAGTTCAATGGATTTCTGAATGGTGAACTCCATCTTTTCCCCGCGCGACATCACCTGACCCAGATGAATGTGAAGGGGGGATTCACGGTCGTCCACTTCGCCACGCAGCACCTTGACGTGTACGCTTTTTTTGTCGGCGCGCGTAATTTCAGCGTCGAAAACCTGATTTGAGCCGTCGAACAGCTGGAGCGCCTGGCCGGCACCCATGCGCAGCACGCGGCCTACGTGGTGTGCTGCGTCGTCAGACAGGGCGATTTCGCCGCCGGCGGTAATCAGTTCAGGATGGTAAATGCGGGGGATGCGCATAGTCAGAAATTCCATGTGTCATGCGATATAAGCGAATTGCCGTAGTGTAGGTTAGCTCTTTTGCGCCTGGCAAGCCCGCTGGACGTAAGGGTTATGATTCCCCTGGACTTTGGCGATACGTTCGTCGCGCTGGCATTCCCAGTCCGTCACCGGATACTGCTTATCCCATGCGTTGAACAGCTGCGTCTGCTGGCGGGAAAGGTTGAGATCGTAGCGATCGCGCATATAGAAATAGGTACGGGCGATGCTGCCGCGCGCGCGGGCAGGGGGTTCGGCGACTTTCTCCTTGAAGTCCACCTTCATGGCGCACTGGCCGTACTGGCCTTCGCCACCGTTCCACTGGCTGTACATGAAGTTACCGCGATCGCCGTTTACCTCGCCCACGGCGGGCTGCAGGTTATGCATATCGCTTTCCATCTGGCGGTATACCGGATCTTTCGCGCAGTTTTTGCGTCCGCCATCCTGCCAGCACTGGCGCTGGTGGCCAAACTGCCAGGCCGGAACAACGTGTTCCCATTCGATTCGGCTGGCGCGGTTCTCGTTCTTGCGTACCTTATAGCCGCAGGACTCAAGGTCAACGACCCCTTTTTTCCCCTGCCAGTTAATTTTGCACCCGCAGTAGAAATCACCCGGCACGTCGGCGTTAATCTTTACGCCTGCGGTTTTTGCCTGAGAGAAACTGTGAATACCGTCGGCCAGAGCATGGCCGGAGAGCGCCGTCGCCAGAAACGCGACCGCGAGAGAAACATTACGGGACATCTTACACTCCGTGTCAAAACGAGCCCGCAACGTAACGAATGTTGTTCCCGTATGCAATCAGGCAGATCATGAAAGTTCCTGATCGTTCAATTGATTACTCTGCAACCAGCGGTTCGCCGCACTTCACGCAGCGGTAGGTGGCCTCGCCGCGCACCACCCGGTTGTGACGCCGGACGGTGAGCTGATGCTGCTGGCACCGGCAGCGGTAGGGAAACGTATTGCGGCGTACCGATTCCAGCTCGAACTGATGCGTGCGGCGCGCCGGAACGCCAAGCACCGCCTCCATCATCCACTTCCACTCTTTGCCGTGCGGTGCGACGCGGCCAAAGTGTTTCCACACCAGAAGATGGGCCAGCTCGTGCGGTACCACCTCCTCAATGAACGCCTGCTGGTTTTCCATCATCAGAACCGGGTTCAGGCGGATCTCATAGGATTCCAGCCAGGCGGTACCCGCCGCGGTTCCCCGCTGCTGATAGACCAGCTTAGGTTCAGGATAATTGCGGCCGAGCTTCAGGTTGGCCTGGGCGAGTTTTTCCCGCAGGCTGCGCATAACGGCTTGCTGAATGGCGATGGGGAGACGGGGAGCTTTCATAGGGGCAGAGCATAAAGCGGGAAGCGGGGAGGCGCAAGAGGCGCCTCCCGCAGGAGGATTAGTCGTGTGCGCCGATTTCGCGCAGAGGACGACCTTTCATCAGGTTACGTTCGATGTGTTCCAGTGAAACGTGCTTGGTTTCAGGAACCAGCCAGACGGTAAGAACAATAAAGAACAGGTTCAGACCGGCGTAGACCCAGAAGGTGTTGGCGTTACCCAGGGTGTTGAGCATGGTCAGGAACGTTGCGCCGACGATCATGTTGGCAATCCAGTTGGTCGCGGTGGAGCAGGTGATACCAAAGTCACGCCCTTTCAGCGGCTGGATCTCAGAGCACAGCACCCAAATCAGCGGACCGGCACTCATCGCAAAACCAACGATAAACATCAGCAGCATCGCCACGGCGAAGTACTGCGCGGTTGGGGAGTGAATGCCCATGTGCATCATGGTGCCCAGCACGCCCATACCGATAGCCATCACCAGGAAGCCCAGCGTCAGGGTTGGCTTACGTCCCCAGCGGTCAACCAGGCCGATGGCAATGAAGGTCGCCAGCACGTTGGTCAGACCGACGATAACGGTGCCCCACATCTGCTCGGTGGTGTTGGTGTAACCCGCCAGCTCGAAGATTTTTGGCGCGTAATACATGATGACGTTCATCCCGGTGAACTGCTGCATTACCTGTAACAGCACGCCAAGGAACACCGCGCGGCGGAAGTTGCTGTTCTCTTTGAACAGCGCCCAGCCAGACTGTTTAATCTTCAGGCTTTCGCGGATCTCTTCCAGCTCGTTCTTCGCCTCTGCGCTGGTATCGCGCAGGCGTAAGAGCACCCGTTCCGCATCGTGGAAGCGGCGCTTGGCGGCAAACCAGCGCGGGCTGTCCGGCAGGAAGAAGACGCCGATCAGCAGCAGGATGGCAGGAATGATGATCACACCCAGCATCCAGCGCCATGCGCCGCTGTAGCTGAACGCCGTATCGGAAAGATAAGCGCCCAGAATACCGATGGTAATCATCAGCTGGTACATGGAAATCATGCTGCCGCGAATTTTTTCCGGCGCGATTTCAGACAGGTAAAGCGGAGCGGTATAAGACGCGACGCCCACCGCCAGACCCAGCAGCACGCGGGAGAGGATCAGAACCTCAACGTTAGGCGCCGCAGCAGAGAACAGCGAGCCGGCAACGAACAGGATCGCGCCGATCATCAGGCTCTTTTTACGCCCGAGCTTAAAGGAGAGCCAGCCGCTGCCGACCGCGCCAACGGCGGCACCGAACATCATCGAGCTAACCACCCATTCCTGAGTGTGTGCGCTAATCTGGAACTCTTCGGTGATGAAAGGTAATGCACCGGCAATTACGCCAATATCCAGGCCAAAGAGTAATCCTGCCAGAGCGGCAAGGAAGCAGACGAAGAACGTCATTGCCTTATTGGACGTACGCCCCTGTTTATTATTGTCAGGCATTATGCCCTCCAGTTTGGTTATCAGTTTTATCAATGTTAAGGGTAGGTGAGCGACCCATAAAAATATGTGAGACAAATCACAATGGTGTAATCGGTTACACTAACCTGTAACCGTAAAAATAATTAAAGCTTTGAAAATATAGAGGTAAATTAATTGATGTGCATCGCGTTTGCATGAATTTCAGACTTAACTGAAAGGAAATGTAACAGCAGAAGAAAGGCGATTGTGCAAAGAGATTAATCTGAAAGCGGAGCGCGAAGCATGAGGTGTAATCGGTTCCATGTTATGCGGCTTTGCGCCGCCACATGACATAAAAAAGGCCAGCGCAAAGGCTGGCCAGTTTAACGCATTTAGCGATCGGTTACTTCAGACCGGCAGCCTCACGCAGCAGAGCGGCTTTGTCGGTTTTTTCCCATGGGAAATGTTCGCGACCAAAGTGACCGTACGCGGCGGTTTCCTGGTAGATTGGGTGCAGCAGATCCAGCATCTGAATCAGGCCGTATGGACGCAGGTCGAAGAACTCGCGCACCAGCAGGGTCAGCTGTTCAGAAGGCACTTTTTCCGTGCCGAAGGTTTCAACCATAATGGAGGTTGGCTCAGCCACGCCGATAGCGTAGGAAACCTGAATCTCACAGCGGTCAGCCAGGCCCGCAGCAACGATGTTTTTCGCAACATAACGTGCAGCGTACGCGGCAGAACGGTCAACCTTAGACGGATCTTTACCGGAGAAGGCACCGCCACCGTGACGCGCCATGCCGCCGTAGGTATCAACGATGATCTTACGACCGGTCAGGCCGCAGTCGCCCATTGGGCCGCCGATAACAAAGCGTCCGGTTGGGTTGATGAAGAATTTGGTCGCAGAGCTCAGCCATTCGGTCGGCAGAACCGGCTTGATGATCTCTTCCATCACCGCTTCCTGCAGGGATTTCTGGTCAATATCTTCGGCATGCTGAGTGGAGAGCACCACGGCATCGATACCGACGATTTTGCCGTCGTCATACTGGAAGGTCACCTGGCTTTTCGCATCCGGACGCAGCCACGGCAGGGTGCCGTTTTTACGTACTTCAGCCTGACGCTGCACCAGGCGGTGTGCGTAGGTCACAGGTGCCGGCATTAGCACGTCGGTTTCGTTGGTTGCGTAGCCGAACATCAGGCCCTGGTCGCCCGCGCCCTGTTCCAGCGGATCGGCACGGTCAACGCCCTGGTTGATGTCCGGAGACTGTTTGCCAATCGCGCTCAGTACTGCGCAGGAGTTGGCATCAAAGCCCATATCAGAATGCACATAGCCGATCTCACGCACCGTATTACGGGTGATCTCTTCGATATCAACCCATGCGCTGGTGGTGATCTCACCGCCAACCAGAACCATGCCGGTTTTGACATAGGTTTCACACGCTACGCGCGCTTTAGGATCCTGCGCGAGGATCGCATCCAGCACCGCATCGGAGATTTGGTCAGCAATTTTATCAGGATGTCCTTCTGATACAGACTCGGACGTAAACAGGTGTTTTGCCATGTTATATTTCACCTAAGAGGAATTTGGTTAGCTCAAGCTGCTGTGTGGAATAGCCAAAGGAGATAATTCTACCAAGGCCTGCAGGATTTTGACACTGGCAGTCTGAGTGTTAATCAGTATGGATGGATTAACATCTGGACGGCTATTTTAGGTCACTTCTTCGCCCGATTTCCAGTTTTTTTTGACCGAACTCTCACTGCGTTGAAAACACAGCTGGAAATTATTCCTGACGGCGCTGGCAACCCGCGCATTTTTGTTTTGCTTTTTTCCACCCTTCTCGGTATAAAACGCGGCGCGCGGCTCATATAAAACAAGCGCTCGATGAACTCATCGTGTCGCCACTTCCAGCCGGGTTAAGCAGTGAACTTTTAGCTTTGGCTTGTGGTCCGTTTCAGCAGAGGCGGCCGTGGAGGTGATACGAGATAATGAACCATCGTTTTCCGCTAATTCAGCGCAGCCGTTCTGGCGCGCATTTGATTCCCGCAACCCGCATTTCTAGTCTGCAAACCTGCCGATGTTATACCCATCTCGGCGCTTCTCAGGATTCTAGAGCCGGTCACGCTTTGTGAAAACTGAACAAGGGCGCTCTTGTTAATACAGGAGTTTTCTCGTGGTTTCGCCGAACCTTGTCATACAGAGTTCGGATACGTGTTTTACAATGATATGAATAAGAAACCGGTCGCACGGTCTGGATTTCAGCATACTCTGCTGGGAAATGGAGCCGTTAATGGGTTGTTATCGCCGTATAACGCTGCGATAGTAGTCAACTGTTTTACACTTAATACAAAGAGTTGAGGTTCGCTATGTCTGACGACATGTCTTCGCTTTCGCCTTCGTCAGCAGGCGAACAGGGTGTACTACGTTCTATGCAGGAGGTTGCGATGAGCTCCCAGGAAGCCAGCAAGATGCTGCGCACTTACAATATTGCCTGGTGGGGCAATAACTACTACGACGTCAACGAGCTGGGCCACATCACCGTCTGCCCAGACCCGGACGTACCGGAAGCGCGCGTGGATCTCGCTAAGCTGGTGAAAGCCCGTGAAGCGCAGGGCCAGCGCCTGCCTGCACTGTTCTGCTTCCCGCAGATCCTGCAACACCGCCTGCGTTCCATCAACGCCGCGTTCAAACGCGCGCGCGAATCGTATGGCTATAACGGCGACTATTTCCTCGTTTACCCGATCAAGGTGAACCAGCACCGCCGCGTGATTGAATCCCTGATCCACTCCGGCGAACCGCTGGGCCTCGAAGCGGGTTCTAAAGCGGAGCTGATGGCGGTCCTGGCCCACGCGGGCATGACCCGGTCGGTGATCGTCTGTAACGGCTATAAAGACCGTGAATACATTCGTCTGGCGCTGATCGGCGAGAAGATGGGCCACAAGGTCTATCTGGTGATCGAAAAGATGACCGAAATCGCCATCGTTCTGGAAGAGGCCGAGCGCCTGAACGTGGTGCCGCGCCTTGGCGTGCGTGCGCGTCTGGCGTCGCAGGGCTCCGGTAAATGGCAGTCCTCCGGCGGCGAAAAATCCAAGTTCGGCCTTGCGGCGAACCAGGTGTTACAGCTGGTGGAAATCCTGCGCGAGCGCGGCCGTCTGGACAGCATTCAGCTGCTGCACTTCCACCTCGGCTCGCAGATGGCCAACATCCGCGATATCGCCACTGGCGTGCGTGAGTCAGCGCGTTTCTACGTTGAGCTGCACAAGCTCGGCGTGAATATTCAGTGCTTCGACGTGGGCGGCGGCCTGGGCGTGGACTATGAAGGTACCCGCTCGCAGTCTGACTGCTCCGTAAACTACGGACTGAACGAATACGCCAACAACATCATCTGGGCGATTGGCGATGCCTGTGAAGAGCACGGCCTGCCGCATCCAACGGTAATCACCGAGTCCGGCCGCGCGGTCACCGCGCACCATACGGTGCTGGTTTCGAACATCATCGGCGTTGAGCGTAGCGAAATCACCGAAGCGACGCCTCCGCAGGACGATGCCCCGCGTTCCCTGCAGAGCATGTGGGAAACCTGGCAGGAGATGCACGAGCCGGGCACGCGCCGTTCCCTGCGCGAGTGGCTGCACGACAGCCAGATGGATTTGCACGACATTCACGTCGGCTACTCTTCAGGCACCTTCAGCCTGCAGGAGCGCGCGTGGGCGGAGCAGCTCTATCTGAACATGTGCCATGAAGTGCAGAAACAGCTCGACCCGAGCAACCGCGCGCACCGTCCGATCATCGACGAACTGCAGGAGCGTATGGCGGATAAGATGTACGTCAACTTCTCCCTGTTCCAGTCTATGCCGGATGCCTGGGGTATCGACCAGCTGTTCCCGGTTCTGCCGCTGGAAGGGCTGAACCACGCGCCGGAACGCCGTGCCGTGCTGCTGGACATCACCTGTGATTCCGATGGCGCTATCGATCACTACGTGGATGGCGACGGTATCGCGACCACCATGCCGATGCCGGAATACGATCCTGAGAACCCGCCAATGCTGGGCTTCTTTATGGTCGGCGCGTATCAGGAGATCCTCGGCAACATGCACAACCTGTTCGGCGATACCGAAGCGGTTGACGTGTTTGTCTTCCCTGACGGCAGCGTGGAGGTTGAGCTGTCCGACGAAGGGGATACCGTGGCTGACATGCTCGAATACGTGCAGCTGGATCCGAAAAAACTGCTCACCCAGTTCCGCGACCAGGTGAAAAACACCGGTCTGGACGATGCGCTGCAGCAGCAGTTCCTGGAAGAGTTTGAAGCGGGTCTGTACGGTTACACCTACCTGGAAGACGAATAAGCTTTTTATTCCCTCTCCCCTCTGGGGTGTACGGTCCGGGGACATAGTGAACACTTGTTCGGGGACATGGTAGACACTTACAACTAAGGCATAAGAACCCGTTTATGGAGTCGCTTATGCCCTGGGATGCGAGAGATACCATGTCATTAC